>NZ_JACHDY010000001.1:736561-1104841 GCF_014201315.1 Edaphobacter lichenicola
GAATGTCCTTGAGGTCGAGGTAGGAGTCTTTGAGGATGGAGCCCAGGAGGTTCGGCGAGGTTGGGTCGGGGCAGTCGGTTTTTTTGGCGAGTTGGAAGAAGAAGCGCAGCAGGATGGAGTTCGAGAAGGGACGCATGTCCGAGACGGGGAATGGGACGATGCGCGCGGGGGAGGCTTTGTCGGTGTGCGAGAGCGGGGTTGAGTTGATATAGGCGTCGTTGAGATAGACCTGGAGGGAGCTGTCGTCTGAGAGGGGGACGCCGTTGTAGCGATAGGCGAGATGGAAGCCGAGATTCTGGCGGGTGCCGTAGAAGAGGTCGGGCGGGAGGCGCAGAAAGAGGGCCACCGGGTTGGAGCCGTCGGTCTGGAGGCTGCTGGTTTGGAGGAGGTCGCCGATGGGAGTGTTTTTGTCGGTGCTGAGCCAGCGTGGTGCGTCGTCGGCTTCGCGCGAGGCAGGCATTTTGATGGCGGGGATACGCACGCGATCGCCGCTGAGGAGGTCGCGCTGGAGGGTGAGCGCAAGGGCTGCGCTGAGGAGGTCGGCGTCGGTCTCGCCGGTCAGGATGAGGAGCTTTGAGTAGGGGTCCGAGGGGTTCGGCCGCATGACGACGGTGGGGCCGGCGATGGAGTTGATCTGGAGTTCGGCGGGAAACGATGGGCCATTTTGGCCGATGACGATTGCGTTGCCGGCGGGGATGGTTCCGACTGTGACTGGGAAGCGGATGGGGCGGGAGTCGGCGAGGAGTCCGAGCCACGAGGCGAGGATGCCTGCGGCCTGAAGGGCCTTCGGAGACGGCTGGCCGAGGAAGACGATGGGGATGACGGGATGAGGATTGACGAGCGGATCGTAGAACGGCGCGGGGAGGAGCTTGAGATCGTCGTGCAACTGGCTGAGGGATCCGGCGAACTCGATGGTGGAGCTGTTGTCGATGTGTGCCCAGAGGGTGGAGTGGGCGGGGTCTTCGCACTGTGAGGCGTAGTGGCCGACGAACTCGAAGGTGAGCTGATTGTCTCGTGTCAGGGCATCGACTGGCAGCGTGACGGTCGATTCGAGCAGGTCGGTGCTTTGGGCTGGAACGGGATTTGTAACTGTCTGGGTGGCTTGAGTGGCGCCGGTGGGGTGTGGGTCGACGACGGGGAGGGTCGCGAAGAGGGTGCCGTTCAGGCTCACCTTGAGATGGCTGAGCGATGGAATGAGACCGGGCGAGACGTGGTAGCGAAGATGCATCGTCGCGGTCTTGACGACCTGCGTCTGCGGCAGTGCGAAGTGGATCGTGTTGAAGGCGTCGAGGCCCTGCATGACGATGGTTCGTGGGACGCCCAGATCGGAGAGGCTGACGACTCTGTCGAAGGTGTCCGGCGGCGCGGCGGCAGCTTGTGCAGCGGTCAGTCGAGCGGCGTATGCCTTGTAGGAGAGGAATGGTTTCACCGCAGGCGGGTTTTGAGGTGGCTGCTGGGTTTCGGTCGAAGGCGGGTTCTGGGCTGCAGGGGCGGGGGCTAGTGGAAGAGTTTGAGCTGGAGGCGCGGTTTGAGCCGGTGGTGGGGTGCTGGCATCATTCTGCAGCAAAAAATGTGTAGTGTGAAGCGGGTGAACCTGAGCGAAGAGAGCGGAAGAGCTCACCAGCAGGGCGAGGACGAGAAGCGGTACGACGCTGGGAGCCAGATTACCGTTGGACGATGGTTCTTTTGCTTTGGCGCCGCTGCGAAAGGTTCGGACGAAGCCTTGCCCGGCGAGTTGGACGATGCGGCGCAGGCTGGTGAGTGGTCTGTCTGCCTCGCGTGTCTCTCCCCAGCCTAGCCAGGTGTCGGCGCGGGAGTAGAGGACCATGGTGAGCGCCTCTTCTTCAAGGAGGGTGAGCGGGTCGAACTGGGCGCGCAAGGTGTTGCCTTCGATTCCTACCACGGTAGCGGGTAGGGTGGCTTTGCCGTCGAGAACCGGCAGGGTGAGTTTGACGGCGTCGCCGATGCGGCCGGTGAAGGCGCGCTCGATGCGGACCATGAGACCGCCGCTGGACATGTCGCTGGTGACACCGCGGACGATGGTTCCATTGCCGAGCTCTACGTCGGCGGGGACGGACATGGGAAGACGGACGGCCTGGCGGCGCTGACGACTCTCCCAGGCGACGGAGGTGGCGACGCCGAGGATCATCATGTTGAAGCAGGCCCAGAGGAGGTTCATCAGAATGGTTCCAGGGTGGCCTCCGTCGTACATGTCCGCGATGAAGTGAAGCGGGGAGGGTGTTCCGGCGCCGGGAAACTGAATGAATCTGGGGATGGCGCAGAGGATGCCGATGGCGTTGAGCGCTGAGAGGAAGAGGAAGGGCTGGGCGATGCGCGAGTCAAAGAACCGGCGCGTGACGACGCCTCCCTTCGCGGTTACGTCGAAGTTGCCGAATCGGGGGTTGAGGAAGGCGAAGAGTGTGGGAAGAAGGATGTAAGGCGCGAGGACTGTCTCGTAGATCTGGTTCCAGAAGGAGTGGCGATGCTGGCCCTGGATGCGGGAGTTGGCGATGTTAGCGAGTACGAGGTGCGGGAGGGCGTAGGCGAAGATAAGCAGCCAGTAGCCGGGGAGATTGACGTGTCCGAAGATGAGGTAGACGAGCGGCGCTGTGAGGAAGATGAGACGCGGCAGAGCGTAGAGGAAGTGCGTCATCGCGTTGAAGTAGCAGAGACGCTGGGCTGCGCTGAGGCCGCGGGCAAAGAGCGGGTTTTCGGTGCGGAGGATCTGGACCATGCCGCGGGCCCAGCGGATGCGCTGGCGGATGTGGCCGCTGAGGCGTTCGGTGGCGAGGCCTGCTGCCTGCGGGATGTTGATGTAGGCGGTGTTCCAGCCGTTCCTCTGCATGCGGAGGGAGGTGTGGGCGTCTTCGGTGACGGTTTCGACGGCGATGCCGCCGATCTGGTCGAGGGCGGAGCGGCGGAGGACGGCGCATGAGCCGCAGAAGAAGGTCGCGTTCCAAAAGTCGTTGCCGTCCTGGACGATGCCGTTGAAGAGCTCGCCTTCGTTGGGGATCGTGCGGAACTGGTCCAGATTGCGCTCGAAGGGATCGGGCGAATAGAAGTGATGCGGGGTCTGCAGCATTCCGAGCTTTTTGTCGCGGAGGAACCAACCCATGGTGATCTGCAGGAAGCTTCGGGTGGGGACGTGATCACAGTCGAAGATGACGACGTAGCGAGAGTTGAGCTGGGCGAGGGCGTGGTTGATGTTGCCGGCCTTCGCGTGCTGGTTGTCGTCGCGCGTCATGTAGCCGATGCCGGCGTCTGCGGCGAACTGGCGAAACTCTTCGCGCTTGCCGTCGTCGAGGAGATAGACGTTGAGCCTGTCGGAGGGCCAGTCGATGTTCAGGGCGGCGAGGGCGGTGTACTTTACGAGGCTGAGCGGCTCGTTATAGGTGGGGATGAGGAGATCGACGGCGGGCCACTGGGCGATCTCGTCGGGCAAGGAGACGGGCGTGCGGCGCAGCGGCCAGAGCGTCTGGAAGTAGCCGAGAAAGAGAACGACGAAGGCGTAGAACTCGGCGAAGAGGAGGAGGCAGATGAAGAAGCCGTCGAGAACGCTCCAGGTCGAGCCGGGATCGAAGAAGAACTTGAGGGTGGTCGAGACTCGCCAGAAGCCGTAGCGGAAGGTGGAGAACATCGAGGCCAGCATGAGCGTCAGGGTGACGAGGTAGGAGCCGGAGCTGCGGTCCATCCAGATGACCAGGGCTACGGTGAGGATGCCGAGGACGATCTGCTGGGGCCAAGTGAGCTCCAGAATGCCGGTGAATGCTAGAAGAAATACTCCGCCGAGAAGGATGAGAAAGCGTAGGGCTTTGTAGAAGAGAGCGTCACCTGATTGAAGTTGGTCGAAGAGAGGGCCCTCCCTCATCGCTCGCTCCAGCGAACGTTGCGGAAGCCCGCGGTGGCCGGTGCGGCGACGGTGCGGAGCCAGGTGGCGAGGTTCAGATAGTCTTCGGCGACGGGTGCGTCTGGAGCATAGTCGACTACGGTCATGCCCTCGGCCAGAGCTTCGCTGACGGACTGGGCGCGACGGATAACAAAGGGGAGGAGGCGATCTCCTAACTGCCGGCGCATCACCTCACGGACGTCGAGGTGCAGTGGCAGCGAGGTGTCGAACTGATTGAGGACGTAGAAGGGCTGCAGGGGGCGGCCATCGCCGTCGTTGACGCCGCTGAAGAACTTTTCGACGGTCTGCAGACTGATGACAGAGTTCATGTCGGGCGCGACGGGAACGAGAATGGTAGGGCTCATGCGGGCCATGCGGCGAACGATCCAGCTGGAGCCGACGGTGAGGTCGAGCAGAATGCGGTGGGCGCCACGGCCGTTGCTGATGATCTCTTCGGCGAGAAGCTCCTGTGCTTCCTCGTCGGTTTGCTTCTGGTCGACGTCGTAGCTGACGAGGTAGATGGGAGCATCGGTGCTGCCGCTGGGAGGCGAGAAGGTGCGGACGGTTCCGTGGCGAAGCTCGCTGGCGCCGAAGTAGAACGGCAGCAGACCATGTGAGGTGGTGTCGGTGAGCAGAACTTTTTCTCCCATGGAGGAGAGAGCTCGCCCGACGGTGGCGACGAGGCTGGTTTTGCCGACTCCGCCGGCGAGGGAGAAGACGGCGAGGACGGGGGTCCGGGTCTCCTTTTGACGCACGGGCGCTGCCTCGGGTTGATCCTGTCCGGGCTGTTCGAAGACACCTTTGAGGGCGTACCAGCGGGCGGCGACGCGCTCCCTGGAGTGCTGGAGGGTGTCGGCCACCGAGGATTGAGAGGGTGGCTGCTGCTGCGGTGCGAGTGGCTTTGGAACGACGGGCTGCGCGGGCGAGGCGTAGAGCCAGGCCGGGCCGGCAGGATCTGACTGGAAGGCAGGTCGCGCGGAGGCTAGAGGCGCGGGCTCAGGAGATGGGTCTGCGGAGCTGCGACGCGGCGGGTCGGATGGATTGTGCGGCTGCTGATAGTCGAAGTCGTCCTGGGCTCGGCGGCCGCGGGTGGAGTCGGAGGGGACCAGCGCTTGAGAGAACGGAGAGACGGGCCTTGCAGGTGTGGAAGAGATCGGCGGCGCAGACCGAAAGGCTCCCGATAGTCTGGGGCGGGGCGGTGTGGCCGGGGAAAGATTCGACGAAGAGTCTCGAGTGGAATCGAGCGGAGTATCAGCCGATGTCCTCGAATGATCCTTGACGGATGGAGACCGCTGATCCGGATTGGCTGCGGAAGCCGCGGGGGCCGGTTCGCTTTGAGACGCCGGTGCGTCGGCACGGGGCTGAGGATCGGTGCGGCGTTGACCCAGCAGCGGGGCCGCACCTTCGTTTGAGGACGGTGGAGGCGGCGGTGCGGGCTGTTCGGAGGTGGGCTTCATATCCTGGGATAAAAGAGGTGCAGGCGCAGCTCGGTTTTGCGTAGGAATTAAATGTCTGATTGGATCAGGAGTAGTGTACTCGGCTTGAGAGTCGTCGGGGCCGCGATAAATCTGGCGGACACCGGAGGCTTCATCTGGGCGGTAGCCCTGGGGGCGGCGTGGGGTCATATTCTGCTTAACGTAGACACGCTGCTCGGGTTGGATTGGATCGCTGGACTGGACTGGATCGCTGGGCTGGATTGGATCGTTGCTCAAGGGCGATTCCTGTGGAGAACCGGCCGGTTGGTGGAGTGCGGCTTCGGTAGCCGGTTGATGGTTTGGCTGGGGGTGCGCCTGGGTTGGGGTTTGAGCATGAGGAGTGTAGGGGTCCGAGGTCCGGCCGGGCAGCTCTGGAGCGTCTTCGGAGGCTCTGCGACGAATCTCCGAGTCGGCATAGCGAGCGGCCTGTCGCTGGGCGGAGGCGTGGGCCTCTGCAATCTCACGTTCTTCGCGGCGGGCGGCAGCTTCGGCGACGGCGGCGACTTCGGCCCGGCGAGCGGCTTCGAGACGTTCGGCTGCAGCGGTTCGAGCGGCTTCTTCTGCTTCGCGCAACGCACGCCGTCTGTGGGAGTCGGAGTCTTCGGAGTAGGGATCGAGTGCGACCTTCGATGCGTTGCGTGCGGCGGCATCGGCGGTTGCGGCGGCGTCTTCGGCCTCAGCCTGAGCCAGGAGCGCCTGCTCCCGCACCTGCTCGGCGGCGCGATGTCTGAGCTGCGCACGATACTCACGACGCGATGCTGAGAAGTCGCGATACTTGGCTCCATGAAGATTTGCCCAGGAATAAAGTACAGCAACGTCTTCAGGTGTTTCCGTTACTGCGAGATCTTCGACCTTGTCGGTGGTCTTGTCTGTGCCGCGAGAGTCCATAGCTCTTGGTCCTGTGAGTTTGGTGAAGCGGTTTCTTTCAGTTTGAACTGCGCCGGTTCGCTGCCAGTTCAAAATAGGTGGTTGCACCCGTTCCAATGCAATAGCCTGAGGCTACTGTGGGTAGTACCCCAAGTCAATGAAACCGTCGTGCGACTTAAGTGTGAGAATGCAATGGGGGCGCGGGTTTTCGCATCAATCGCAGCTGAATTTGGGGTGAAAACAGGCTTCCGGAATGGAACTTTTTGGGTTTGATCCTGAAAGAACCTGCTCGTGGCGTATCCAGGCGTCACTTGAGCGGGGAGTCTTCTTCGGCTTTCCTGCCGGTGAAAGGGGGAAAGAGGGTAAAAGCTTGCGGTGGCGCTGGTTGAAGGCAATATTCCCCTGTCTAAATGTGCTAACTTGGTAGTGTGGTCTGAGAGCGTAGCTCAGTTGGTAGAGCATCGCCCTTTTAAGGCGTTGGTCCTGGGTTCGAGCCCCAGCGCTCTCACCATAACTATTCCATAATCAGCTATCTATACCACTTTCTAAATGGTCGAGATTAAGAAATCGTTTCGGCCGGACAGGGGAGATCTTCCAGCGGTGAGGCTCGCGCCAACTGGTCGCGGGATGTCTACGCCAGATGATGGGAGATCAAGGTGCAATAGCGCTCGATCTCGTCTTTTTGGTAGAAGGGGCCACGTAAGTTGCTGAGACACCCGGTTACGACCGCCTTCGGCGCAAGCACTATCGCCCTGCTTCCCCTGCTAGAACCACTAGCCTCCCCTTTGCATACCGAGTTCTATCATTTGGTGGGACCTGTCAGTGCGGTGGCCGTACCGGTGTTGCTGAACTTTGCGGGAGTATGGCTGGTCTTCTCTCTTCTATTTTTATGGGGACGCAACCACCCGCGATACAACTCCTGGCTTTGGAGCTTAGTTGGCATTGCATTGGGTTGGATCGTGATAAAAGACTGGTACCTCTTTCACGGACACCCTGTGCCAGTCGCAGTCAATAGGGTTTTTGCCATTGTGGTTTGCATGATCTGGCTGGCATCAGTGGCCTGGAGTTCTCGCGTTCAGCCAATTCTGGGTCGCACCATGAGAGTAGCTGTGACGATGTTTGGATTTGTAGCGCTGAGCGGGGTTGTCATAATTGGACAAGGGGTTTTGTTTTCATGGCAGGCACGTCACCTGAACTCCCTTCGCCCCTTGCACCAGCGGGCGGAAGGTAGGCTTTCCTCTGATCGCTCCACTCGACTCATCTGGATTGTCCTGGATGAACTCTCTTATCGACAAGTCTACGAACATCCTTACCAAGGCCTAAAGTTGCCTGCCTTTACGGAACTCGCGAGTACGGCGACAGTTTTCACCCACGTTGTACCTAGCGGTCTGTATACCGAGCAGGTCCTCCCGTCTCTGATGACAGGACGACAATACGATGACGTGCGTACCTCTGTTGCGGGTTGGCCTCTTGAGGTGCATGACCGATCCTCGAGAACCTGGGGGACCCTGGACCCTCACAAGACGATCTTTCAGGATGCGCTCGATGCAGGCTACAGCACGGCGATCGCGGGTTGGTATAACCCGTATTGCCGCATTCTGCCAGAGGTTCTTGACAGCTGCTTCTGGACAAACCATATAGATTTGCCCGGCGCTATGTATCCAGCGCAAAGCATCGGTTGGAACAGTTACCAGCCAATAGTGCGTCATTTTGTAAATCTGGCGAGGATGGCACGTCTACTAGCGCCTCAGGAGGCCACTTCCACCGAGGTTAGCTTCCACCAGCAGGACTACCAGGAGCTTATAGCAGCGGGCGACATACTGCTCAGAGAACCCTCGGCCAACTTCGTTTTGTTGCACATGCCGATCCCGCATCCAGGTGGGATCTACAACCGGCACACCGGTAGCTTTGCGGTATCTCATCCAACTTACATCGACAACCTTGCCCTCTGCGATGTCTACCTGGCGCATGTTCGGCATGAGTTAGAAGAGAACGGAACGTGGAATAATTCCGCTTTGGTGATTATGGGAGATCACTCGTGGCGAGTTCATATGGGCTGGGGGAAGAGCCGGGAATGGACAGAAGAGGAGCGTATTGCTTCGGACAATGTCACATTTGACGATAGACCTGCCTACATTGTGAAGCTTCCTGGGCAGACAACGCCTGCACACATTGACGAGCCGTTTGAATCGATAAGAACGCGTGAGCTCTTCGACAAGCTGTTGACGGGGCAGATCGAAACACCGGAGCAGCTAAGCGCGTGGGCGATGCGGAGGCCATAATACGGGCTCATCTGGAGTGCGTCCCTTCTCGAATCTACTTTTTGCGGAGACGTTCCGAGGGGGATTCGCGCTAAGGCTTACGCTGTTGGTTTATCTGGAGGGGGCACGACGGCGCAGAAGTCCTCGAGGAAGCGGTTGGTGTATTGGCCGATGAGATCTTCGATGCGTTCGGCAGAGTCGGCGCGGAGGATGAGACCGGCGTGATGATGACGATTGAGACGGTGAACGATCTCGGGCGCATCGTAGCTGCTGGTGTCGGGATGATCCTGCCGCGCGAGGCAGATAACGCTGCCCGCGTATTGGTTGTTTAGATTCGGCAGCGTGTACTCCATTTTGAGGAGTGTGGCTACTTCTATTCTGGCCCACTCGACCCAGGGATTGATGCCTGAGGCGAACTGGACGACATCGGCAATGTGGGCGCCACCGACGCGAGCTGCGGTTTCGAGGAAGTAGAAGCTGCCGTCGGCTTGCGATTTGATGAACTCGGTGTGGGTGACGCCGGAGACGAGGCCGAGGGATTCGATCACCTGTTTATGAATTGTGCTCAGAGCGACGGCGTCGTTCGATTCCCTGTCGATGGCTCGTGTGCTGAAGATGCCTCCCTGATGCATCGTCTGCATGGGCGGCTTGCCGTACTTGTAAGGTGCGCCGAAGAGTATATTGCCGTTCCAGGTGACGCCTTCCATGTGAAAGATCTCGCCGGGGACGAAGCGCTCAAGGACGTAGTGCGACTGAAGGTCGGCTAGTTCGTCGAGAACGGGCCATAGGGCGTCTGGGGACTCGATCTTGCGGATGCCGATGGCGGAGGCGTTGGTGCGGGGTTTTAGCAGCCATGGTCCGGGGACGTTATGGAGGAACGTGCGGAGATCGTCGTGGTTGAAGACTCCGGTGAACTCGGGGACGGGGACTCCTTTTTGTTTGGCGCTTACGCGCATGGCGAGCTTGTCGCGGAAGTTTCGGGTGAGTGATTCGCCCATTCCGGAGAGGCGCATATGTTCGCGGAGCAGGGCGGCTACTTCGAGGTCAAACTCGTCTAACGCGACGATGCGGTCGATGGGGTTGGTGCGTGCGAGATAGGTGACTGTGTTTAAGACCTGGTCGGGGGTGAGCTTCTCCGGCATGGTGACGAGTTTGGTGAGGGACGCGCGGGGCCAGTCGGCGTGCTCGAGTTTTTCGACGGTGAGCAGGAGAACGCTGGCGCCGAGACGTGCGGCCTCTTTGAGAAAAGGCTGGCCTTTTTCGTAGGTGCTGATGCAGAGAATCGTGGGCATTCGTTGCGTCTCAGTCACACTGGCTCCCTGTAGTTAAGAACAGATTGGCTACCACTCCAAGATTTCAGGCTTGGTTAGAGTACACCTGTTTTTGCGAAGGAACAGAACTACGATGACGCGGGCTCCTCGGCGAAGGTTTGTTTTACGCCGTCCTCAAGCGTGGTGAAGGGCGCGGTGTATCCGGCGGCGCGGAGACCTGAGATGTCGGCCTGGGTGTAGTGCTGGTAGCGGTTCTTCAGGTCACCCGGGAATGGGATGTATTCGATGTTGCCCTGGCCGTGAACCCGCATGAGCGCCTGGGCGACGGCCTTGAAGGTGCGGGCTTCGCCGGTGCCAGCGTTGACGACGGCGTGGATGGACTTTTTGGGACTTTCGGGGAGGAGGCCGGCGAAGAACATGTTGATGCGGGCGAGGTCTTTGACGAAGACGAAGTCGCGGCGCTGTTCGCCGTCGGCGTAGCCGCCTGAGCCCTCGAACATGCGGATGGCGCCGGTGTCTTTGAGCTGGCGGGTGAAGTGGTGGATGACGCTGGCCATGCGGCCTTTGTGCTGTTCGCGCGGGCCGTAGACGTTGAAGTAGCGGAGGCCGACGACGGTGCACTTCATATCGTGAAGATGGCGGCGGACGTAGTTGTCGAAGACGAGCTTCGAGTAGCCGTAGACGTTGAGTGGGCGCTCGTTGGCGGGGAGTTCGGTGAAGTTGGTGCTGGCTCCGTAGACAGCGGCGGTTGAGGCGTAGACCAGGGGAATCCTACGGTCGAGTACAAAGTGCAACAACTCTTTGGAGTAGGTGAAGTTGTTGTCCATCATGTAGCGGCCGTCGTCTTCAAGGGTGTTCGAACAGGCGCCCTGATGGAGGATGGCGCGGATTCTGGTGTTCTCAAAGTCGCCGGCTTTGAGTGCGGCGCGGAACTCGCGCTTGTCCATGTAATCGGCATATTCGGCTCCGGCGAGGTTGAGGAACTTCGGGCCGGTGAGGTTGGGGGCGGGAGCGAAGTTGTCCACCAGCAGGATGTTGCGTTCGCCTGCGCGGTTGAGCTGGTGGATGAGGTTGCTGCCGATGAAGCCTGCTCCGCCGGTGACGATGATCACTTCTTAATCTCCTCGCTCGGGGTTGGATTTGCCGTGAGCTTTTTTACGAGGTTGGTGGTCGAGAAGCCTTCTACGGTGGGGACGATCTCGACTCGTCCTCCGTAGGCGATCACATCTTCGTGACCGACCACGGTTTCGATGGTGTAGTCGCCGCCTTTGACCAGTACGTTGGGCCGCAGTGTGCGGATGAGTTCGAGGGGTGTGTCTTCTTCGAAGAGAACCACGGCGTCTACTGCGGCGAGAGCAGCCATGACGCGGGCGCGTTCTCGTTCCGAGACGATGGGGCGGGTTGGGCCTTTGAGGCGGCAGACCGAGGCGTCCGCGTTGAGGCCCAGGACGAGCTTGGAACCAAAGCGGCGGCAATCTTCGAGCAGGGTGATGTGGCCGACGTGGAGGAGGTCGAAGCAGCCGTTGGTGAAGACGATGGTCTCGCCGGAGGAGCGCCACTCGGCTACGCGGAGTTTGAGGCGGTCGAGGTCGAGGATCTTTTCACCGGCGGTGAGCCCGGAGCTGGGAGTGAGGGCCGCGACGAGCTCGTGCGCTGCGATGGGTACGGTGCCTACCTTACTGACTACGATTCCTGCGGCGAGGTTGGCGAGGTCGACTGCGGTTTCGATTTGTAAGCCGCCTGCGACTCCAGCAGCGAGGGTTGCGATGACGGTATCGCCTGCTCCTGAGACATCGAAGACCTCGCGGGCGCGTGCGGGTGAGTGATAGATGCCTGGGTTGCCTTCTGATGGTGGCCTGAGGACTGTGATTCCCTTCTCGCTCATGGTGACGGTGAGGAATTTGAAGTCGTGTTCTGTGACCAGGGCCTGGGCTGCGGCGAGGAGTTCGTCGGTGTGGTGAGAGGGGATGCCGGTGGCTGCGGAGAGTTCGCCTAGATTGGGACAGACGGTGGTCGCGCCAGAGTATTTGCTAAAGTCGGGGGTTTTGGGGTCGGCGAAGACGGGGATGCCTGCGTTGCGTGCGGCACGGATGACGGACTCGCAAAGAGAACGGGTGAGGGCCCCTTTGGCGTAGTCGGAGAGGATGACGGCGTGGACCTTTGCGACGAGCTCGGTGGCGCGCTCCTGAAGGCGTTGCGCTTCGATCGCTGGGACCGGGTCTCGGCTCTCGATGTCTAGGCGGAGAAGCTGCTGCATGCGGCCGACGATCCGGGTCTTCGAGATGGTGGGGAGCGAGCTTGAGACGACTCCGGCGGTGTTGATGCTGGCGCGTTCGAGGATAGCTGCTAGTTCTGCCTGCTCGGAGTCACTGCCCCAGAGGCCCGCGAGGAAGGTCTGACAGCCGAGGCCGGCGAGGTTCATGGCTACGTTGGCCGCTCCGCCTGCGCGCTCGTAACGCTGGGCGTGGCGGATGACTGGGACCGGGGCCTCGGGGGAGATGCGCTCGACCTCGCCGTGGATGTAGCGGTCGAGCATGATGTCGCCAATGACGAGCACTTTGAGTTGACTGAAGCCGCCCTCAAGCAGGTTCAGGATCGAATGAAGTTCGGGCAGCATGAACGAAAAAGATCTCCCGCGAACATCATCGCATCTTTGAGCGAAGGTGAGTGTTCTCGGCTAATCGAGGATGGCGCGAACCTCGGTGATCACCTCGTCGACCGTGATGGAGGTGAGGCACTTCTTTCTTTCGACGATGCAGGTTTCGAGGCCGCAGCCCCAGCAGTCGGTCTGGTGGTAGACGACGCGATGCTGCTTGCCGTAGGGGAACCAGACGCGAGGCTTGTTGCGGGCGGCAAAGATGGCGACGCACGGGGTTTGAACGGCTGCGGCGAGGTGCATGGGGCCGCTGTCGTGACCGATGAACATTTGAGACTGGGCGAAGACGGCGGCGCTCTCGCGCGGAGTAAGGATGCCGCAGAGATTGATGACGGGTTTCGAGGAGTTTTGCTTCCAGCCGTCGGCTGCGAAGTTACTGGCTTCGGCCTCTTCGAGGGCTCCGCAGAGGGCCAGAGCGTGGTCGGTGTAGAGGGCAGCAAGGTGTTGCAGGAGTGCACGCCAGTTTTCCCGGCCCCAGTCCTTCGATTGAACTTTGGTTCCTACGCTGACCGCTATGACGGGCAGGGCTGCGGCAGGGGCGAGAGCTTGTTTGGCGCGGGCGTGCTCGTCGGAGGTGAGGCGGAGGTCCCAGCTTGCGGCGTTGTCGAGTTGAGCGTCTCCCAACTCGGCGAGATTGCGGGTGAGGCGCGCTCCCTCTGGTTCGAGAGCCTGGGTGAGTTTCTCCCAGCGGTTCTGCTGCATGTCGTCGGTGAGGGGGACGCCGATGAGTCGCTTTATTCCGCAGAGACGGAAGAACTTTTCGTCGCGGCGCGCTGACTCTACTCCGCGGGCGGATCCCATATAGACCAAAACTTCCGGGCGCCAGAGGAGGAGCTGCCACCAGAGAGAGATTAGCTCGCGTGGGCTGCGCATACCGACGACGTAGCGAAAGTAGCCGTGGACGAGGCCGCTGTTTTCTAGGATGGCGGCGGCGGGCGGGGCTTTGACATTGACGGGGAAGTTGGTGAGGATGCGGCGTTCGGCCTGCGGGAAGGCGCGGGCTACGAGGTGCAGGGCGGGGAGTGCGATGAGGGTGTCGCCGAGGCTGCCGAGGCGGTAGATCAGGACCCGTTTTGGGGAGGTTGCCATTGTCTCTGTCTAGTCTGCTTGGTTCCGGGAGTTACCGCAAATAGGACGAAAGGGGCAGGAGGAGCCTGTTAGCCTGATCGGGCTAGGAATGTGGGGGCGAGGTACGTGGGTTTGAACGAAGCGAATCACTTGATTTTTGTCTCGATCGCTACGTATCGCGATCCGCAGCTGGTTCCTACGATGGAAGACTGCATCGCGAAGGCTCGCCAGCCTGAACGGCTGCGCTTTGGGATTTGTTGGCAACACGATCCCAAAAAAGATACGCTTCCCTTTCGCAATGACGACTGCTTCAGAATACTTGCTGTTGACTGGCGGGAGAGTAAGGGGGCCTGCTGGGCGCGCTCCGAGGTGATGAAGCTGTGGCGGGGCGAGGACTGGTTTTTGCAGGTGGACTCGCACTGCCGGTTTGCTTGGGATTGGGATGCGAAGCTGCTCGACGAGATGGGGCAGACAGGGAGCGCTAAGCCGATCTTGAGCACGTATGCCTCGCCGTTTACGCCTGGTGGCGACGAGGTGTTGGTGGATGGGCCGCTGCAGATGGTCTTTCAGGGATTCACCGAGGATGGTATTCCGCATATGAAGCCTCTAGCGATAGCGGATTGGCAGAACCTGACGAAGCCGCGACGGGCGCGATTTCTTTCGGCGGGATTTATGTTTGCGCAGGGCACTTTTGTGGAAGAGATTGGATACGATCCTGAGTTGTATTTTCTGGGGGAGGAGACGGCGATGACGCTGCGCGCCTTCACCAGCGGATATGACCTGTTTCATCCGCAGGAGACGATCGTCTGGCATGACTACGGCAGGTCGACCGCGCCTAAGCACTGGGGCGATCACACTGAGCATACTGAGGACAAGGCCGGTCTCGTGTGGCATGAACTGGACTTGCGCAGCAAGGAGAAGGTTCTACGGCTGCTTGCGGGACAGCCTGTGGAGAGCTATGGATTGGGATCGGCGCGGAGCCTTGAGGAGTATGAGGCTTATGCGGGACTTTCGTTCAACCTGCGAAAGGCTCAGGATTACACGGTGCGGGGTGGGGAGCCACCGAATCCCGAGGCTGCTGCCGACTGGGCCGGACAGATATTTCCGTGGATGGTGCGGATCACGTTTGATCGCGCGGCACTGCCTGCTGCTGCGCTCGACGATCCCGAGTTCTGGTATGTCGGGGTGAAGGATGAGAGCGGCGCTGAGATCTATCGTCAAGATATTCCGCAGTCACAGCTTGCCAAGCTTCCGAGCGGCGAATCGAAGATCGTTCTGGTTTGCGAGTTCGAGTCTGGGGCGATTCCGGCGGCTTGGACGGTGTGGCCGGTGAGCCGTTCGCTGGGATGGCTGAACAGGATTGAAGGCACCCTGGGCGATGAGGATTATGCGATCGTCCTCGAAGACGACACTGAATAAACTTCTGGCTTAAGCTGTTGCAGTGCCTTCGAGTGGTTACGACCCTGACCGCTACTACTGGTAAAGTCTTTGGTTGGGAGGAGGCCTATGCTCGATGCACTTTTGATAATCCGGATGCAGGACGAGATGACAGCGGCCCTGCATGAGACTGAGAACGAGGTGGCGTTCGAAACGGGAGCTGATGGCTTGATGGCGCTGGCGATGGCGCAGCACCGGGCTAACTTCGAGCTCTGGCATGAGGAGGATAAGGCGCGGGTTCCTGGGGTGCCTGATGCGGAGATCGTGCGGGTGAAGCATGCGATCGATGCGTTAAACCAGCGCCGGAACGATCTGGTAGAGAAGATGGATCTGTGGCTGATGGAGCGGCTGGAGCAGGATCCGGTGGCTCCCCTGCACTCGGAGACGCCGGGGCTGATGATTGATCGACTCTCCATTCTGGCGTTGAAGATTTACCACACGCGGGAGGAGGCGCACAGGGGGAGCGCGACCGAGGAGCATCGCTCGCGCAATGTGGGGCGGCTGGCGCTGCTGGTGGAGCAGCGCGAGGATCTGGCAGGCTGCCTGGATGTGCTGTGGAGCGAGGTGCTGGCGGGCAGGCGACGGTTTAAGCTCTATCGACAGATGAAGATGTATAACGACCCTGAGTTGAACCCGGCGGTGTATGGGCGGGGATAACCGTTGCAGTGTGATCGAGACTCGCACGATAGAGACGGGCTTCAGTTGCACTGCACTGAGGTGGGGTTGACCTTACGGCCAGGTCTGCGTATAAAACCGACACGAGAACAAACCAAATGAGCACCCGTTAGAATGGGAGAGCTCAGAAACGCCTTAGGCGACAGGAATGACGATGGCTCAGACAAAGACTGCAACTGTACCTACTGCAACAAAGCGTGCTCCACGCACACTCGCTGGAACCATTCCTCAGACAAACGACAATGCGCGCGCGCAGTTGGTGGCTCACTATGAAGTTGCGCTGCGGCTGATGCAGGAGGGGAAGTACGACAAGGCGCACGCGGCGTTCGACAAGATGCTGGCCGCCGGGGCGGGCGAACTGAGCGACCGGGTCCGCATGTACTCGACGGCTTGCGCGCAGCAGATGACCAAGGGAAAGAATGCCTTTTCCAACTGCGAAGAACAATATGACTACGCCATCTCTCTGCTGAACGACGGACACTACGAAGATGCGCGGGAGCACTTCCACCTGATCCTGAAGGAGAACGAGAAGGCGGATTATGCCTTCTACGGTCTGGCGGTGCTGGCGAGCATGACGGGGGACTCGCATCACTGCCTGGAGCATCTGACCGAGGCGATCCGACAGAATCCACGGAACAGAATCCAGGCGCGGGCAGACTCGGACTTTCAGGATATGGCCGACGATCCGCGCTTTACGGAGCTGCTGTATCCCGAAGCATAACTACGAACTTGCTCCAGGTCTACTGCGCTTCGTTTAGGCTGGTGTAGGAGAACCTGCGCATGTCGTTGCGGAAGCTGACCGAATCGAAAGAGAAAGACCTGCGCGTGGTTGCCATTGGCGGCGGCACGGGGTTGTCGACGCTGCTGCGGGGGCTGAAGCGGTACGTGGTGACTCCGGACCGGAGGAGAGGGATTCGGCTGGGAGAGTCTGCGCGGGTCGAACGGGCTCCTACGCCGCCCTGCCCTGAGTCGCACTGCATTATTCGGGAGCTTTCGGCGGTGGTGACGGTGACCGACGATGGCGGCTCGTCGGGGCGTCTGCGCGAGGACTTCAAGATGCTTCCGCCGGGGGACATCCGGAACTGCATGGTCGCGCTCTCGGAGGATGAGCATCTTCTGTCGCGGCTGTTTCAGTATCGCTTCGAGCATGGCGAGCTGGAGGGGCATAGCTTCGGCAACCTCTTTGTGGCCGCGCTCTCGCACATCACGGGAGACTTTGCCCAGGCGGTGCAGATGTCCTCGCAGATTCTGGCCGCGCGGGGGAAGATCTTCCCTGCTACGAATACGAACGTGACCTTGGCGGCGGATATGGACGATGGCTCGCTGGTGCGGGGGGAGACCAATATTACGGCCAGTAAGCGCAGCATCGTGGAGCTGCGGCTGGAGCCGGAGACTGCCGATCCTCTGCCGCAGACGCTGGAGGCTATTGCAAATGCTGACCTGATCACTCTGGGGCCGGGGTCGCTTTACACTTCGCTGATCACGAACATGCTGGTTCGCGGCATCCCGGAGGCGCTGTCGGCGTCGCGGGCTACCAAGGTGTTTGTGTGCAATCTGATGACGCAGGCCAACGAGTCGCTGGGGCTGACAGCCTCTCAGCATATCGAGAAGATCATGCAGCATGCGGGTGGGGTCAAGGTTCCAATCTTCGACTATGCGCTGATCAATACGGGGGATATCTCGGCGGCGCGGCTGGAACAGTATGCGCGTGAGGGGCAACAGCCGATCGTGGCGGACCTGGAGCGCGTTCGGGCGCTGGGGGTGGAGCCGGTGATGGGCAACTTTGTCCATGAGGGCGATGTGTTGCGGCATGACTATGACCTTTTGGCGGAGCGGCTGCTGGAGCTGGGGATGGAGCGTCCGGTGGCGGTTTCGGGTGTGGGGTAGGTACCCCCTCCCCGTACTTAATGTGTGCAAAGTCTTCGAAGATAATGGTTTAGGTCTGGACTTCTCCTTGCTTAATGGTTGAAATGAGATGCCCCGGCTTTTGGCCGGGGCATCACTTCCTTCTGTATCCAGTATAGCGAGTGGAGGGAAACTCATGCGCCAGGTGTATGTGCTTGGCTGGCAAGGAGTTTGGGCGTTTTGGGGGTTGACAGCTAGATTCAGCGCGGCGTAGCCACTAATTATGTTTGTTGAGCTGACACCAATCGGGCTGCAAATCATTTCTAGATGAGTGATCCACTGCGTGGCAGGAGCTTGTTGGTTTTGGCGTTGCGACGAGCTGTTGCAGAGTCTCTCAAGATCATTTTGAGTCGACTATGCTTTGGGTCGTGGAGCTCAAGGCCGGTATGAAAGGAACTGAAGGCACCGTCGGCTAAGCTATCGAAGTCTATCGCCCTCACCCTGCGCTTGAGATGCATCATTATCCGTTGGTTCTGGATACGGCCGAGGAGTTTGCAGTAGGTCCGGAACGGGATGTCTCCTCTGCGGGAATTACATGATTTGCACGCCAATACAAGATTGAGCGCCCAGTTCGAACCCCCATAATTCGCCGCCAGCAGATGATCTTTGGTCCATTTCACTTCATTGGAAAACTGAACATTGCAATAGATGCAACGATTCCTTTGGAGTGTAAGTATCTGGCGGGTCTCCGCGACAGTATGTTTCCCGCCCGCTAACGAAAGGCTCTTCCTGCGACGTTGTAATCGCTCGTAAATATACATCCGACCCTCAGCTTGCAAATAGCGTGAGGAGTGCAAAACCCAAACGGGATTGCCGCATTCACAGGCGATGAAATCCTCTGCATCGGCCCGAGATTTCCTATAGGAATTCACTACAGACAGAGAGCGGAAGCTAAGACTGGTCATTGGGGATGCGCATTTCACGCAAAGCGCTTGCCCAAACATATGACTCTTGAAGATTGGAGTTAAAAATCTTGGGAAGTCACTGCGTTTCGGCAAGTGAAAGACAAAGCCATAGATCTTGCATTCACGGTCGAACTCTGCGCGCCTGAACGAAAGGCCACCGCACTGGCCGTATGCTCCGAGGCCGCCTATGCTCCAGAAGTCGGGATCACGGTCTTCAAGACGGCCAGCTGCCAACGCCGCTGTCCTGTGCTTCGAAATTAGTTTTCCGGCTGCGGTCATCGCTAGCCACGCATTCCCGTTCTTCAGCACTATCGCATTGCAGTCATGACGGTATTTGCCGGGATTTACCCTATACCATCCTGCCTCTTCCAAATCGTTTCTTTCTCTACCAGCCATGACGAAGCATTATCTCGCATTTGTGGCACTGCCCCCGAATCGTTAGCGTACATAAAATTCCGTTTCTTGAAGTTATACCTATAGGCAGGCCGCAGCCAAAAGGCGAAATACGGGGGTCTCTCCACTGCGCTGTTCACGATGAGACTGTGAACAGCTTCGGTCGAGATGACGAGTTTTGAGGGTGGGGTGGGAACAATAAAGGCGGAACTGTACGGGCGGATGGTCTACATCCCATCTCAGGTTCTACATCCTATCTTAGGCGCAATGTTGGGATCTGTTAGAGAGCGATCTCGACGAGGGGCGTGGGAGGCGGGGACTCGAGGGTTCGCTTGAGTTGGCCGCAGGCGGCGTAGATGTCGCGGCCGCGGGGCTTGCGAATGAAGGCCGGGATGCCGCCGTCGCGGAGGCGCTTTTGGAAGATACCTACGTCCTGCGGGGTCGGCTCGTGGAAGGGCATGTCGGGGCCTGAGTTCCAGACGATCAGGTTGATCTTTGCCTGAGATTTGGCGCGGAGATTCTTCAAGAGCGCGATGAGCTCGTCGGCGTGCTGGCGCTGGTCGTTGATGCCTCCGAGGAGGACGTACTCGAAGGTGACGCGCTCACGGGGGCGCAGCGGGACGGCGGAGATGGCTTCGAGGAGCGCGGCGATGTTCCACTTGCGGGTGATGGGCATGATGGACTCGCGGACGACGTCGTTGGAGGCGTTGAGGCTGACGGCCAGCTTGGGGCGGATGGTCTCGCTGGCGAACTGCTGAATGCCGGGGAGTATGCCGGAGGTGCTGACGGTCATGCGGGACTCGGGGATGCTCATGGGGCCGGTGAGGAGACGGACGGCGTCCATGAAGGCGGCGTAGTTCAGGAAGGGTTCGCCCATGCCCATGAAGACCAAATTGATTCTGTCGCGGCCTACTTCGACCTTGTGACGGTTGAGGACGGCGGCTACCTGGCCGGCTATCTCGCCTGGGGTTAGGTTGCGGCGGATGCCCAGCTTGGCGGTGAGGCAGAACTGGCAGTTGACGGCGCAGCCTACCTGGCTGGAGATGCAGATGGTGGCGCGCTTGTAGTCGTCGTCATCGTGGGTGGGGTGCTCTTCTTCTTCGGCGGCCTGGGTTCCGTCGCCGCGCTCGCCTCCGTCGCCTCCGGGCATCCAGACGGTCTCGACGGTCTCGCCGTCGGCCATGCGGACGAGGTAGCGCTCGGTGCCGTCGATGGAGCGGGCGGTCTGGAGGAGTTCTGGCAGACCTACGGTGTAGCCTGCGGAGCTCAGGGTGGTGCGTAGGGTTGCCGGGAGTGTGGTGATCTGGTCGAGCGAGGGGGTGCGCTGGGCGTAGAGGGCCTCATAAAGCTGACGTGCCCGGTAGGGGGGCTGACCGAGGTTCTCCATCAGACCGGTCAGCTCCTGGAGGGAGGCGCCGAAGAGAGGTTGTGCCTCAACTATCGGATTAGATAAGTTTATTATTTCATTCATTTTATTATGCTTATTAGGTATGTTACTTTGAATCGAAGATCGTGATGACGTGCTGGAGCATCTATATAAGTCTACTCCGATAGGTACAAAAGATGGCGCAGGTGGCGCTGTGAAACAATGGAGTCTGAAGGAGTCTCATGTCTGTAACGCTAGTAGATGATGCCGCAATTACGAAGACTGCCACGCGCAACATCAGGAAGACTGTGTTGTCGAATGGCCTGTTGGTGCTGACCGAGAGCATGCCGCACGTGCGGAGCGTCTCGATGGGAGCCTGGGTGGGCTCTGGTTCGCGGGACGAGACGGCTGGGGTGAACGGGGTCTCGCACTTCGTCGAACATATGGTGTTCAAGGGTACGACCTCGCGGTCGGCGCAGCAGATTGCCCGGGAGGTGGATACGATCGGGGGCAATCTGGACGCGTTTACGGGGAAGGAGACGGTCTGCTTCAACATCAAGGTGCTGGATGAGAATGTGGCGCCGGCGCTGGATGTGCTGTCGGACCTGGTGCTGCACCCGACGTTTGCGCCGGAGGATGTGGAGCGGGAGAAGGGCGTGATTCTGGAAGAGATCAAGATGGACGAGGATAACCCCGACTATCTGGTGCACGAGGTGTGGACGCAGAACTTCTGGAAGGGCGATGCGCTGGGAAGGCCAATCCTGGGGACGGCGAAGACGGTTTCGAGCTTCGATCAGCAGACTCTGCTGAACTTTTATGCGGGGCAGTTTACTCCGCGGAATATGGTGTTTTCGGCGGCGGGAAACCTGGAGCATGATGCTTTTGTGGGCCAGGTGGAGCGGGAGTTCGGCTCACTGGCGGCCAGCGGGGACAGCGTTCCGGAGAAGGTGGCGGCGCCGAGGGCTACGCCGCACATTACGCTGAAGAGGAAGAAGTCTCTGGAGCAGGTGCAGCTGTGTCTGGGGATGCCGGCGCCTCCGGTGAACGATTCGCGGCGGTATGTGGTGTACCTGATGAATACGATGCTGGGCGGCGGGATGAGCTCGCGGCTGTTCCAGACGATTCGCGAGGATCGGGGGCTGGCGTATTCGATCTACTCGGAGATGAACCCGTTTCGGGATACGGGCTCGCTGTGCGTGTATGCGGGGACCTCGGTGGACAAGACGCAGGAGGTGTTGCAGCTTACCCTGCAGGAGTTGCGGCGTCTGAAGGAAGAGACGGTCAGCGAGGTGGAGTTGAAGCGGGCCAAGGATCAGCTGAAGAGCAATATGGTGATTGGGCTGGAGAGCTCGGGCAGCAGGATGGCGAATCTGGCGCGGCAGCAGATGTACTTCGGCAGATTTTCCGGCGTGGATGAGATTATGCACGAGATCGAAGCGGTATCCACGGTCGACGTGCAGGAGCTGGCGCAGGAGCTGTTCAAGCCGGAGACGATGGCGTTGACGCTGCTGGGAAATCTTGGGACGATGAAGATCGAGCGGGAAGATTTGGCCTGCTAGGTCTCGCTGCTGATAGATTTGTTCGGTGGTAGAGATACAGAATTGCCGAGGATTGATAAAGACAATGAATGTACGGGACCGATTGCGCGCAGGGCTCGAGGGACGACCGAACGAAGATGGATTTACGCTGATCGAACTGCTGATTGTGATGTCGGTGATGCTGATCCTGATGACGCTTGCGGTGCCGCAGCTGTTGAAGCTGAGGAAGCAGGCGCAGGAGACGTCGGCAGTGCAGTCGCTGCGGACGATTGGGCAGGCGGAGCTGCAGTACAACTCGGCTTATCCGGCGAATGGATTTTCGTGCTCTCTGGCTACGCTGGGTGGGGATCCGAAGTCGGGCGCGCCTACGTCGCAGTCGGCACAACTGATTACGCCGGATCTGGCGAGCGGGCAGAAGGCCGGGTATACGTTCGCCATCACCAATTGCACGAAGGTGACGGTAAACAATCAGGATATGTATACCTCGTTTGAGATTACGGCGGTTCCGAACTCGATTGGAAAGACCGGTGATCGCGGCTTCTGCACGGATGAGAACAATACGATCCGCTACGACCCGGCGGGTGGAACCAACTGCACACAGCCCATTCAGTAATGCTGGCTAAGGCTCTGCTGTTCGCGTCGTTTTGCTGCGCTCCGCTGCTGGTTGCGCAGGAGAACGACGCGTTGGTGCGTAAGGTGGATGATCACTACAACCATCTCAGTTCCCTGCGCGCTCATTACACCGAGAGCTACGCGGGGATGGGGATGAACCGCACGGAAGAGGGCACGCTGCTGCTGAAGAAGCCGGGGCGGATGCGGTGGAGTTATGCTGCTCCGGTGGGCAAGGTGTTTGTGCTGGATGGGAAGTTTGCGTGGTTTTATACGCCGGGCGATGCTCAGGCTACGCGGGTGCCAGCGAAGCAGTTGGATGATCTGCGGTCGCCGTTGCGATTTCTGCTGGGGCATACGCAGCTGAAGAAGGAGCTGGATAGCCTGGCTGTGGTGGCGGATGGGGCGGGTTTTCGGATCTCGGGTGTGCCGAAGGGGATGGCGCAGAGGGTAAAGCTGCTGTCTCTTTGGGTGACTGCGGGCGGGGCGATTGAGCGAATGAAGCTGGAAGAGGTGGATGGGGCGGTCACGGAGTTCGCGTTTACCGGGATGCAGGAGAATGTGCCTGTGAAGGATGCGGACTTTGTTTTTGTTCCACCGGATGGGGTGAGTGTGGTGGAAGGGTTGCCGCCGATCTAGTCGAATTTTGGTGCGGATGTCCTGCCGGACGGGCCTCCTGCGCGGAGTGCGGTCACTTCGTGACGGGTATACCCCTTCGGATGGCGCTCCCGTTGGTCGCGACTTGAGATTCGCGCATCAAAAAAAGCAGATTAAAACCAGATGTAAATCGAGTTAGCGAAGCGGGACAAGACGGGTTTCGCTGAGCAGACGGTAGTAAAATGATGACAATCTTCAAGTCGAATTTGTCGTTGAACGCGCGCGCGAGATGCGCAGAAAAGTAGAGATAGATTGTGAGCCATGTTGTTTCAGTGAGTCGCCTGAGTACCTCGGAGTTTCATTCGGCTGTTGCTTCGCTCTCTCCCTCGGTTGCAGTCTTTGATTGCGACGGGACGCTGTGGTCGGGGGATGCCGGGTCTTCGTTTATGAAGTGGACGATCGAGACGGGGCTGGTCTCGCGTGAGATGACGGACTGGATCGACTCGCGATATAGGGGATACCTGAAGGGCGAGGTCTCTGAGGTGGCCATCTGCGGGGAGATGGTGCAGATGTACCAGCGCCTGCGCGAGGACGAGATGCGGCGGGCGGCGAAGAACTTCTTTGCCAGCCAGATTGAGCCGAATATCTTTGCCGAGATGAGGGAGCTGGTGGGGGAACTTCGCGCGAAGGGCGTGGAGATCTGGGCGGTCAGTTCGACCAATAACTGGGTCATTGAAGAGGGAGTCAAGCGGTTTGGCATTCCGGCGGAACGGGCGCTGGCGGCGCGGGTGCAGGTGAAGGACGGCGTGATGACGGACGTGATTCTGGATGTCCCGACGGATGAGGGTAAGGTTGCATCGCTCAAGCGGGCCGGGGTGACGGCACCCGATGCGGTGTTTGGAAACTCGGTCCATGACGCGGCGATGCTGGCGATTGCGAAGCGGGCGTTTCCGGTGAACCCGAGCGCGGCTTTGGTGGAGCGGAGCGCGCAGGAGGGCTGGCCGGTTTACTATCCGGCGGCGGTGCGTCCGGCCTAAGTAAAGTGAATAGAAGCTTTTGGACTGCGAATATCGTCTAATCTGTAGTCAGGTGAGAGAGCCGATTCGCAAACTCGAAGAGCATGCTGAAACCGCAGTGCAAAAACCGCTTCGATTGGTGGTGGCGGCGTTGATTTTGCGTGGGGATGCGGGTGAAGGCGGGGGGGGGCTGGAGGTGCTGATCTGCCAGCGAAAGCCGGACCAGCCGATGAGCCTGAAGTGGGAGTTTCCTGGGGGGAAGATCGAAGCCGGTGAGACGTCGGAGGGTGCTCTGGCTCGCGAGCTGAATGAGGAGTTGGGGATTACGGCTATTATTGGGCGGCGGGTGGCGCGGGTGAGGCACAAGTACCGCAATGGCGGCGCGATCGATCTTCAGTTCTTCGTGGTGCGGGAGTTCGATGGTGCGCTGGAGAATCGGATCTTCAACGACATGCGGTGGGCGCCTTTGACAGAGCTGCCGGGATACGATTTTCTGGCTGCTGATCTTGGGTTGATTCGGGATCTGTCTGAGGGGAAGTTGTTGTAGCGCTCTGAGCTGTCAGCTTTGAGCGGTGTTTGGGTGAAAAGGTTCGAGCGATAGGGGTGGGTGTAGTGTTTCGGAGATCCTTCACTGCGCTCAGGACGACAGCAAATACAAGAGCAACCGTCCTGCTCAGGATGTGGAATCACAACCACAAAAACGAAAGCAGATTCCTGGGCTTCGCTCGGAATGACAACAAAAAACGCGGGGAGATGCCTAGCCGTGGAGGGTGTTCCAGACCAGGATGAGTGAGAGCGAGGTGACGATGATGACCGTCGTCCAGGCGATGACGTTGAACCAGCGCTTGTTGGTGTATTTGCCCATGAGGTCGTGCTTGTTGATCAGATTCAGCATGAAGACGAGAACCAGGGGTAGGAGAACGCCGTTGAGCACCTGCGAGAGGATGCTGAATTTGACAAGTGGAAAGTTCGGGATCAGGACGATGGCAGCGCCGGCAAAGAGCAGCACGCTGTAGAGCCAGTAGAAGAACTTCGCTTCGCTGAAGCTCTTGTCCAGACCGCTCTCGAAGCCGAGGCCTTCGCAGACGGTGTAGGCGGTCGAGAGGGGCAGGATGGAGGCGGCGAAGAGGGACGCGTTGAAGAGGCCGGCCGCGAAGAGAATGAAGGCGTACTGACCGGCCAGGGGCTTCATCGCTCCGGCGGCGTCGGAGGGGTCGGCGATGTGGCGGATGCCGTGGGTGTAGAGGGTTGCGGCGCAGGCGACGACGATGAACCAGGCGACGATGTCGGTGAAGATGGAGCCGATGATGACATCCAGCCTTGAGGCCTTGTACTGGCGAACGCTGACGCCTTTTTCGACGATGGAGGATTGCAGGTAGAACTGCATCCAGGGGGTGATGGTGGTGCCGATGACGGCGACGGTGGTGTAGACGTAGTCCTTGTCGGACCAGACGTTGCGTGGGGGCAGCTTGACGGTTTCGACGAGGGCGAGGTGCCAGTCGGGGCCGCTGAGTACACCGGTGATGATGTAGGCGATGTAGAAGACGCTGGCGATGAGGAAGATCTTTTCGACGCTCTTGTAGTCACCTTTGACCACTAATATCCAGACGATGAAGGCGCAGACGGGGACGCTGGCGTATTTGGAGATGTGGAAGAGCTGCATGCTGCCGGCGATGCCGGAGAACTCGGTGACGACGTTGGTGAAGTTCACCACGATGAGCAGGATCATGATGAGGAAGGTGATGCGGAGGCCGAACTCTTCGCGGATGAGGTCGCTGAGGCCTTTGCCGGTGACGACGCCCATGCGGGCGCACATCTCCTGCACGACGATGAGGGCGAGGGTGATGGGGAGCATCGTCCAGAGGAGCGTGTAGCCGAACTGCGCGCCGGCTGCGGAGTAGGTGAGGATGCCGCCGGCGTCGTTGTCCACGTTGGCCGTGATGAAGCCGGGGCCGAGCACGGCGAAGATGAGAATGAGTCGGGTTCTCCAGGTGCGCCAGGGGCTCATTGCTGATCCTTGTGTGGACAGGTGTGGGTGGAAGTTTGTGCTGTTTTGAGGAACCTATCGGCTCGCCTTTATCAGGTTAGCTCATCTTGATGTTTGGGCGTTGGGGTAGGAGGCGGTCCTTTTGGAGCGGTATCCAGCTTGCACCTGCTGGGCATGCCGATGCTGGCTACAGCTGGTTACGATCGGTCTGTACGAGGTGGTGGAGCTGTCTTGCGGGGGCTTCCAGGGCGCGGTCTTCGGCTATCTTCGCGTTGGCTTGAATGTGGATGGGATTTTTTGAGGAGAAGAGGATGACGCTCCTGGGATTCATGACTAGCGCGGCTTTTAGCATGAGGTGGGCGAGTTGTTCGGGGTTGCTGAGGTCGATGTTCGTGGATGCGGACCAACGTTGGCATAGCTGTTTGTCTTCGGATAGGGTGCGATGCAGTGAGCGGAAGTTTTCGGTAAGGGAGCGGTGATGGATGCGGAAGGGCGATGTTGGGGATGCCGCAGCTTCGGAGTCTGCTTCTGGATTTATTTCAGGGTCTACTTCGGGGTCCAGGACGGACCACTCGTACTGGAGGGTGCGGCAGTAGGCGGGATGCTGGGCGAGGAGGGTGGGGATCTTGTCGGCGCTGCTGCCTATGCCGAAGGAGCCGACGGTTCCTTGCTGCACCTGCTCTTCGAGAAAGCTTAGGAGGGCTTCGTCGCGCAGGTCGGCGGCTGAGACTTCGTGGAGCAGCCATAGGTCGATGTGATCGGTGCGAAGGGCGGCGAGGCTGCGTTCGAGGGAGGCTTTGGCTTGCTGCGGGGTGAAGGTGGCCCTCTCGCTGGTGCGCTTGGCGGCACTGGCGGCTTGCGCGAGACGGTGCTTCGCGCTGGGAACGGCTTTGAGGATGGGTCGGGCTACGCGGCGGGCGAGCGATAGGAACGGCGATTTTTTTGTTGGGGGGATTCCGTACTTGGTGGTGACGGTGACGTGGTCGCGATGGCGCTGGAGGAACTCGCCGAGACAGCTCTCGGCTTCGCCGTAGCCGTACATGGGAGCGACGTCGAAGTGGCGGATGCCGGCGTCGTAGGCGGATTCGAGGATGGCGAGGGAGTCGCGGCGGCCCATCGCGCCCATCAGGCTGGAGCAGCCGAAGCCCAGGGGAGTGGTGGTGCGACCGGTATCTCCGAGTGCAATCTTCTCCATTGGCCTCCGTTTTGTTCCCTGAAGAGATTAGCTGAGATGATCGCTGAGGCGCAGGGCCAGGGCAAGGACGGTGTGGGTGGGGTTGGAGAAGCCGGAGCTGGGGAAGACGGCTGAGCTGCAGATGTAGGTGTTGGTGAGGCCGTAGAGGCGGAGGTCGGTGTCGACGATGCCGGTGGCGTCGGAGGGGGACATGCGCATGCCGCCCATGTGGTGGTTGCTGTCGTCGCAGCGGGTGAGGAAGTTTGGGCTGCCGGAGAGGAGGTCTTCGTTGGGGAGGATGCGGGCTACGCCGGCGAGGGCGCGCTGGGCTATGAGGACATACTGCCGGATAGTCTCCAGTTCCCTTTCGGAGATCTGCCAGTCGAAGCGGATTCGGAGGAGGCCGAGGGGGTCGCGCTGATCGGTGAGGGTGATGCTGCTGCGGGAGGTTGGCTCCTGCTCGCAGTGGACGCGGAGGAAGATGCGGACCTCGGGTGGGCTGTAGGCGCGGCGTTGAACCTTGTAACGCCAGCCCTGGTGGACGAGCATGGGGAGATGATTTGCGGTGTGGCGGAGGTTGTCGCGGGTTACCTCGCTGAAGCGTCCGCGCATGAGGTTCCGGATGGTTGATTTCGCCTGGCCGCGAGCTTTGCCGGTGTCTTCGAAAGACATGGTGGAGCCGATGTTGAGGGTGCTGTGGGCGGCCTGTGCGCGCGGGAGGAGGCGGAGTTTGGGGAGGTATTTGAAGCCGTGGGCGAAGATGGGATCGAAGGTGTCGTGGAAGCGCTTCGGGTCGAGCGGCTCGATGGCGGCGGCGTTGCAGTCGATGTGATCCTGAAAGTGCTGGCCGAGGAGGCCGGAGCGGTTCCAGGGTAGACCGCCGGGGCGAGGCTGGAGGAAGAAGCGCGAGCTCTCGATTCCGCCGAGGGCGAAGATGTAGCTGGGCGCACGGAAGATGGCTTCGATGCCGGTGAGGGTGCTCGCGCGAAGGCCGGTTGCGGCGGTGCCTTCGGTTATCAACTCGACTGCGCTGGCGTGAAGCCAGAGGTGAATGTTGGGATGCTCCCTGAGTGTCTTGTGATGGAGGCGGGCGAAGTTTGGTTCGGGACACCAGCGCGAGAGGTAGGCTTCGAGATCTTCGAACTGGGTGAAGGGCAGGTTGAGATCTTTCCAGACCTCTGCGTCGCTGCGTTCGACTTTGGCTAGCCCCTCGAGGGCGAGAGCGCGCTCGTAGAAGGAGGTCAACGTGGACTTTGCGAATGGCCAACCGCTTTCGGGGACGCCGGGCCGGGGGGTGAAGTCGAGGGCGTCGAGCTCGAGGATCTGGCCTCCCCAACGGACTGTAGTTCCTCCTTTTACGCGGATGCGTCCGGTGTGGATGCCACGGTGGGGGAGGCCGGTGATCTCGCTGTGGTAGAGGGCCTGCGAGGAGTCTTCGCGGGTTGCGCCGCCGCCTTCGAGAAGGAGGACTTTTTTGCCCCTTCGCGCGGACTCTACTGCGAGGGTGATGCCTGCGGCTCCGGCGCCGACGATGCAGAGGTCCGCGGCGAGGACGGCAGGCGACTCGTGGAGGAGATCGTGAATCACCGACTGCCTGCGTGCGCTGTTTTGGTAGAGGGCTTCAATTTTTCGATGATTGATTGGGCGCGCTCGACGATGAGCTCGACCTGCCGGTCGTTGTAGTAGCCGTCGCGTGCCGCGCGGATGCAGCCAGCTGCTGCGATGCGGTTCCGCGATGCCTCGTCGGGCAGGTAGCGGCGAATCTTTGCGGCTAGCTCTTCGAATCCGGTGAAGAATACCGCCTCCTCGTCTTCTTTGAAGCGCTGCATGTGGCCGTCGGAGCGCTCGGCGAGCAGGAAGCCTCCGCAACCGGCGATCTCGAAGCTCTTGTGCACGAACTCGTCGCAGTTGGAGTGGGTGATGAAGCTGAGGTTGATTTTGGATCTCCAGATGCCTTCGCGGTACTCGTCGCGAAAGAGTTCGCCGCCGTTGAAGAGGGCTTTGTAGGCGCTGGGCTCCATGGCGCGGCCCCACTGGCGGGGGTTGCCGGAGATGACGACGGGAAAGCCGCAGTCGCGCCAGAGCCGCGTGAGGGTTTGGGCGCGGTCGTCGTAGGGGGTGCCGATGAAGGAGACCTCGCGGTTTCTGTCGGCGTCGGACCAGCCCTCCGGCGGCGGGAACTGCAGCGTGGGTTCGTAGGCGGTCTGAATCTTGATGACGTCGCGCGCGCCACGCGATTTGTAGTCGAGGATGTTCTGGTCGCGCTGGACGACGTGGAGGTCGTAGTGGGGGATGTCCTTCATGTACATGCGCCAGCCTGGATCCTGGCGGGTTCCGAAGGGGTTGTCGATCATGTAGCTGACCGTCGCGATGCTCATGACGCGCATTCGGTCCAGCGTTCGAGGCCGTATGTAGAGGAGCTTATCGGTCCAGAGGACGTCTGGTTTTTCTGCTTCTGCGATTTTGATCAGATCCGTATTGAGCCGTGTTACGGAAGGTCCGATGACGAGGCGCTGGTTTACCTTGCGTAGGACAGGATTTCTGGATTCGTAGTCGAAGACGTTGAAGGGAATGACCTGGTGTCCGAGGCGCTCCAATGCCCAGAGGCGATAGAGGGAGGTGTCGTTTGGTGAGAGGCCGGTGGCGTACAGGATCTTCATGCGATGCGGCGTTTCCTTTTGTGACACGATGTCTGTTCTAGTGGCTCGCCCGCAAAAGGGCAATCACCTGTTCGGCGTGAATGACGCCGGCGAGATGCTTTTCGTTGTCGATGACCGGCAGGGAGCGCAGGTTGTACTTGTCGAAGAGCTCGGCTACCTTGCGGCCGTTGGCATCCACGTTGCAGGTGACGAGATGGCTGTGGGGCAGATCCGCCAGGGGCGTGCCGGGCGCCGCGAGCAGGAGCTGGACCAGCGGAACCAGGGCGATAATCTTCTCCTCTTCGTCGAGCAGGTAGATGTCGGTGATCATGTCGATATCGCCTTCGAATTCGCGCAATGCGGCGATTGCGTGATCGGCGAGGGCTGACGACGGCAGGGCGAGGTACTCGGTCGTCATGCGGCCAGCGGCGGAGTTGCCGGCGAACTCGAGCAGGTCTTCGACCTCCTGGCGCTCCTCGGGGTCCATCTCCTCGAGGATGGCTTCGGAGCGCTCGTCGGTGAGCTCGGAGAGGAGGTCGGCGGCGGCGCCGGGGTCCATCTCTTCGACGATGCCTGCGATCTGCTCGGAGTCGAGCGACTCGATCAGCGACTGCTGCATCTTCGGCTTGACCTCCTCAAGGGCCTCGGCCGCAACCTCCTCATCGAGCGAGACAAAGAGAGCGTGACGCTCGGCGGGGGCCAGCTCTTCGAGGATGTCCGCGATGTCGGAGGGATGCATCTTGGAGAGGCGATCCTGCTCGATCTTGAGGCGGACGCGGCGGGCGGGGTCGCGGTCGATGAGGTCGACGAAGTCCCATGGGATGACGCTGGCACCGAAGCGGGAGGAGATACGGTCGACCGAGGTGGACGGGAGGCCTTTGAGGAGGCGGCGGACGGCTCCGCGCATGCCGACCTCTACCTCGGCGATGCGGAGCGAGAGGTCGGGAAGATCGTCCTGGATGTTCTCCCACACCAGATCGACGTCGTTTACGCGGACGACCTTGTGGCCGTGCACGTCGATGATCTGCTGATCGAGGAGATCGCGCTCGAGTAGAAGAAACCTCTCATCTTCAGGCAGTGGAGTGGGTTGGGCGGACTCGCGGAGTTGCATGGCGCCGTCGGGACCGAATTCGAGCTGGGAGATCAGGACCAGGGAGGGCTTGTCGGTGCGCTTGGATGAGGCCAGTTTGAGGACGATGCCGTGGATATGGGCCGCATCGACCGAAGGCGCTACGGCCAGCTCGCGCACGTGGCCCAAGGTGCCTCCCCGGGCGTCGGCAACGGCCGATCCCATGAGGGCTGAGACGCTGGTCCTTTGATTGGCATGCCTGGTCATAACGGGTTTGCGCTCTCAAACATAACCTGTAATCGCATGTTAGCCCACCTTGAGTGCGATAAGTTGCAGGAAAGAGCCGGTCTGGTCAACCCCCGGGACAAAAAAAGAGTCTGAAATTACAGAGGAAGATCGGGGTAACCTTGACATTCAAGAGATCCACAAGCAAACTGCCATCATCGCTGTTGTCTGACGTTGACGACTGGCATACCAGCACTACAAGGACTGCTTTGGCCGATTCAACGACTATGCGCGCCAGCTACACATTGGACTCGTCTCTCGACAGCGTCAATAAGATCGAGCAGATCGGAGAACAATTCGCTACAAAGGCGGGGTTTGAGGAAGACACGGTATCCGGCATTGCCATGGCGGTGCGCGAAGCCGCTGTGAATGCGGTGCTGCACGGGAACTCGTATGACACCAGCAAGCATGTGGTTGCGTCGTTCGAGACAACCTCTGACTCGCTGATTATCCGAATCTCGGACCAGGGCCCCGGTCTCGATCCAGACAAGATTCCCGATCCTCTGGCTCCGGAAAATATCCTCCGCGGCTCGGGTCGCGGTATCTTTCTCATCAAGGCTTTCATGGATGAGGTAAACTTTCGGCAGTTACATCCGGGCACGGAACTGACACTGATCAAGCATCGAACACCCGCGCAGTCGGGGACCTAAGGAGAACACTAGACATGAGCATGAAAGTAAAAACTCGCCAGGTGGATGGCATCACCATTCTGGATCTCAGCGGACGCATCACCCTTGGCGAAGGCAGTGTGACGATCCGCGACGCCGTGCGCGATGTTCTGGCGAAGGGTTCCAATAAGATTTTGCTCAACCTCGGCGACATCAGCTACATCGACAGCTCGGGCATCGGCGAGCTGGTTAGCGCCTTTACCACCGTCAAGAACAGCGGCGGCGAGTTGAAGCTGCTGAACCTGACGAAGAAGGTTCACGACCTGCTGCAGATCACCAAGCTCTACACCGTCTTCGACGTCAAGGACGATGAGGCGACCGCGATCTCTTCGTTCACCAAGTAAATCAAATTTCACGCAATAAAAAAGCCGCCGCTAAATGCGACGGCTTTTTTATTGGGCCAGGTCAGTTCGCTTCGTCTACTTTGAGAAGTCGACCTTCGGCGCCACACTGTTCTCCGGGTTGCCCTTGAAGTACTCTTCGCGGTAATGAAAGCCAGCGATGTTGGCCCAGATGCTTTGAGGAAACTGCCGGACGTAAACATTGTAATCCTCAAGAGTCTTGTTGTACCGCTGACGTTCGACCGCGATACGATTTTCTGTTCCGGCGAGCTCGTCGGTAAGACGGGTGAACTGCTCGTTACCTTTCAGGTTGGGATACTGCTCCTGCAGACGGAAGAACGGGCCCAGGGCCACGTCCAGCTTGGCGTTGGCGTTGATGTTGGCGGCGTGGTCGCTGCCTGCAGCGAGGACACCGGCGCGGGCGTTGGCGATGTTGGTCAAAATTGTTGATTCTTCGGCGACATAGCCCTTCACCGATGCGACGAGATTCGGAATAAGGTCAAGGCGGCGCTGCTGTACGACGTTGACCTGTGAGAACGCCTGATTGACAGCCTCATTCTTCTGTACCAGCGTGTTCTTCGCGCCGATGTAGCTGCCTCCTACAAAGAGCAGAACGACGATGAGAAGAGCTACAACACCAAGCACAACCCATAAAGATTTCATGTTTCCTCAATTCCCTTCGTCTGAAGTTTCGATGTTCCCGACAGGTGGTGTCTCCGGCTGTACTTTATCACTGTAACCGGATTTCTTTGTCTATCTTTGCAGCAACCTGGTGATATTCAAGTCTTCAAAAGTCTCCGCTGGCACCGCCGCCTCCTGAACTTCCGCCTCCAAAGCCGCCAAAGCCGCCGCCTCCGCGGTCGTCATCGCGTCCACGGCCACCGCCAAAACCGCCGCCTCCGCCGCCCATCAGATTTCCCAAGAGGAAGAAGATGAGGCCAGTGTTACCGGTTTTGACCAGGAAAAAGAGGATCAGCAGGATCACTCCTCCACCGATGACGACCTCTGTGAGGCTCAGTTGAACGGGTTCCTGCTGGCGGTGGTATTGATGAACCGGCTGGGCGAGGTTCAGAGTGACGCCGGCATCGGTCGCGATGATTCGGGCGATCTGCGTCACCCCGAGCGGGATGGCGGTGTTGTAGTCCCCCTGTTGGGCCGCAGGAACCATTGAGCGGCCGATGTCGCCTACCTTGGCGTCGTTGAGGATGCCCTCGAGACCATAGCCGACTTCGATGCGGCCGCGTCTCGGGGTCATGACGAAGATCATCAGAACGCCACGATCGGTTCCCTTCGGGCCAACCTTCCATTTGTCTTCGAGCGCTGTGGCAAACTCTTCGATCGACTGTTCGCCATCGAGGGTTTTGACGGTAACGACCGCGATTTGCGCATGGGCCTGACGGTCAACCTGGGTGCAGAGGTTTTCGAGGCCGGATTTGGTGGAAGGAGACAGGACGCCGGCAAAGTCGTTGACATAGCCGGTCGGCGCCGGGAGCGTGGCCACCGACTCCGCAGTCACCACGAGCGACGGCGCGAAGATCAAGAGGACGACGGCCAGCCATCGCGAAAGAAAGTTCATCGATGGCCATTCTACCCCCTGACGGTTTCTGCCGTTGATGGGTGTGGAACAACAATTTGGGTTACTTGCGTAAAAAGAGGGCGCCCATGGCACCCTCGACCACCTGAACCGGAGAACAGACGTTACGAGGTCGGGCTAGCTGATTTATTGGGACCGCGTTGGGGCATGGGGACTCCTTTGTCGCGGGCGAGTTTATCGACCATGACACTGTGCTCATGAATTACTTTCGTCGCGTTGTTGACCGCAGCCTGAAGGGTCGGATCGGTTGTGCTTGCCGCCTCCTGGCGAAACTCGTGCAGGTCCTTGTGGTGATCCTTCACCATAAAGGACAGGTACTCCATATCGAAGTCGTTGCCGGATAGTCCGTTGAGTTTGTCGTACTCGGCCTGATCTTCCTTGTTCAGATTTGTTGGCAGCCTCACGCCCATGGAGTCAGCGATCGGGGCCATATTGTTGTTGAGCCTGGTGTGGTCGTCGACCATCTTCTGGCCAAAGGCTTTGACATCGTCGCTGCTTCCCTTCTGGGCCGCGAGCTGGCCAAGCTTGACCTCGGCCATGCCTCCCTGTGCGGCTTTGCGGAGGAAGATCTTGTCCTTCATGGTCTGGCCGACGTCTCCGGCGTTTGTGGCGGAGTCCTGCATGGATGTAGCAGAGGCAGGCACTTGCTGCGCTCGGTTGGGCTGCGTCTGTGAGGCTGGTGGAGCCATGGGGTCAGACTGCGCCAGAACAAATGTGGGAGAGAAGGTTGCTGCACACAGGATCAGGATTCGAGGGATTTGGTTGCAAGCTGAATTTAGTTTCATGATGGTGCTCCAGTGGTGGACGACTGTCTCGGTCGTGCCGCAGATGTCCTGTCGTGTTGGGTGTTTTCGGGCGGGTTATGGTTGCCTCTCGCAGGGGAATGACGCTGTATCCTGTCAATGGAGCTTTCAAATTAATGACGCAAAGCATCATCCAGCCACCTCAGGCTCGCCAGGAACCTACGCCCACAACGTTGCATGGACAGACACTCGAAGATAACTATCGCTGGATGAGGGATAAGTCTTCGCCCGAGGTGTTGGCTCATCTTGAAGCGGAGAACGCTTATACGCTCTCGGTGATGGCGGGGACCGAAGGGCTGCAGAAAAAGCTGTACGACGAGATGCTGTCACACATCAAAGAGACGGATGTGTCGGCTCCATACCGAAATCGGGGCTGGTTCTACTATGTCCGTACCGTGGAGGGGAAGCAGTACCCGATTCACTGCCGACGATTGGCTTTGGGAGCAGCGTATGACGAGTCGCAACCGGAAGAGATTCTGCTGGATGTGAACCAACTCGCAGAGGGCCAGCCGTTTATGGCATTGGGCGCGTTGACGGTAAGTATGGATGATACGAAGCTTGCCTACTCCACCGATAACACGGGCTTTCGTCAGTACACGCTGCATATTCGCGACCTGAAGACGGGTTTGGACTTACCGGATACCGCAGAACGGGTGGGATCGATCGCCTGGGCTGCAGACTCGCACACACTCCTCTACACGACTGAGGATGAGATGACGAAGCGGCATGATCGTCTCTTCCGACATCGTCTGGGCGACTCCTCAGAGAGCGATGTTTTGATTTACGAAGAGAAAGATGAACGCTTCAATCTGGGAGTGGGCAAGACTCGTGATAACGAGTACCTGCTGATGGAGGCGGGGAGCCATACAACCAGCGAGTGCCGCTTTCTCTCTGCGAAGACGCCTGAAGGCGAATTTCGGATGATTGCGCCACGCGTCGATGAGCAGGAGTACTCGGTCGATCATCGCAAGGGCTTGTTTTACATTCGAACGAACGATGCGGGCAAAAACTTTCGTGTAGTTACGACCAGAGTGGAGACACCAGAGCGAGATTTCTGGGAGGAGTTGATTCCGTTAGAAGCAGACGCGCCGCTTGAAGACTTCGATGTCTTCGATTCGTTTTGCGTTTGTTCGCGGCGCAGACTGGGTCTTCCTACCCTCACGGTCATCGAATTCGGTATGGCGAAGGGGCTCGGCCGATCGCGAGAGATCGAATTTCCAGAGCCGGTTTATGCTGCCGCGACGAATATGAATCCAGAGTTTGCAACAGAGAAGCTTCGGTATAGCTATACGTCGCTGGTGTCGCCTGCTTCGGTCTACGAGTATGACGTGCGGCTGGGTACGTCGCAGCTTTTGAAGCAGCAGGAGGTTCCGGGGGACTTCGATTCTGCTCGCTATGCTTCAGAGCGAGTCTGGGTTGAGGCTTCAGACGGGGTTAAGATTCCGGTATCTGTTGTCTATCGACGCGACTCGTTTACTCGAAACTCGACTAATCCTGTCTATGTTTATGGGTATGGCTCTTATGGATATCCGCTTCCGATCGGTTTCAGTTCGTCGCGGTTGTCGCTGCTGGATCGAGGTGTGGTGATCGCGTATGCCCACATTCGTGGTGGTGGCGAGATGGGAGATTCGTGGCACGATGCCGGCAAGATGATGGTGAAACGCAACACGTTCAGCGACTTCATCGCGGTGACGGAGCAGTTGATCGCGAAGGGGTACGGGGCCAGGGATCGGGTTGGAATCGAGGGTGGGAGCGCGGGTGGTTTGTTGATGGGTGCGGTGGTCAATGAGCGGCCAGAGTTGTTTCGGGTAGTTCTGTCACACGTTCCGTTCGTTGACGTGATGAACACGATGCTCGACGCAAGTTTGCCGCTGACTGTGGCGGAGTATGAGGAGTGGGGGAACCCGAACGAGGCGGAGGCCTTCGAGTATATGCGGTCTTACTCGCCGTATGACAACCTCAAGACTGGGGAGTACCCGGCGATGCTGGTGAAGACGAGCCTGAACGACTCCCAGGTGATGTACTGGGAGCCAGCGAAGTATGTGGCTAAACTGCGCACACTGAAGACGAATACTGCTCCGCTGCTGCTGCACATCAACATGGATGCCGGGCACGGTGGCGCTTCGGGGCGATATGACTATCTGAAAGAGATTGCGTTCGACTATGCATTCTTGCTAGCCGAACTTGGAGCGGCGGACTAGGCTCCGTCTCGTCCGTTATGTCGATTGGAGCGTTTGCGCAGCACCCAGGTTGTCATGCACCGGTGGTCCTGTACGATTGTTGTTTTTAGAGGGTCCACCAGGACGGCATCCAACTGCTGCGTCAACTGCATCAGCATGAGTTCGTCGACCAGGAACCAATCCGAGCCGTCGTTGATCCGGTAGATGTGGGGTCGCACCTGCTTGAAGTCCATGCCGATGCGAGAACCCAATCGGCAGAAGAGCATACCTCCTGGGCGCAGAACTCGCCATAGCTCTTCGAGCATTGCGAGGAAATGAGATTCGTTGTGCGCGAAGTGCAGCACCGAGCTGCAGATCACCACGTCTGCAAAGTTATCTGGCAGATTTATTTGTTCGAGTTTTCCCACCTGAAAGTTGCTTGCCGGCAGGGTTGGGGCTAGTTCTGCTGCAAGCGCTCGCACGTGCGCCACTCCCTCGGCATTTGCGTCTATAGCGAAGATCTCGCAACCCTCTCGTAGAAGGTGCACGAGATTTCTGCCGTAGCCGCAGCCAGCGTCGAGGACGCGCATATCGGGAGTGATGTTCCCTCGCAGAATCTGGTCGAAGACGTAGATATCAATCTGGCCGAACTGCTCCTGCACGTTCATTGCGACTCTTGCTGCTTCCACTTTTTCTCCGGTCGTCGAGGTCTTGAGTTGTTCGTGTTTGGGAGAGCCAGGCGTCTATTTACGCGATAGCACTAGGACTGCGTCGAAACGGACTCTTCGATCTTGTCGCCTTCTCCTGGTGCAAGAAAGAGATTTGTTTCGAGGCCGTGCTGGCGAGTGTAGAGGTCGTAGTAGCGGCCTTGCAGTTTGTAGAGCGAATCGTGAGTTCCGCGTTCGACGATCCTTCCCTGCTCGATGACGAGGATCTGGTCGGCGCGGCGGATGGTGGAGAGGCGGTGCGCGATAACGAAGGTGGTGCGGCCCTGCATGAGGAAGTTGAGACCGCTCTGAATGAGCGCTTCAGACTCTGAGTCGAGCGAACTGGTGGCTTCGTCGAGGATGAGGATGCGCGGATCGGCAAGGATGGCGCGGGCGATGGAGATACGCTGGCGCTGGCCGCCAGAGAGCTTGACGCCGCGTTCGCCGACGATGGTGTCGTACTGCTCGGGAAAGCGCTCGGCGAACTCGTCGACCCGGGCAATGCGACTGGCTTCCATCAGCTGCTCTTCGGTGGCCAGCGGGCGGCTGAAGAGGATGTTCTCGCGGATGGTGCCGTCGAAGAGGAAGGTCTCTTGCAGGACGACTCCGAGCTGCTGGCGGTAGCTGCTGAGGCGGATGGTCGCGAGATCGATGCCGTCGATGAGAACCTGGCCGCCGACGGCGTTGTGGAAGCCGCAGATGAGCGAGATGATGGTGGACTTGCCGGAGCCAGAAGAACCTACGAGTGCGGTGACGGTGCCGGGTTTGGATTCGAAGCTGATGCCGTGGAGGACTGGCTTGTCGGTCTCGTAGGCGAAGGTTACGTTTTGAAAGGCCACGTCGCCGTGGATGGGATTGATGACGACGCTGCGGCTGGGCTCGCTGTCTTCTTCGCGTTCGTTCAGGATCTCGGTCGTACGGTCGAGGCCTGCGAGGGCTTCAGTAAGCTGGGTGCCGATGGAGACGAGCTGCACGATGGGCGCCACCATGAAGGCGAGCAGCATGGTGTACTCCACGTAACCGCCGACATCGAGGCGGTGGGCTGCGATCTCTTTCGCGCCGAGGTACATGATGAGACCGCCGACGACTCCCAGCACCATTGTGGAGGAGAGGGTCATAAGCGATTGCGCTGTGATGGAGCTAATCACATTCTTGAGGAGCCGTTCTACGCCGCGGGCAAAGACACGGGCTTCACTCTCTTCGGCGTGATAGCCCTTGACGACGCGCACGCCGCCCAGCGATTCGGTGAGACGGCCAGTGACCTCGGCGTTGATTTTGGAGCGCTCGCGGAAGATGGGGCGAATCGTCTTGAAGGCCTTCTGCAGGATGAGGCCAAAGACTAGCAGGATGCAGACGGTGAGCAGGGTCATGCGTCCGCTGATGCGAATCAGGATGCAGAAGGCGATGATTGCGGTGAGAATTCCGCCGACGAACTCGAGCAACCCTGTGCCGACCAGATTGCGGACGCCTTCGACGTCGGTCATGATGCGGGCGACTAAGGTGCCGGTTCGGTTCTCGTCATAAAAGGCTACAGGCAGGCGGCCGATGTGTTGTTGAACGCGGGTGCGAAGCTCTGAGATGAGCCGTTGGCCGGCTGTGGAGAGGAGTTGGGTGAGAGTGTAAGAGGTGACTCCCTGGAGGAAGGTGGCTGTGGCAACGGTTCCAATGATCCACGGCAGCAGGTTTAGCTGATGCTTGTACATCACGTTGTTGATGAGATAGCGCGAGGAGACCGGCAGAGCGAAGCTGCAGAGACGATTGACGATCATCAACAAAAAACTGCCGGCGAGCAGCCACCGGCGCGGCTTGACCAGCTTCCAAACCTCTGGCATTACCTTGGTGAGTTTGGGCTTGGGACGCGAGGCTGTGAGGTCGGCCGTTGTGGCTCTGCCGGTGCCGCGGGAGGGACGGTCTACGGCTTTCATACCGCCGCCAAAATTGGATGGGCCGAAGGAGGAGGACATAGATAAGTTGAGTTTACGCTGGAGGCGCTGTCAGGCGAGGCGAGCGCGACGGGCAGAGAGGAAAGAACGGACACAGAAGAGCACGTAGATCAGGCAGAACAGACAGAGCGCGCCCTTCTCTTCGACGGCGATAGGGTGAGGGAATGTGGCGCCGCGAGAGAGTTTGAGCGTGTCGATCGCGGAGGGAATCATTCCTAGAAAGACGAGCAATGCTACCGTGACGGAGATGTGCATCCAGAGCATGCGCTTTTTGGAGTCGTCCGTATTTGCCATGACGCCAAAGAGGACAAAGAAGATGCCGATGCCGCTCGGGATCAGGGCCGTTGGGTGAGCGCTGCCCGTGGTGACATATCCGGTGATGCCAAGCAAGATGAGCAGAATGCCAAAGGCGATAGTGAGCTTTGCCATGAGTGGGACTCCTTGTAGAACCACTATCAGGATACTTGAATGGCAGGCCTGACCGTCTGGCAGAGGCTCGTAGAAGCGTTTGACAACAAAAATACCCAGCTCGAAAGCCGGGTATTTTTGCGGGCTGTGTATCGTGCGAGGACCAGACTTCGGTTATCTCGGACCGTTCATCAGATGCGCGATTGCAGCATCATACCCGCGACGAAAGCCTTCGCGATAGTCGCCTCGTGCACTTGCGGGCACATGGGGATGACGGTACTCGTCGCGATTATTTACGCCGGGGCGACGATGATTGTCGACGTCCTTACGCGCTCCCTCGACGCCGTCATGATACCCCTGGCGCTGAATATCGCGGAACTCCTGCGGTGGGACGTCCCAGCCACCGGGCCCCTGTCCGTACCCCTGAGGTGACGGCGTGTATGGCTGACCGAACACGAAACCGGGAGCAGTAAGTGCAATAGCAAGTGCTGGGATAGCGAGTCTATTAATCTTCATTTTGATCCTACCTCCGTGCGTCTTCTGCACAGGTAATCAGATGAGAGGTTTTGATTCCTCGTTGTCTGGAGGCAAGTTGTTGTCTGGAGGTTATGCGGCACTCTTTTTGATTGCAGCTAATACATCTTCCGGCTTCCACTCGTTGGTGGGGTACCAGTCGATGATCTTGCCATCTTTGCCGATGAGGACCGTCGATAGAGAGTGGGTAAGAGATTTGCTGTCGCCGGGGGTGACACCTACGTTGAAAAACTGTGTCATCGCGGACAACTCTTTTTCCGGAGGCGCAGCGAAGTCCCAGTGAAGAAACTTTTCGTTGGTGTAGTTGCCGGTGTACGCACCGCCGTAGCTGCGAAGAACTTTTGGCGTGTCGTAGGCTGGGTCGAAGCTGACGCTGATGAGATGGGTCTGCTTGTAGAGGGCTGGGTCGGCGGCAAGCGCTTTGTCGATGTCGGCGAAGTTGTGGCTCATGCGGGGGCAGAAATCTGCGAGCTGGCAGCGGGTATAGATGAAGGTCATCAGCACGACCTTGCCCTTGAACTGGTTGAGGTGAATCGTGCGGTCGCTCTGGTTGAGGAGTTTAAAGTCGGGCACGAGATCGCCTGTGGTCGGAACGTGATAGGCGATGGGAGGCTTGTAGTCGGGGCGGGCCTGGGCGATGACGACGATATCTTCGAGCCGGACATTTGCATAGTTGTCGCCCTGCTTGTCGGCAAGAATCTTGGCGGTGATGCGGTCGCCGGGGTGGAGCTCGCTGACGACGCTGGGATCGACGAGTTTGTAGTCCATGGTCATCGCCTCCATGAAGCCGGGAACCTGCTCGCCATCGAGCGTGACGTGTGTGGCATCGATTGAGACGACCTGGCCGCGAATGGTGAAAGTATTTGGGGCAGAAGCTGGCTTGGATGGGGTGGATGATGTGTTCTGGTGACAGCCAGCGAGAAGAACGAGAAAGGCGAGGAGAAATAAAGGCTTGCGGGGCACGGGCAGACTCCTGCGTCAATGATAATGGCTGAACAGTGAGATTACGCAGGGGGCGATTGATGGAGCGAAGTAAGAAGGAGGCGCCTTCTCCGGGGCTGATGCACTTTGGACTGATGCTGGCCGGGCTTGGAACGGCATTGCTGGGGCCGATTCTTCCTTTGCTGGCTAAGCAATGGGAGATGGTGGACTCGCAGAGCGGGCTGATGATGATGGCGAAGTTCTGTGGCGCGTTTCTTGGCGGAGTGACGGTGTCGCAGAGGCTGAGGTGGAGTCTGCTGGCGGGCCTGGTAGCAGGCACGGTGGGGTTCGGAGGCTTTGCGATGTCTCCGTCGATGGGACTGGGGTGCATAGGTTTGTTTGTGGGCGGATTTGGGTTGGGGCAGATCATTACTTCGATCAACATTCTGGCTGGCCGCAGGTTCACGGCGCATCGTGGCTCTGCTCTGTCCCTGTTGAATTTTTCGTTCAGCCTGGGAGCGATGCTGTCTGCGCTACTGGCGGCATGGCTGTTGCCGCACTTTGCTTTGAGGGGAGTGCTTGAAGGATTCGCTGGACTGTTTGCGATTGGCCTGTTGGCGCTGTGGATACAGACGCGTGGAGAAGTTTCGGGTGCTGAAAGCTTCGACGCTGCACCCTTACAAACCGGGCCGCAGACGGGATTGAGCGGGCGAGTCTATCTGTACTTCGCTGGATTGCTTGTGCTCTACGGTGGATTGGAGACGTGCTTGAGCGGGTGGCTGACGACGTTCGCACTGCGTTATGGGGATAAGACGCTGGCGGTCAGCGAGTATACGACGCTACTGCTTTGGATGGCGCTGACCTTCGGGCGGCTGGGCGCTTCGGCAGTGATGCTGCACGTGGGAGAGAAGACAGCGCAGCGATGGAGTCTTGCACTGGCGGCCGGATTCACGGCGGCCCTGGCGATGGCGCATTCCGCGGAGACTATTGCGATCTTTGCTGTGCTTCTCGGGCTCAGTCTTGCGCCATTTTTTCCAGCCACCTTTGCGCTACTGATGGCGGAGCGGCCGACGGCTCGGCAGGCGGGGATCGTAGTCGCGGTTTCGGGGCTGGGGGCGGCGGCGTTGCCGTGGATGATGGGAGTAATTTCTACGCGGACTGGATCGCTGCAACTGGCGCTTGCCCTACCCTTTGCGGCCGCTCTGGGACTGCTCGCGATGAGTTTGTTTGCACCTCGGGCGCTGGCGGTCACTGACTGATTTCGGAGTCTGCTTTTCCTGCGACGTTGGGCGTATAACCAAAGGATGGATGGTCGTGGGCTGCTGCCGGGTGGGATTGCTGAGGCGTTGGAGCAGGGTTCAGTCGTTGTAACAGGCAACCAGCGAGCAGCACGGGCGATTCGACGCGGGTGGGATCGGCGCAACCGCGCTTTGGGTCTGGCAAGCTGGTCACCCGCAGCTGTGACGTCATGGGATGCATGGCTTGCGAACATGTGGCAGCGGTTGTTGGTGGAGGGCCACGTCACCTCGATGATGTTGAATCATTCGCAGGAGCAGGTGGTTTGGCGAACCATTCTCGAGGCCGACGATGAACTCGCTAGTTTGCGGACTGTGGACACGCTGGCGGCCATGGCGGCGGACGCGTGGCGGCTGGTATGCAGCTACGATGGGCGATTGAACCTGCAGGCAGCGATCGGCAACTCGGATACACGATCATTTCAACGATGGGCGCGCACCTTTGAACGGCTTTGCGAGGCTGAGGGATTTGTCGCACAGGCCCAACTGGAGGACACGCTTCGCGAGGAAGTCGAAAGGGAGGCTGCGAGAAGCGGGTTCTTCGGGGTCATAGCGGACAGGGTCGTGCTGGTGGGATTCGATCAGATGACTCCATCACAAAGCCGATTGGTAGAGGCGCTGCATTCGACGGGAATACAAGTGGAGGAGCTACGCCTGAATTTTCCAGCGCAGAGACGGTTCCTGGTGGAGGCGGCCGATGGTCAGGAGGAGCTGTTTCTCGCGGCGCGCTGGGTGCGGAGATTTCTCGAAGAGAACACGGGGGCAACCATCGCTGTGATCGTGCCAGCGCTTGAGAAAGAGCGCAGAGAGATTGACCGAGTGTTTCGTGAGGTGCTGGCTCCTGAGCTTGAAGACATCCGCGCGGATGATCACGTCGGACCTTATGAGTTTTCGCTTGGTTCGACGTTACGGGAGACCCCCCTGGTTGCTGCCGCCTTCGATCTACTGCGATGGTCAAACGAGCCGTTGCCTCTGGAGAGGGTGAGTGCGTTGCTGCTGTCGCCTTATTTCGCGATGAGCAGTGGAGAGCGGAGCGCACGTGCGGAGTTCGATGCCTTTGAACTGCGTAAGGCGCGGGTGCTGCGGCCGGAGATCTCGCTGCGTGGACTGGTCGAGATGATGGATGGATCAAAACGGAGGGCGAAGTTTCCGCAAGTGCTCGGTACATTGCGCGCGATGCAGCGGGTTGCGGGCCGATTGCAGGGGCTCGATGAACGCTCTCATGCAGAGTGGGCGGAGAAGATGCGGGAGTTCCTGATGACGGCGGCGTGGGGCTCAGGGGGCGGGGACACCAGTGTCGAATTTCAGACGCAGCGGAAGTGGGAGAGCGCTCTGGATGAAGTCGCGACGCTGGACTTCGATGGCGTAGCTGTCGACTATGCACAAGCATTGGAAGCACTCGAAAGAGTTGCGCGCCTGACTATGTTTGCGCCTGAGTCGCGAGAGGCGCCGGTGCAGGTGATGGGTCCGCTGGAGGCTGCTGGAAGCACGTTTGATGCGGTGTGGTTCTTGCACGCGGGCGAGCTCGACTGGCCGATGCCAGCTGTTGGCAGTTCCCTGCTGCCCTGGCATCTGCAACGTGAATTGGAGATGCCGGGAACAGATCCGACGCTCGACAGTGAACGCGCGCAGAGGATCACGGAACGGATTGCGGCAAGTGCGGGCAGCATTGTGTTCAGCTATGCGAAGGAATCTTCGGAGGGAAACCAGAGGCCTTCGCCGTTGTTGACCGGGATCGGCCTGGAGACGGTTAAGGCTGCGGAGTTTGTGGAGTCTGAATCACAGCGGACCATTGTCGAGTTGGAAGATATTGCGGATGCTGCTCAAGTTCAGGCGCCACCAGACAGAGTGATTCGCGGTGGCGCAAAAGTTTTGGAGCTGCAGGCGGCGTGCGGCTTTCGTGCGTTTGCAGAGAAGAGATTGTGGGCGACGGAGCTTGAGTCGATTGAGCCTGGCATGGATGCGCGAGAGAGCGGTACGGCGTTGCACAAGGCGCTCGAGATTTTTTGGGACGAGGTGAAGACGCAGGACAATCTACGTTCGATGACCATGGAGGAACGTGATGAGGCACTAATCTGGTGTGTCGCCAGGGCGTTGAAGAAGACAGCAGAAGCGAGTGCGACCGACTGGGACAAGGCTTATGTCGAGGTGCAGCGCGAGAGGTTGCGCAGACTTCTGTCCGGATGGCTTGAGCTGGAGCTGGAGCGAAGACTGCCGTTTGAGGTGAAGCTCAGCGAGAAAGAGTTCAAGGATGTCCGCGTTGGCCCGCTGCGTTTGAGTGTGCGCATGGACCGGGTCGACGTTGTGGAAGGTGGGGAGGTGCTGATCGACTACAAGACGGGATCGGCTTCGCCGAATGATTGGCTAACGCAGAGGCCCACCGCTCCTCAGCTTCCGCTGTACGCGATTCTCTCTCAAGCGGACCAGCTGCAGGGTGTCGCCTTTGGTCTCGTCAAGGCTGGTAAAGACCGTGGTCTGCAGGGGTACGCTGCGAGTGACGGAGTGCTGCCCAAGCCAACCAGGCTGAAAGAAGCTGCAACACTTGAAGCGCAGGTGGAGCGATGGAGAGAGGTGCTGGTGAGGCTGGCTGAGGAGTTTTATTCAGGCGATGCGCGCGTGAGTCCAAAGACGTATCCGGGGACCTGCGCTCACTGCGGACAGAGGATCTTTTGCCGGCTTAACGTGTCGTTGCTTGAGGAGGATGACGAGCAGGAGGACGGCTCTGTGGCGGAGGTGAGCCGTGGCTGATCTTTTTGTTGTGCCAAAGAGTGACGACCTTCCAGATCTTCCAATGGATACGAGCAGTACAAGGCCACCGGATTGGCAGGAGCGAGAGCGCGCTCTTGACATTCGACGATCGTGGATCGTCGAGGCGCCGGCGGGGTCTGGCAAGACCGGTCTGCTGATACAACGCTACCTGAAGCTGCTGGCCGATGAGAGTGTCGAAGATCCCAGCCAGGTTCTGGCCATTACGTTCACCGTAAAGGCGACGGCGGAGATGCGGGAGCGTGTCATTGATCAACTGGAGAGCGCTTCCCGGAGCGAGCCACTGAAGAGCGACTCCGACTTTGATCGTGTGACACGTGTGTTGGCGGAGATGGTGCTCCGTCGCGACGCTTTATTGGGATGGGAGTTGCTGCAACATCCACGCAGATTGAATATTCGCACGATCGATTCGGTTTGCGGTGAGGTGGCACGATTGTTGCCGGTTCTCTCAGGCGCTGGCGGTCGACAGACTCCGGTCGAAGATCCGACGTTGATGTATCGCGAAGCGGCACGAGAGACCTTGATGCAACTCGGCGGAGCCGATGTGGAGCTGGACGCTGCCCTGTGCACCGTGTTGTTGCATCGGGATGGCAGTCTTCGCGACTGTGAGCGTCTGTTGATGGAGATGCTGCCGCTGCGTAACCAGTGGGGAGAGCTGGTTCCGCTGGGGACGCAACAGCTGGATGATGTTTTTTTGGATGAAACGGTATTGCCTAAGCTTGAGCTGGCGCTGGAGCAGGCGGTCTGTGAAGGATTAACGCTATTGTCGCTCAGCGTTCCGGCGGATATTTTGCAGGAACTGACCTCGCTTGCGGGTGAGATGGGGCACGCGGGAGGTTATCGAGGAAGTCCTTCTCCGATTGCCACGTGCGCCGGGCTGCACAATATGCCGCAGGAGACCGCTGAAGACCTCGAACATTGGCGGGGCTTGATTCATCTCCTCACAACACAGGAGTCGAAGTGGAGGGCAAGCGCAGCACGTAGTCATCTAGGTTTCCAAATTGAAAAACATCACGCCGAACGGTTGAAGCTTCTAGTGCAGCAGCTGCGGGATCGCGACGATGTGCTGGAGGCAATTAAGAGAGTGAGGAGCCTGCCGCCTGTTCAGTACCCGCAGGAGCAGTGGGTCGTGGCAAAGGCATTGTTTCGAATTTTGAACAGGGCGCTGGCTGAGCTGCAGCTGGTGTTTGCGCGGCGCGAAGAGTGCGATTTTGCCGAACTTGGACTGCTGGCACGGGTCGCACTGCAGCGGGAGGGTGCCGTCGCCGATTTGAACAAGGCATTGGGAATGAGTCTTCAGCACCTGCTTGTCGATGAGATGCAGGACACGTCCACGGGACAATACGAACTGATTCAACTGCTCACACAGAGATGGGACGGACACGGTCAGACGGTATTTCTCGTCGGCGATCCGAAGCAGTCGATCTACCTGTTCCGGCAGGCGCGAGTGGAGCGGTTTGTGAAGACGATGCAGACGGAGTTTCTTGGGGACCTTCCCGTTGGCAGACTACAGTTGACGGCAAACTTCCGTTCGCAGAGGACTCTTGTTGAAGCGTTCAACGATGATTTCTCGCTGCTGTTTCCTCGAAAGACGAGTCCCACGAACCCCGAGGATGTGCCGTATGTCGAGGCACAGGCTGTACGCGGACCTTCGCGAAGTGGCTCGCTGAATCTTGTGTGGCATGCGCGTGTGCTGCCTTCGGAGACTTCGACTGAAGCGACGAAGAGAGCGAAGCGGCGGCACGCCAGGTTGGAGGCTGAAAAGGTGCGGGCGGTCGTCGAGCATTGGCGCGAAAGACCGTTGCCTCAGGGGCGGAGCGAGCCATGGAAGGTGGCTGTGCTGGTGCGAAGCCGCAATCTGCTGGCTGATATCGTTGCGGAGCTGAAGGATGAGTCGAAGGGCGCGATTGCGTTTCGTGCGGTGGATATAGAGGCACTGGGCGAGAGGCAGGAGGTTCTCGATCTCTTTGCATTGACCAGAGCGCTGATGCACCCGGCTGATCGCGTGGCGTGGCTCGCGGTACTGCGTGCTCCGTGGTGCGGCCTTGGGCGTGCCGATCTTCATGTGCTGGCGGGTGGGGATGATCCCGACTGGGCAGAGAGATGCATGGGAGATGTGATCGCAGAGAGGCTGGACCTGCTGGAGGAAGAGAGTCGCGCAAGGGTGATGCGGGTGTGGCCTGTGTTGCAGGCGGCAGAGGAAAAGCGACCGGGCTTGAGCGTGGCCCAATGGATAGAGAGGACCTGGCGGTCGTTAGGCGGTGACGCGTATTTGAAGCCGGGAGAGCTGGCCAATGCACGAAGGTATCTGCAGCTTTTAGATGAGATGGAAGAGGACACCGGTACGACTGATGTGAGCCTGCTGAAGCGCCGACTCGATAAATTGTTTGCCCAACCGGCGGGTGGAGGTTGGGCGGTCGATTTGATGACCATCCATAAGTCGAAGGGTCTGGAATGGGATGTCGTGATAGTACCGGGACTTCAGAAGAAGGATCCTGCGGATCGTGAAAGATTGTTGACGTGGAGCGAGATCGATTCCGACGATACAGAAGCCGCGCACATCATGCTTGCGCCGATCGCGGGTCGCGGCGAGGGTTCAAGGGCGCTGAATCTCTGGTTGAGGGGTATTGATAAAACAAAGAAGGCCGCGGAGAGAAAGCGCCTCTTCTATGTTGCGTGCACGAGAGCGCGGGAGGAGCTGCATCTGTTCGCATCGCCCGAAGCAACGGTGAGGGGAGAAGTCATACGACCGTATGGGAGTCTGCTGGCTACCGCGTGGTCTGCGGCGGGGCGGCACTTTACGAGGGGTGCGCCGGCTTCGGAGAGGCTCGTTCAGATGCCCATGATGTTTCCTAAGTTCGAAGAAGAAGAGGGCTTCGTCGGCGAGATTGCGGCAGGCGCCGACGAAGCGGCACAACCAGCGATGCTTCAGCGACTTCCAATGGAGTTCAGGCCGGAATCACGATTTTCAGCAAGCCGTAAGCTCTCCTACGGTGAGGATGCGATTGCACCAGGACCTGCACACTTCGAAAGACCTGAAGGTTCCTTCGAGGCTCGTGCCTTTGGCAACGCCGTCCATGCTTTCTTAGAGATGCTGGCGAAGAAGCTGGCAAATGGTACGAGGGTCGAGGCCGTGCTGCACGAAGTGGCGGGATGGACGCCCAGAATTGCGTCGGTGCTGCGAAGAGATGGACTACATCCGGTCGTCGTTGAGCGGCTTGTCCCACGGGTGAAGACTGCGCTCACCAACATGCTGCAGGACGACGAAGGACGATGGGTGCTGAGCCAGCACAAGCAGGCGGCGACCGAACTCTCACTGAGTGCGTGGAATGATGCGCCGAGCAGCGTGCGATTGGATCGAGTGTTTTATAGCGGAGCACAACCGATGGAGAACGGGGCTGATTATCTTTGGATCATCGACTATAAGACGGCAAACCACGGGCGTGAAGGGCTTGCCGAGTTTCTTGCCGACGAGCGAATGAAGTACGCGGAGCAGATGAAAGTGTATGCCCGGATGATGAGGGGCCGCGTAGCGAATGGAAGACTGCGGGTTGGCTTGTACTATCCGATGTTGCCAAAGCTCGTCTGGTGGGAACCTGAGACAGACTGACAGGCCGTTCCGGGGAGTAGGATGCTGCTCGGAGGCTTAGGTCTCTTTGAGATCAACTGCAGGTGGGGTGTCCTGCCGCCAAAACTTAGAGTACCGAACTGTTGTGACGAACATCGGCGCCACGAACCCAGAAGATGACATCTTCCGCGATATTTGTGGCGTGGTCGCCGACGCGTTCCAGGTTGCGGGCGATGATCAGGGCGTTGAGTGACTGCGGAGTGAGTTCGGGCTTCTCCTTGATGAGCGAACTGAGTGCGTAAAAGGCTGCATCATTCATCTCGTCGACCTGATCGTCGAGTCGCAGAACAGATTCGGCCAGTTCGGCATCGCCTTCAATGAAGGCCTGAAGGGATTTGCGAACCATTGCGGAAGAGAGCGAGGCGAGCTTAGGAATGTCGACGGGGAGATCGATGTTGGCGAAGGCTCCCATCTCTCGTACGCGCACGGCGATGTTGACCGCCTGGTCGCCTACGCGTTCGAGATCGGCGTTGATCCTGATCACGGAGAGGATGAAGCGAAGGTCGATGGCCATTGGCTGTTCCATAGCCAGCAAGTCTAGCGCCATTTGATCGATCTCGCGTTCGAGGCGGTTGATGGAAGGCTCGGCTCGGAAGACAAGTTCGCAGATGGAGAGATCGCGCGTGCGATAGGCTTCGATAGAGCGTTGAATGGCCTGCTCCGCCATGCCCGCCATGACGAGCAGCTTTTCTTTCAAGTCGTCGAGACTTTGATGAAATTTGACGCGCATCAGCCGAATCTCCCGGTGATGTAGTCTTCCGTTCGCTTGTCCCGTGGATTCGTGAAGATCTTATGGGTGGAGTCGAACTCTACCATCTTACCGTTGAGGAAAAAGCCGGTGTTCTCCGCAACGCGGGCGGCTTGCTGCATGTTGTGCGTCACGATGACGATGGTGTACTGGCTCTTGAGCTGAAAGATGAGATCTTCGATCTTGGAGGTGGAGACGGGGTCCAGCGCGGAGGCGGGCTCGTCCATCAGGAGAACCTCGGGATCGACTGCGAGCGCGCGGGCGATGCACATGCGTTGTTGCTGACCTCCCGAAAGCGAGGCTCCTGATTTCTTCTTGAGGTCGTCCTTGACCTCTTCCCAGAGCGCGGCCTGCTTGAGCGAACGCTCGACCGTCTCGTCGAGGATGCGGCGGTTGCGGAAGCCGTTGAGCTTGAGGCCGCTGACGACGTTGTCGTAGATGGACATGGTCGGGAAGGGATTGGGGCGCTGGAAGACCATTCCGACACGGCGGCGAATCTCTACCGGCGAGGCATCGCTGTAGATGTCGATGTCCCCCATCTTGACGATGCCGGTAGCGCGTGCGATGGGGTTGGTTTCGTGCATGCGGTTGAGGCAGCGGACGAAGGTGGATTTGCCACAGCCTGAAGGACCGATGAGCGCGGTGGCGTGGTTCGCAGGGATGTGCAGGTTGATGTCCTGCAGGGTGTGGGTTGTTCCATACCACGCGTTCAAATCCTCAACTAAGATGCCGACTCCCACTAGCTTCCTCCCTTGAGTACGCCGCGGTTGGCAAAGATGCGGACGAGCGTGACCGAGACCATGATTAAGACGATAAGAACGAGCGAGCCGGCCCACGCCAGACGATGCCACTCGTCATACGGCGAGATGGCGTAGACGTAGATCTGCAGCGGCAGGGCGGCGATAGGTTCGCTGAGTTTGAAGCTCCAGAACTGATTTCCGAAGGCGGTGAAGAGCAGCGGAGCGGTCTCTCCGGCAACGCGGGCAAATGCCAGCATGCAACCGGTGATGATGCCGGGCGAGGCCGTGCGCAGGCTGACCGAGATTGCTGTTCTCCATTTGGGGACGCCGAGGCCGAGAGCTGCCTCGCGAATGGCGTGCGGCACCGTGGCCAGCATCTCTTCGGTGGTGCGTGTGATGGTTGGGACCATCATGATGGCGAGAGCTACTCCGCCAGCGAGAGCGGAGAAGTGTTTTTGCTGGACGACGATCAGCGAATAGATCGAGATGCCCATGACGATCGATGGAACGCCATTGAGCACGTCGGCGGTGAAGCGGACTGCGGTGGCGAGGGTCTTGCCGCGCCCAAACTCCGCCAGATAGACGCCTGCCGCGATGCCGATCGGGATTCCCATCAGGCTCGCGAGGAAGAGGACGATGCCCGAACCAACAATGGAGTTGGCCATACCTCCGCCCTCCTCACCCACAGGGGCAGGAATGTGGGTGAAGAAGGCAAGGTTCAACGAACTGGCGCCTTTGTAGATCAGGTAAAAGAGGATCGCGATCAGTGGGAGGATCACCAGGACGGTCGCGAGGATGCAAAGACCGCTGACGAAGTAGTTCGTGGCGGAGCGCAGTGCTGTATTCCTGCGCATGGACTTGGATTCGAAGTCCATGGGGCGGGGCTGGTTGCTCAAGGGTTGAGTACTCATGTCAGTTCACCCGCGCCGGTGCGTTGCGTGTGACCGCCCACACCATCAGCCGTGCGATGGCGTTCACAACAATGGTGACCAGGAAGAGCGCGAGGCCGATCTCGATGAGGGCGCTAAGGTAAAGATCGCCGGTGGCCTCGGAGAACTCGTTCGCGATAACGCTGGCCAGCGTGTAGCCGGGAGCGAAGAGCGACTTGCTGATATCGGGATGATTGCCAATGACCATCGTGACAGCCATCGTCTCTCCGAGTGCGCGTCCGAGGCCCAGCATGATCGCTCCGACGATGCCGATGCGGGAGTTGCGCAGAACGCCGATGCGAATCATCTCCCAGCGCGTGGCTCCCAGGGCAAGTACAGCTTCGCGCTGGCTGTTGGGAACTGCGTTCATGATGTCGCGGGTCAGCGAAGAGATGATCGGAAGGATCATGATGGCGAGGATCATGCTGGCGGTCAAAAGGCCGACGCCGAAGTTGGTGCCTTCGAAGAATCCTGTCCAGCCCAGGATCTTGTAGAGGAAGGGGCCGATAAGATCACGCATGAGCGGGACAAGGACGAAGACCGCCCAAAGACCATAGACGACGCTGGGGATGGCTGCGAGCAGCTCGGTCAGGAAAGAGATCGGGGCACGAAGCACGCGCGGGCACAGTTCCGTAAGGAAGATCGCTACGCCGAGTGCCAGAGGGACTGCCATGCACAGAGCGAGAAGTGACGTGGCGAGTGTGCCATAGATGAAGGGCAGTGCACCGAAGTCGCCCGAGACCGGGTCCCACGCCTGACGGGTGAAGAACTTCCAGCCGAACTGGATGAGGCTCAAGCGGGAGTGAACGACCAGGATGACGAAGATGAAGAGAACAATCGCGAAGATGCTGCAGGCGCATAGAAGCATGACTGTCGCGAAGCTATTATCAGCAACGGTGCCGCTTCCCCGCTTGCTGAGGAAGTCTCGAATCGGAGACAGGGCTGCACCAACCGGAGCTGGCGTCGCATCGGCAGCAGATGCCACAGGAAGCTGTGGCAGGGGCGATGGCACAGGCAACGGAGAGCTTGATTCTCTTTCGGGAGTCATACGGGTAGAAGACACAATCCTATTTTTCCTGACGGTTGACTCTACGGGTCGATTGTATCGAGCTTACTATCCTGAAGCTGGGAAGAAAAAAGATGCCGCACGGCCTTCGATGCGAAACCCGTGCGGCAGAGTAGCTATTTTACGGTCGCGATGCTCTTGCGAACCATATCCTGCACTTGCTTGGGCAGCGGAGCATAGGTCAGCGCAGCGGCTTCGCTTTCGCCATGGTCCAGCATCCAGCCGAGAAAATCGGCCAGCGCCTTTGCCTTGTTCGGATCGGTGGAGTGAGTTGGGATCAACAGCCAGGTAAAGCTGGAGATCGGGTAGGCGTCCGCTCCAGGGGCGTTGGTGATGGAGACGCGGTAGTCTGCGGGCATCGTCTTGGCGGCGCCGGCGGCGGCAGCGGTGACTCCGCCGGTGGAGGCCTTGAGGAACTTGCCCGAGGCATTCCGTACCGCGCCGAAGCTCATCTTGTTCGTCTCGGCGTAGATCAGCTCGACATATCCGAAGGAGAACGGAGACTGACGAACCATTCCGGCGACGCCTTCGTTGCCCTTTTGCCCGATTCCAGTAGGCCACTTGATCGAGGCTCCCTTTCCAGGACCGGAGTTCCAGCCAGACGAAACTTTGGAGAGGTAGTCGGTAAAGATAAAGGTCGTTCCGCTTCCGTCCGAACGGTAAACAGGAAGGATGGCCTTATCCGGCAGGTTGGCGCCAGGGTTGTCTTTCGCGATGCGGGAATCGTTCCACTTCGTGATCTTGCCGAGATAGATATCGGCAATTACATCACCTGAGAAGTTCAGATCCTTGTTGATGCCTGGAATGTTGTACACCGGAACAACGGCCCCCAGAACGGTAGGAATGTGCATGACCTTGACCTTGGCCGCGCTAAGCTGATCGTTGGTCATAGGGCTATCGCTGGCGCCGAAGTCCACTGTACCTTCGGAGACCTGACGGATGCCGCCGCCGGAGCCGATGGACTGGTAGTTGATCTTCACTTCCGGGTGTAGTGCGCTGTATTCGCTGAACCATTTGGAGTAGATGGGATAGGGGAAGGTCGCCCCGGCTCCGTTGATGTTCTGTGCGTTGGCTCCGACAGTTACAAGCGCCAATACGGCTGCTGCAATGACTTTCAGTTTCACTCGTCCCCCTAGGATTAAATGCATCGATCCAAATCAATCAGTCAATACATCTCAATATTGAGTGTGAGCGGGAATTGTTACGGAGAGGTTACATCGTAGTGAAAACGGCATTATTCCACCAAGTTCTGGGCCTTGGGGAGTGTGAAGATAAAGTTGCTGCCGGCGTTGAGCTCGCTTTCTGCCCGAATCGACCCGCCGTGCGTCTGCACCATGTGTCGTGCAATCGCGAGTCCCAGCCCGGTGCCTCCAGACTCTCTGGAACGGGCTTTATCGACCCGGTAGAAGCGCTCGAAGATGCGGCCGAGATGTTCCGAGGCAATTCCGGGGCCAAAGTCGCGAACACTGAACTCGACGGCCTCAATCGGGTCCGACACATCGCGGGAGGAGACGATCACCCTGCAGACGGGCGCGTTCCTGGCCTGGCCGTACTTGATGCCATTCTCAATGAGATTGCTGAGCACCTGGAGGATTGCGTCGGTGTCGGCGAAGACCTCGGCGGTGGAGATTTCACCGATCTCGAGGATCGATTCGGTGTCCTGTACGAGGCCACTCATCGCCTGCACGGCGTCGCGCACCAGAATGTCGGCTGGGATGGGGGCTGGGTGCAGCTCCTGCTCGGAGGATTCGACCCGCGCCATGACCAGGAGATCTTCGGTCAGGCGGTTCATGCGGGTTGCGTTCTTGAGGATGATGCTCAGAAACTCTCGCGCCGGTTGACTGAGCGAAGCCTCATGGTCGAGCAGAGTTTCAACATAACCGGTGATCGAGGTCAGCGGAGTACGCAGCTCGTGCGAGACGTTGGCTACGAAGTCGCGCTGTGTTCGTTCGACTTGTTCGATGCGGGTGATGTCGTGGAGGACGGCTACGGCTCCGCCACCTGGCATCGGAGAGACGTTGACTTCAAAGATGCGCCCGGGCAGAAGTGAGGTCGAACGGCCATCGCTCACGACTCTCTGCTCGAGTGCGGTCCGAACGCAGTCCAGAATCTCCGGATCGCGAATCGTCTGGACCAGCGCGTGGCCGACACGGATCGCGCTACTGAAGGAGGCGCCCGGAATAAGCTTCTGCATCCGCTGATTGGTCCACTGAATGCGGCCTGCCGGATCGACGGCGACGACTGCATCCTGCATACTGTCGATCATCGCCTCAAGTTCGTGGCGGCTCTCTGAGGCTTCGTTGAGCGAGCGGTTTACGTGATCGGAGGCGACCGAAATGGCACGTGCCAGTCCATCGAAGTCGGTGAAGGAGGGATTGATCTCTCCGACCTGGCGCTCAGGAACCGCCGCGGCCGAGTTCTGCAGAAGTGTGACGTCCTGCCGAACCGAACGCGCCAGAAAGAGCGCGCTGATGCCGGCCCATGCGATGACGAGCAGGCCGGCGATGATCCATCGGTACGGCAGCGAGGAGAGCCCGACCAGCGCACAGAGTACCAATGCGATCGCGATGCGAAAGAATACTGAAAGAAAGAAGCTGCGCCTCACGAGTCGCCCCCTCGCCTAGGCCTGAGCCGCCTTCGGAATCTCGAATCGATAGCCTGCGCCGCGCATGGTCTTGAGATAGCGCGGCGTCTCGGCATCAGCTTCGATCTTTTCGCGAATACGCCGGACATAAACATCGACGGAACGCGGCGTGACAAAGCGGGCATCGCCCCAGACTGCGTCCAGGAGATGATCGCGGCTAAAGACTCGTCCGGGATGTCGGGCGAGATAGTCCAGAAGCCGGAACTCTGTCGCCGTCGTCGTTACCAGTTCGCCGTTCACACGAAGCTGCATGGCACTGGCGTCAATCTCCACGTTCTCGAACTTCAGCACCGAAGGCGAACTTGGCCGCTCGAAGCGCCTTAGAACTGCCTTTACTCTGGCTACGAGCTCGCGGGTGGCGAAGGGTTTGGTGATGTAGTCATCGGCGCCCATCTCCAGACCGTGGACGCGGTCATTCTCAGCCGCACGTGCGGTCAGGAAGATGATCGGAACCACGCTGAGGGTAGGGTTCTGACGGAGACGCCGGCACAGGTCGAGGCCGTCGCCACCGGGAACCATGATATCCAGCAGAAAAAGTGCGGGCGGCTGCCGTTCGGCGTCGGCAAGTATCTGATTGATAGCGAGATATGGGCGAACCGTAAACCCTGCGCTCTCCAGGTGGTACTGCACCAGGCGGGAGATATCCGCATCATCTTCCAAAACAAAAATCGTCTGACTCACTTCGTAAACCCCTGTCAACTCGCGACTTGATTAACGTCAGGTTAGCGCACCCCGGACGGGGGATTGCTAACGTACGATGAATCGTCCACAGTAAACCGTATGAAGAGTACGTTCGTATACTCTAGAGTAATCCTACGGATTGTAGATGGTCAGAACTCCATGAAACAAAACTCCAATCTCGTCCTTTGCGTGGATGACGAACGAATCGGGCTCGAGGTTCGGAAGATTCTGCTGGAACGGGCTGGATACCGAGTGCTAACCGCATCGGATGGACCGACCGGGCTCGCAATCTTCTCCGCCGAGCCGGTGGAGGCAGTTGTGCTGGACTATTCTATGCCCGGCATGCACGGGGGCGAGATCGCCATCCAGATGCGTCAGGTCAAGCCCCAGGTCCCCATCCTTTTGCTCTCGGCTTATATTGGGCTGGCTCCCGAGGTGACTGCTGTCGTCGATCTGTATATGACCAAGGGGGAGGGCGCGCCGGTCCTTCTGGAAAAACTAGGCAGCCTTCTGCAACCCGTCAGTTGACCGACCCCTCAAAGCAAGGTACGAGATGAGAGGACTGTGAATCTAAGTCAGTTCAATAACATTTTAAGGCAGGTGTTCGTATTGCCTGTGGTGGCGCTGCTGGTGGTCGCTGGCGCGCTCTACGTTCAGATCCGGGGATCGAACGTCACAGTGAATCTGATTCAGGAGTCTGATGCCAGAATCTCACAGGCGACCCTTCTCTCGAAGTTGATTGTCGACGAGGAGTCGGGTCTGCGCGGATACGAAACCACCGGCGACACAAGGTTTTTGCAACCGTTTTACGAGGCTGAGTCCCACCTGCAGACCGAGATTCAAACCCTCGACAACATGGCCGGCGCGGACGCGGACCAGAAGCATGACATTGCAGATCTTCGGGATGAACATCAGACGTGGCAGGATGCGTTTGCGCTTCCCGTCATTGCGACCGTTCGCGGAGGGGGACAGACCAACGACGTGGATCTGAACCTTCACGGCAAGGTGCTGATGGACAACGTTCGCCACGACCTTACCGACATCATCCAGAAGGCTGAGGCCAGCCGAGCCCGGCGCATCGCACTCTGGCATCGTCAGGTCCATAGCCTGCTGTTGGTGTTGCTCGCGCTGGCCCTGGGGATGGGGATGTTGATCGGCCTCTTTACGCGAAGCCGTCTGCATGCAGTCTCCGCAGCCTACCGGGGTTCGCTGGACATTCTTAGTCGCCGCGCCGAAGAACTCTATCAATCCGAGCAGCAACTCCGGACGACTCTGGAATCGATCGGCGACGGTGTGATCACGTGCGACGCCGAAGGCCGCATCCAGATGATGAATCCCGTGGCCAGGGAGTTGACGGGCTGGAGCCCGACCGAGGCGAATGGACGACAACTCGAAGAGATCTTCCGCATCGTCAATGAGACTACGCGTGAACCGGTAGAGACGCCCGTCGCAAAGGTGAGGCGACTGGACAAGATCGTCGGCATGGCAAACCATCACACGATTCTTCTGCGCAAGGATGGCACCGAACTCGATATCTCCGACAGCGGCGCGCCTATCCGCGATAAAGCCGGCAATACGATCGGCATTGTCCTTGTCTTTCGCGACATCACGATGGAACGCAAGACGCAGGAAGCATTGATCGCGAACGAGAAACTAGCGGTTGCGGGTCGTCTCGCAGCAACCATCGCGCACGAGATTCACAATCCGCTCGATTCTGTCTCGAATCTGCTTTATCTCATGCGCAACGGGGCGTCCCCGGAGGAGTCCGTCCACTTCATGGATATGGCTGAGCAGGAGCTGACGCGAGTCACGCAGATCAGCCGCGCCATGCTTGGGCTGTATCGCGAATCGAAGGCTCCTGTGGTCGTCGATCTCCAAGAGATGCTCGAGGAGATTCTCCTTCTGATGGAGAGACGGCTGAGCGATCTGGGTGTCACGATTACAACCGAGATGCCCGAACCCATCGAAGTCTGTGCCTTTCCCGCAGAGCTGCGCCAGGTCTTCACGAATCTCATCACCAATGCAGCCGAAGCAGCGGGCGTTGGTGGCAAGGTGAAGATCAGCATCGCGCCACGGAGCGCAAGCGTCGAAGCAAATGGCCAGAAGCTGCAGGCTGGAGCAACGGTGACGATCGCTGACAATGGCGAAGGCATTCCAGATGATGTACAGCCACATCTGTTCCAGCCTTTTTTTACGACCAAAGGAGAACATGGCACTGGCCTCGGCCTTTGGGTGAGCCGTGGAATCATCAACAAACACGGGGGGACCATCACCGTCGTCAGTGACACGAGCGATGCGTCGCACGGCACCTGGGTGAGCGTCTTCCTTGCGACCAATCCCACCATCAATGCCGGTGGAGACTAAGCTGCGAAGGAAAGCAGGGTTAGTCACTAGAGCGCCCGCAACTCCTCGGAGACAATCGCAGCGGCCTTGGTGCAGGCAACGCGATCGACATCGTAGTGCGTCACGAATCGCACCGAGTGAGGACCAATGGCGCTGGCCAACACTCCTTTCTGCTTCAAGGCCGCAACAAAGCCTACAGCATCACCGCCATTTACCTGATCTTTGCCGCGCAGCTTGAAGATCACAATGTTGGTCTGCACCGCATCCAGATCGATCTCCGCCTTACCGGGCTCTGCGGCAACCGAGTCCGCCAGGAGGCGAGCATTGTCGTGATCATCCTGCAGCCGCTTCGGCATCTCATGTAAAGCGATGAGCCCTGCAGCAGCGAGAACTCCCGCCTGTCGCATCCCACCACCTAACGCTTTGCGATAGATTCGCGCTTCTTCGATCGCTTTCCTGCTGCCGAGCAGCATCGAGCCGACTGGAGCGCCCAACCCCTTCGAAAGACAGAACATGACAGTGTTGAATCCGCTGGTCAACTTCGCCACACTGACTCCCAGCGCAGTCGCAGCGTTGAACACTCTCGCTCCATCGAGATGCACTGGCAGGCCGACTTCGCGAGCACCTGCCCATACTTCTTCGAGCACCGAAAACGGCGTCACCGTACCGCCGGCCATGTTGTGGGTGTTCTCCAGAGTGATAAGGCCGGTCTGAGCCCTGTAGTAGATCTTCGCTCCGATCGCGAGCTTGATGTGGTCCCACGTAAGAATGCCTCGCTCTGCTGCAACCGTCCGCGCCAAGCAGCCGGAGAATGCGGCCATCATCGCCATCTCCCAGTCCAGTACGTGGGATCGCGCCTCGCAGATGACCTCCTTTCCATGCTGCGTGTGCAGTCGGATCGCAATCTGATTTCCCATCGTCCCCGTCGGTACGAAGATGGCGGCCTCGCGACCGAAGACCTCTGCGGCCTCCTTCTCCAGGCGGTTGACGGTTGGGTCTTCACTGTAGACATCGTCGCCGACCTCGGCGGAGGCCATTGCCTCGCGCATGGCTGCAGTGGGGCGGGTCACGGTGTCGCTGCGCAGATCGATCATGGTCTTCGTTCTCTCCTGTGATGGTTGTTTTGTTTATGCGGCATTGGGAATCAACAGCCGGCTGAAGACTTCGTTCGAGACTAATCGCCCCTGCGAGGTCAACCGAATCCTGTCGGAGTGGAGTTCCAGGAGACCTGCATCGCGGACCTCTACCAACGCAGGCATCGTCTCCTGCAGCAAGCCTTCGCCAAACTTTCTCCGCAACTGGTCGAGATCGACCCCTTCATTCAAACGCAAGCCGAGAAAGAGTGACTCCTCAAAGGCCTCGCTGCGCCCGACAACATCCACTTCGGCATGCGTCGCGTTTTGTCCGGAGCTAAACATTTGAAACGAACTCGGTTCGGGTGCTTGTCCAAGATATCGATCAAGATCGCTTGTGTTGGCAAATCTCACCGCCTCTTGACCGGCAACAAGCATCGAGTGAGCATCGAGTCCAAAGCCTATGTAGGGCTGACGCTGCCAGTACTTCAGATTGTGACGGGAGCGGTGTCCGGGTCGCGCGAAGTTCGAGATCTCATACTGCTGCACGCCCGCCTCGTGCAGCATGTCGCACGCCTGCTGATACCACTCCGCAGCCTGATCCTCATCAGGTACAGCCGCCGCACTGTAGCGACTTCCCTGCTTCAGCATCTCTCGTCCCAGTCGCGAGTCCTCATCCACTTCAAGTAGATACACGCTGATATGTGGCGCACCGCTCGCGATCGCCTGTTCCACCGAATACTGCCAACTCTGCGCTGTCTGGTGCGGCAGACCGGCGATCAGGTCGACGTTGATCTCGCGAATGCCAGCGGCGGTCACCCTCGCAATCTCTGCGTTGCACTGCTGGTGGGTATGTAGCCTCCCCACAGCTGCCGTCTCCTGGTCAACAAACGACTGAACTCCAAAACTGATCCGGTTCATCCCCTGCCGCAGTAGCTCGTCCAGGGTTTCATCCGCGAACTGACCGGGAGCGCACTCCAGAGTGATCTCCGTATCGGCGTCAAGGTCGAACTCACCACGCAGATGCTGAAATACTTCTCTACACTGTTGTGCCGAAAGCAGGCTAGGTGTTCCACCGCCAAAGTAGATCGTGTCCACGGCCCTGGGGAGCGAGGCTTCGATTCTTTCTGCAGCCGCGTGCGCTCCGCGAATCTCTCCACAGAGGCGGTCCACATAGTGCTGCATCCGCTCTGCGCCGAATACATCCGAAGCAAAGTTGCAGAAGGTGCACTTCGCCTTGCAGAACGGAACCGAGATGTAGATGCCGACAGATCCAGTCATTCGTCCGAAATACCCCTCCCCCAATTGTTTCACGCCCTGTCGTTTCTCGCGGACGTAACTAAACCAGCGACGGCGACTCTAACATCACAGAGGTTCAGCTCTATGCTGCAGATTTGCTCCTTCTCCACTTACTTCCTTTCGATCTTCTTCCTTGCGCTGCCGGTCTCCGCACTCTCGCAATCTGCTTCGTCGAACCGTACACCGGTGCTGGTGGAACTCTTCACTTCGGAGGGTTGCTCCAGCTGCCCTCCAGCAGATGCCCTCTTGGCCAAGCTTGATCAGGATCAGCCCATTCAGAACGCGGAGATCATCGTTCTGGGGGAGCATGTCGACTACTGGGATAACCTCGGCTGGCACGACCGTTTCTCCTCGCACCAGTACACTGAGCGCCAGAGCCAGTACAGTGCCCGCCTCGGCGTTGATGGGGTCTACACTCCGCAGATGATCGTGGACGGAAGCGACCAGTTCGTCGGTAACGACTCCACCCACGCGCGCCGGTCGATCACGAGCGCTGCACAGAAGGCCAAGCTGAACCTGTCGCTGTCCCGTCCTGTGGTGGACGCCCGAAAGATTTCAGCCTCCGTCTCGTTGCCAGCGTATTTGGCGTCTTCGTCGCACGGCGAACTCTATGCTGCTCTGGTCGACCCGACCGACGTCACCGACGTTCGCAAGGGTGAAAATGGCGGCCGCAGGCTACAACACGTCGGTGTTGTGCGGAACCTGCAACGCATCGGCTCTTTGAAAGACCTAGGCGCCGGCCCACTTAACTTCAGCCTCAACGCTCCCGGAGATGCGAATCTGGTTAACATACGTGTGGTGGTCTTCGCCCAGGAGAACAACCAGGGCAATGTTCTGGGCGCAGTGGTGACCGACGTAAAACGCTAGTGGAACTGCACTTCCCGAATCTCCCGTCGCCCTTAAGCATCTAGAATAGAGACTGCAAATGGCCGACGACCGAAAACCGAAGGATCCGAAGGAACAGCCCGCGAAAAAGCCGTCGCAGGACGATGAGGTCGCGGGCAAAGCCTATGACGCGCGCCTCATGCGTCGCCTTCTGACTTATCTGAAGCCCTACAAGCTACAGACCGGTCTGTCCGCACTCACCATCTTCTTCAAGGCTTCGACCGACGTCATGGGGCCATATCTGGTCAAGGTCGCGGTCGACACCTATATGACCGACACGCCGCCGGCAAAGCTCTCCTGGCTTGCGCGTCATCTCAGCTCGCGCCCCATGACCGGCATCACGCAGATCGGTTGTCTTTATCTCGGTGCGCTGCTTCTCACTTATGTGCTGGAGTTCGCGCAGACTTACATGATGCAGTGGACTGGCCAGAAGATTATGTTCGACCTTCGCAGCCAGATCTTCCGTCACCTGCAGCGCATGCAGCCCTCTTTCTTCGATCACAACCCTGTCGGCAAGCTCGTCACCCGTGTGACCTCGGACGTAGATGCGCTCAACGAGATGTTCACCTCCGGGGTGCTTGCCATCTTCGAGGATATCTTCGTACTCCTCTTCATCGTTCTGATCATGCTGCGGATGAGCTGGCCTCTGGCTCTTCTGGCGCTCTCGGTCATCCCGGCGATTCTCTACGTCACCAAAATCTTTCGGCGGCACGTTCGCGACAGCTACCGCCGCCAGCGCGCCGCAACAGCTCGCATCAACTCCTTTACACAGGAGTACGTCTCGGGCATGTCCATCGTGCAGCTCTTTAACCGCGAGCGCCGGGCCTTCAACGACTACTCCTCCGTCAACGCCGAGAACAAGCAAGCGTGGACCGACGCCATTTTCGCGTACGCTGTTTACTACCCGGTGGTTGAGTTCCTCAGCTCTACGGCGATCGCGCTGGTGATCTGGCGTGGCGGCATCTCCGCGCTCCACTATCTTCAGGCGACGCAACTGCACGAACTGCAGCCGCTTCTGCACGCGCTGCCGAAGGCTGGCAGCGTCGTGACCGTTGGCATTCTGATCGCCTTCATCCAGTATGCGCAGCGCTTCTTCCGACCCATTCAGGATCTCAGCGAAAAGTACAACATCCTGCAAGCGGCCATGGCAGCCAGCGAACGCGTCTTCAACCTGCTGGATACCCAGCCGACTATCGTCTCGCCAGCCGCCCCGATCGTTGGAGATGACTCTGGCCGCGTCGAGTTCCGTAACGTCTGGTTTACCTATCAAAAACTCGATGAAGCACAACACGCACGTATAGCCTCGGCAACCGAAGAAGAACTCAACACCTTCGCAGATATTGAATGGATTCTTCGCGGCGTATGCTTCACCGTCGAACCCGACGAAACTGCCGCCATCGTCGGCCATACTGGCGCCGGAAAAACCACCATCACTGGGCTAATGATGCGCTTCTATGACATTCAGCGCGGCAGCATCCTGGTCGATGGCGTCGACGTCCGCGAGCAGGATCTGAAGAAGCTGCGCCAGCGCTTCGGCGTAGTTCTGCAGGACCCATTCCTTTTTACTGGCACCATCGCCGACAACATTCGCCTCGGCTCTAAATGGATTACCGACGAGCGGCTTGAACTGGCTGCGGACGAGGTCAACGTAGGGGACTTCATCCGTTCGCTCCCACTGCAATTCTCCGAACCGGTCCGCGAACGCGGCGCCACGCTCTCCACCGGCCAGAAGCAGCTCATCAGCTTCGCTCGTGCGCTCGCCCACGATCCCGGTATTCTCATCCTCGACGAGGCTACCTCCTCGGTCGACACCGACACCGAGCTTCGCGTCCGCCTTGCACTCTCCCGCATGATCACCGGGCGCACCTCGATCCTCATCGCGCACCGTCTCTCGACGATCCAACGCGCCGATACCATCCTGGTCATGCACAAGGGTCAGCTTCGCGAACGCGGTACCCACCAGCAGTTGCTCACCGAACGCGGGCTTTACTGGAAGCTCTACCAACTCCAGTACCGCGACCAAGAGCTCGGCACGGGCAGCGACTCGATCCCTCTGGAACCACTCAGCGCCGACTAATCTCCCGTCGGCAACTGCACCGCAGCCATCGTGGAAGACGTTCGTGCACTCCACTCAACGACCGGACGCCAGTATGCCTCTGTCGGAAAGTAGACCGGCCCATCGTGTGCAAATCCGGAGACGATGATCAGCTCTCCTTTCAACCCACAAGCCTCGTGGACTCGCTTCGCCATGTCCACCGGAAACAGTTGATCCCCATCACTGTGTACGACTAGAACCGGAGTTGTTATTTCATTCAGCCGACGAAGGTTGTGCCAGACGTCCGGCATAGCATACGTCATCCAACGCCGAAACCCCATCGCGAGCGCCGCCTCGCGAAGTGTGGAATATCCCTGGCAAAGAATCACACCTTCAACCTCGATCGCCGGTGTGACAGCTAAGACCACCCCACTGCCAAGAGAAAAGCCCAGCAAGAAAATATATCGGTGCCCACGATCCTTCAACTCCCAATAGGCTGCAATCGCATCTTCTTCGCAATGCGTCACGCTCACTCTTCCGGAACTCGCGCCATATCCGGAGTAGTTGAACACAAGCGATGAGATGCCCATTGCCTTCAAAAGCTCCTGAACGCCACTCCAGTACTCAACCTGCTCACCAATCCCGTGGCAGATCAGAAACACCGGTGCGTCATCGCTCGCTCGAACATACACGGCAGACAGTTCCCTGCCACCGCTTCGGATAGTCAGACGCTGCTGGTCGAAAGCGAACGCACCGAGCAAACGTTTCATCGAGCCATTCAGGCGGTCTCTTCGAAGAAACACACGGCCGACAATATCGAATGCAAGGGAAAGAATTCGGTCTCTCATCTTTTTGCCGCCTTCAGGCAGTCTTCCACCAACTTCTTCACTCGTCTCTCCCGCGCCTCAGGGCTTTGATAATAAAAGATCGCGAGCAGACCGCTCCTCCTCTGCGTCTCCGTCAGTAACTCCCACCCTCTGCGCGCTGCCGGCACCCGGTTAAAGGCAACTTCCAACACCGGCGGCAGCACCTTCTCTCCTTCCATGGTCAGCAACATCCGTTCGGCCATCTGCTCCGCCCGCCTCCTCCGAGCCTCTGGACTCTTCACCGCGCCCAACCACTTGCCCACCTCACGCTGCATCGACTCGCTCTGCTCTCCGTACCATCTGGCGAGCCTCTTCTCCTGCTTTAGCAGCCTTTCAAACTCGGGCGTCACGACCGCCTCGCGCTCGTCAAGGTCAGGCTCAATCTGGAGGTCGACCAACGCTCCGACTTTTGCCCCGGCCGCTCTCTGCATCTTCTTGTTCACCAGAACGAAGTGGCCGCCCTGTACAGCATCGCCAAACAGCGAAGTGCGAAAGACCTCGCCCCCCATTTCAACCTTTACCCGCAGACGAACCATCTTCTTCCAGGTCTTATCAACCTCAAACGGAAGCCGCACGATGATCCAACCCAGCCCGTTATTGGCCGGCTCGAGTACTGCGCGAATCTTCTTAGCTGCACTTAAAGCCATGCAATCTCCAGGATAAAAATCTACACTGGATCCATTGCTACGAGTCCCAACCCGCGCATCTTCCTTTCGGCAGGCGAAGCCAGCGGTGACCACTATGGCGCCCAGATCCTGTCCGAACTTCGCAGCCGCCGACCAGGCCTCACGAGCTTCGGGCTCGGAGGCAAGGAGCTGGAAGAGGCCGGCCTTGAGCGCATCGTCCGCGCCGAGGATGTCGCCCATATGGGCATCACCGAGGTTATCCGGCACATTCCTTACATTTATGGGGAGTACCGCCGCCTCGTGGCCGCCATCAAAAAGCGCCGCCCCGACGTCGCCATCCTGATCGACTTTCCCGATGTCAACCTCCGCCTTGCGCGCGAACTGAAAAAACTGGGTGTCCCGGTTATCTACTTCGTAAGTCCGCAACTCTGGGCCTGGAAGCGCCGCCGCCTCCGTTGGGTCCAGCAGCGCGTCGATCGCATGATGGTCATCTTTCCGTTTGAAGAGAAGTTCTACCGAGCCCGAGGCGTCGATGCCGTATTTGTCGGTCATCCCCTGGCTGAGCTTCCCAGGCCGACGGTCTCTCGCGGAGATTACGCCGCAGCCCATGGCCTCGACCCGGCCAGGCAGTGGATCGCACTCTTACCGGGCAGTCGCTGGAAAGAGATCACCGCCAACTTAGAGGCAATGATCGAGTTGGCTCACCAACTCTCTTCCGGGTTCGAGTTCCTATTGCCCGTAGCTGCCACGATTGATCGCCAAAAGCTGGAGTCCTATATCGCCGGCCCCGACGAATGGTGGCCCGCGAAGCCTGAGTCCGACCTGAAGCGTCTGCATTTCCATCTCGTGCCGGACGCTCGCGACGCTCTCCACCACGCCCGCGCCAGCGTCGTCGCCAGCGGCACAGCCACGGTCCAGGCGGCGGTCATTGGAAACCCCTTTGTCGTTGTCTACCGCGTCTCCCCCGTCACCTTTCGGTTGGCAAAACATCTCGTCCACTACCCTCCCGAGATTTGGCCGCCCGCCCAGACCGATGCCGACGGCAACCTTCCGATCGCCATGGTCAACCTAATCGCCCGCCGCCGCATCGTGCCGGAGCTGCTGCAGGACCGGTTCACCGCCAAAGACGTGGCGGACGCGCTGGCTCCCCTGCTCGCCGACACCCCCCAGCGCCAGCAGATGATCGCCGATCTCGCAGAAATCCGCGATATCCTGCGTCCAGACTTGAATTCAGGCTCGATACAGGGGGTTTGCGATGGGGTCGAAGATCTGCTATCTCGAAGTACTCCCGCAGGTGGCCTAAATGTAACGGCAAGCGTCTAACCAATCGACCGCTGTACCATGATGTTTTGAGGAATCTTAGCTCGCATGGCCGCTCTCTTCCGCATCCTTCGAACGACACCCACGAGAGTGCTCTCTCTCTGCCTCCTCACAGCTACAGGCTGGGCCGCGCCCGTCAAACCCCAGCTGCAGATCACCAGCTACCTCATCAGCGCCGACCTTGACCCCTCCCTCAATCACCTCAGCGCTACCGCCGACGTCACCTTCACCGCTCTTGAAGATCTCTCCACCCCCACCTTCGAGCTGAACAACGGCCTTCAAATCACCAAGGTCACCGACGCTCAGGGCCATCCTCTCGAATCCGAACGCCTTACCAACAACAGTACGGTCCGCTTTACCCTGGCCACGCCTCTACGGAAGGGAACAAGCACCACCTATCACTTCGAGTACTCCGGGACCCTAAAAGGCGCCGAGACCAGCCCGGTCGAAGGCATCAAGCTCGCCTCCGTCGAAGACCCGATCAGCATCCTCCTCTACGCCGGGCGCTGGTTCCCCATGACCGGCCTCTTCACCAACCGGTTCACCGCCGAGATGCACATCCGGGTCCCTTCGGACGAGCGCGTCGTAGGCTCAGGCAGTGGAGTCGCCGCAGCAAAGAGCCTCCCTGGCAATCGCACGGAGCACACCTTCAAGTGGTCCAAACCCGGCTTCCCCGGCACCATCATCGCAGGTAAGTTTCTTGAGCCGATCACCGCCGGGAACATGCGCGTCTACGTCACCGAAAAACACAAAGACCACGCCCACGACTTCGGCAGCCTGGGTGAGCGCGAATATCTCTTCCTGTCCGGCACCTTCGGCCAGCCCGAATCTACCCGCATGAACCTGGTCGAGCTGCCTGACGACGCCGTCTCCGCTGCCTGGGCGCCGGAGATCGCCGCTATCGCAGGCAATCGAATTGCAGCGCGCAATGAGCAACGGCTGCTCTCCAATACCCTCGCCCATCAGTGGTGGGGCAGCCAGGTATCCCCCGCGACGATGAACGATGCCTGGATCACTAATGGCATGTCTCGCTATGCCGAGCTGATGTATCTGGAAGATTCTTCTGGCAAAAACGCCTTCCAGTCCGCCATCACCGACGTCTCTGCCGGCGCTCTTGCCTACGACACTGAGCCCCTGACAACCATCGGCCGCCTCGATCCTTTCTCCCCGCAGTTCCAGTCCATGACCCTCGAAAAAGGCGCTATGGTCTTTCACATGCTTCGCTGGGAGATGGGCGACGACGTCTTCACCAAGTTTCTCCGCGCCATTCTTTCGCAGTACACCGACAAGTCCGTCCACACCTCAAACGTCCAGACTTTAGCGGAAAAGGAATCGAACCTACAGCTCGAGCCATTCTTTGCCCAGTGGCTCGACGGCACCGGCGCTCCTGCCTTCGCTGACAAGTACTCCGTCTTTCGTCTGGGCGACAATAAGGGCTTCCGCACCATAGGCGCCATCACTCAGGACCTCGATCTCTTCCGGATGCCGATTGAGCTCCGCATAGAAACCGACGGTAAAACCGAGATTCGTCGCGTCGATATCTCCGGCTCCGACTCGCAGTACTCCATTGAAACCTTCGGCCGTCCCCGCCGCATCAGCATCGACCCTGACAACTGGCTGCTGAAGAGTACCCCCGATCTTGCTGTCCGCGTCGCCGTCCTCCGTGGTCAGGAGCAGGTGGCTCAGGGGGATCTCACAGCTGCACTTATCGAATATCAAAAGGCTCTCGATGCCAACAAGAACAGCTCACTCGCTGCCTACCGCATAGGCGAAATCTTCTTCATGCAGCGCAACTACCAGTCCGCCGCCAATAGCTTCCGCGACGCACTCCGTGGCGACGGCGATCCCAAGTGGGTTGAGGTCTGGAGTCATATTGAGCTGGGTCGCATCTTTGACGTCACCGGTCAGCGCGACCGCGCCGTCAATGAGTACCGGCTCGCGGTCCAGACCAATGACAACACCCAGGGTGCCGTCAACGAAGCCCGCGCCTCGATGCAGAAGCCCTATAAACGAGAGCAGACGGAGAACTGATTATCATCAGGCGCTACTCGTACCGGAGCGCCTCGATGGGATCCAGGCTCGCTGCCTTCATCGCCGGAATCATCCCACTGATCGTTCCTACAATGATGAGAATTACCGTCGCCACCAGAACTGTGTTCGGCGAAATGACCAGATGAATATCCCCAGCCTCCGCGTTCGAGGCCAGTGCGCTATAGAAAGTAATTCTCCCCACGCCCTTCGCCACGGCGTACGCCAGGGCAATTCCGCCCACGCCGCCGACTCCCGAGATCACCAGAGCTTCAGCCAGAAACTGCAGCAAAATATGGCGTTTCCTTGCTCCCAACGCCTTCTCCACACCGATCTCGCGCGTTCTCTGCTGGACACTCACTAGCATAATGTTCATCAGACCGATGCCAGCAATCCCCAAGGTCAGTGCGCCGATAAACGACAGCAGCACCTGCAGCCCCAGCGAAATAATTCGAAACTGCGTCAATTGCTCCATGATGTTCGCCACGAATACAGCGCGCCGATCGCTCGGCCTGTAACCATGGGCCACCGCGAGGGTCTTGCGCAGCGCCTCCTCAACCATCTTCGGATCGCCCTTGTAGTCCAGCCAGATGCCATCGAGGTACTTTGTGTCTTTGATATCGCTCATCGTTGTGAGCGGCACATTCACCTGACGGTTGATGTCGCTGTCATCGCCCTCCTGCATCTTCGGCGTCATCACCCCCACTACTTCAAAGCTCACTCCGTTCAGCCGAATCTTCTCTCCTATGGGATACAGGCCCGAAAACAGCTTTGTCTTAGCCTCTGATCCGATCACAGTAACGTGCGCTCTCTGCTGCACATCCGCCTCAGTTATTGGCCGGCCCGCGGCGAGCTCCAGTCTCTGGATTGACTGCAGCTCCGGCGTAATCCCTGTGACATCCCAGCTATAACTATGCAGATCGTTCTGTACTGGAACGGTCTTATCCACCGTCGGTGCCACGCGCATCACACCCGGCACCGTCTCCTGAATCCGTTCCACATCGTCCTGCGTCAGTCGGACCTGCACGCCGGCCTTTGATCCTCCCGCCTGCTCGCTGGTGCGCCCCGGAAAGACGCCGATCATGTTCGTTCCAAACTGCGCGAAGATGTTCTCGAACGCCCGTCCGAACCCCGCGCCATAGGCCAGCAGCAGCACTACCGTCGCGATGCCCCACGCCATGCCCACGATCGTAATCATCGTCCGACGGCGGTTATGTTTCATCGCCTCAACAGCCTGCCCCAGGATGTCACTCAGCATGGTCTTATTCCTTTCGCAGCGCTTCCACAGGAGCGAGCATCGCAGCCTGTCTCGCCGGATAAAGCCCGGCCACTATTCCGCACAATGTCAGCGTCCCCATCGCCATTGCTGCCGACCATGGCACAAGGCGCGGCGGATCGAATCCCATATCGTTATTTCCGACTACCGAACCAAGCGCTGCCATCAGAGCCGCAGCGCCGATAATTCCAATGAATCCACTTAATGCCGTCAGCGTCAGGCCCTCAAGAAAGAACTGAAAGAGGATGCTTCGATTGGTCGCACCCAGCGCCTTCCGCAGACCAATCTCTTTCGTCCGTTCAGTCACCGTCACCAGCATGATGTTGATGATTCCCACCGCGCCCAGAGCCAGCGTTACGATTCCGACGCCCCCGAGAAACACGTCCATCGCGGTAAAGATCAACCCTACCATCCGGTTCGACCTGATCGTATCCCACTCCTCGAACCCCTCTTTCCGAGCTGGATCGAAGCCATGCCGGGTCGCGATGACTTTATGTACTTCAGCCTTCGCGGTCTCGTTCAACTCTTCTGTCCGCGGCTGGTACTGGATTTGGGAGATCGAATCCTGCGGGATGTTGTCACCCGTCAGAGGAAAGAACTCCTGCATTGTGGTCAACGGAATGTAGATACGCTGATTCAGCCCATCACTGTTGCCGCGGCCTACCTTCTTCGCCACCCCTATCACCTGAAACCGGTAGCCGTTCAACGTGATGACGGCACCGAGAGGCGGACGACCCGGAAATAAAAGCCCCACCATCCTTTGTCCCAGCACCACCACCTGCCGCCGTTCAGCCAGGTCCTGCTGGTTCAAATAGCGGCCTTGCGCGATTGGAAGATTCGCAATCTCCGGATAGTTGAGTTCAACTCCCAATACCTGGCCGCCCGCACTCGAAAAATCGCTCACCTGTTTTAGATCACTACGATTGATAATCGAGGTGACGTTACGAACATCCGGCGCCTGCTCACGAATCGCGGCCGCATCGCTCATGGTCAGCTTGTACGGGCGCATCCCCACATGCTGCTCCGGCAGCACGGGGATCGTCCCACCCCACATCATGATCTCATCGGTGCCAAGCTCGGCGAGCCCCCTGCGCTGTCCCGAACGAAATCCTTCTCCAAGCCCGATCAACAGCAAAAGCGAGGCGACACCCCAGGCAATACCGAACATCGTCAGGAACGAACGCAGCTTGTTGGCACCGATCGAGCGGAATACCTGAGCGAAGATATTGATAAGAGCGCGCATAGCTATGGTTGGACGAAAGCTTCCCGAAGTTGTCTACGCAAAGTTGCGCAAACCAGTTCCCTTCCACCAATGAATTAACATCGGCAATCTTCGCTGACACAGAAAGGGATAAAATGCAACAGGAAAGCAACTACCGCGCCGCCGGGGAGACGTTCTTGATCAGCGCAGGCTCCTCGGGATCCACCTCCGCCTGTACCGCAAGTCCAAGTTTAGAGAGAAACCGGCTGACTGTCTCGACAATTGACTGCAACGTAGCCGCCGGATACAACACCCGTACCACCGGCGCTACTGCTGCGTCACCTCGAACAAGATCTCCCCGGACCGCAACGCACCGATCGGGCCGATAGACGCAGGACGCCAGGTCTGTAATGCTCAGCGCGTAACTCGGTGTACACAGAATCGTCCTGGGTGGGGCCATCCGGTCGATCATGCTGAAGATTTCAAGCTTCGACTCGAGCTCATCCGGCACAAAGTCAACCGCAATATCAGCCGTACGAACGGCATCTTCAACGGTTGAAGCCAACTCAAAGCTCCCCGCCGCAACGCGCTTGCTCAGGTCTGAATACTCCGCCTCGGCCCGCCACAGATTGGCTGGCATTACATCTTCCAGCACAACATCGAAGCCCGCTGCAGCACAAGCTAAAGCGAAGCTGCGGCCAGCCACTCCGGCTCCGATAATCGCAACCCTGCGAATCTCGCCTGGCAGCTGGCCTGCAACCTCCTGCATCACTTTTTGCTCGCGACAGCTGTGATCACAGACTCGTAGCTCGGCTCCGCGCCCTTGATATGCTCGGACACGCGCTGGCGCTCCTCCTCTGTCAGCGACGGTAGCACCGCGAGAATGCGGCGCAGGGTTACCGAGATGTCATCAACGTAGTTCATAGTGCGGATTGCTTCGCCAGAGAGAGGCATGCTTTGGTGCTCCTAAGAAATTAAAGATACTTATCCAGTCTAAACGTTCGCGCCCAGCTCTGCCCGTTTCGACGCCTCTTCTACCGGCTTGCCTGCTTCGACCCCCTCGGACGGCTTCTCCCAGCCATCGCGATCGGTCATCGCCATCAACTCGGCCAGCTGTGTCGCAAAGTCCGGATGCACGGCGTTCAGCCTATACCGCCAGCTCCAGTTCCCCGCTCCGGCAGACGGCGTATTCATTCTCGCTTCGCTGCCCAGATGCAACACGTCCTGCATCGGAAAGACGCAGAGATTCGCCACCGACCGTGCTGCCGCCCGAATCATCGCCCAGACGATATCCTCGTCGTGATCGAACTTCTGCAGATAGGTCTGCACGTTGGTACGCTCGACATCGCTCACATCATCCCGCCACCAACCCAGCGTCGTGTTGTTGTCGTGCGTACCCGTGTACACCACCGTATTTGGAACGTACCGGTGCGGCAGATAGAGATGTGCGCCGCGATCCGAAAACCCAAACTGCAGAATCCGCATACCTGGCATCCCAAAGTGCTCCCGCAGCTCGTCCACCTCGGGGGTGATCAGCCCAAGATCCTCCGCGACAAACGGCAGATCCCCAAAGACCTCCTTCAAACGCTGAAACAGCTCATGCCCAGGAGCCTTCACCCACTGCCCATTGATCGCCGTCTCCTCCTCCGCGGGAATCGACCAGAACGCCTCAAATCCGCGGAAGTGGTCCAGCCGAATCACGTCATACAGGGTCAACGACCGTCTAATCCGCGCCACCCACCAGTCGAATCCTCGTTCCTTCAGCAGACCCCACTTGTAGAGTGGATTTCCCCACCGCTGTCCAGTCACGGAAAAGTAATCCGGCGGCACACCGGACACGCGAACCGGCCTGAGTTCTTCGTCCAGCTCGAACATCTCGGGATGCGTCCACACATCGGCGCTGTCGTAGTTCACGAAGATTGCAACATCCCCCATGATGCGAATCTTCCGCTTGGCACAATACCCTCGCAGCGCGCACCACTGCTCGTTGAAAAAAAACTGGACCACCTGCTCAACCGCAAGCTCGCGTCCACGATCTTTCAACAGCTTGCTGAGTGCGTCGCCCTTACGCCGCGCATACTCCGGTGGCCACTCATGCCAACTGCCATACTCGTGCATACGACGAAGGACGTTGAACATCGCATAGTCCTGCAGCCACGAACTGTTGTGTTCGCAAAATCTCAGGAAGCTCGCGCGCCTGCTATCCGGCGCATGATCGAGAAAATTCCCCGCCGCCTCTTCGATCAACGGCAGCTTCAGGCGGAACGCCGCGTCGAAGTCCGCTGGCCCATCATGTCCCGGCAGTCCTGCGAGCCGCTCTCCCGCAATCCACCCGTCATTCACCAGAAGCTCGAGGCTGATCAAAAGCGGATTCCCCGCAAACGCCGAAAGCGCGGAGTAGGGAGAACTCCCGTAACCGGTCGGACTAAGCGGCAGTACCTGCCACATCCTCTGCTTCGCGGCTGCCAGAAAATCCACAAACGCATACGCAGCGGGTCCAAAGTCCCCTATCCCACCATACGAAGGTAGCGAGGTCACGTGCAGCAAAACTCCCGACTGACGTTCCTGATTGCTCACTTCCCCACTCATCCAGCCCCCTTGTGTAGCTCCAATTATGATGCCAGAAGTCGTACCGCTCCGGGAGAGCCCTCGCTCGCCGCCAATGCCTTTCGGTGCAAGACGCAAAGATGCCCCAGGCCTTGATTCTCCTGGGGCATCTCTTACAGCATGGAGCGAGCGGCTAGTTGCCGGCGGGCAAACCCGGCTCAGCCTGTTTCTTCGAGAACCTGACCGCGCCGCCCTTCTCGTACTTCTGGGTCAACTCGCCGATATACACACGGAAGATCTCCTCCCGCTGATCGTTGAGCAGCTTATCCTTCGTTGCATTGAAGTTCTTCGCAATGTCGTCGGCCGTTGGTTCCTGCTTGTCGATCACGCTGAGCACAACTCCAACCCGCCCTGCATTGATCGGACCTGAGATAGCGCCCTTGGGCAGCGAGAACGCGACCGAACCTGCGCCGCTCATCGCACCGAGATCCGGCACCTGGCCATCCTTGCCGACCAGATCGCTGGTTTTCAATGGAACGTTCATCTCCGCGGCAGCCTTCCTCAGATCGTTCAGGACCTTCGCTCGATCGTCCAGTTTGTTCAACTGGGCGCTCAGCAACTGAGGCACCTGCTGCTCGCGATAGTCCTCGAGAATGTGAGACTTGTAATCCGCAAACTCGGGAGCATGAGCCGGCTTCACGTCGGTCACCTGGAACACAGCAAACCCATCGCCGGTAGCGACCGGAGCTGGGTCCGCGCCCTTCACCACCGAAAACGCCTGCGTCAGCAATGCCGAGCCGTCTGCCAGACCGGCGATCACACCGTCCTTCGCTACGAAGTCCGTCGTCACCGCGTGCAGCCCCTTCGAAGCAGCAGCCTTCTCCAGACCATTCTTCTTCGCATCCGCAGCTAACGCCGAAGCGAACGTCTGCTCCGCCGCGCCCGCCCTCTGCTGCTCGAGCACCGGCACGATCTCCGGCTTCACCTCTGCCAGTGGGCGAAGATGCGCCGTCTTCTTCTCCTCCACCTGCAGGATGTGATACCCGAACTGCGTCTTAACCAGATCCGAGGTCTGTCCCGGTGCCAGCGTAAATGCCGCCTTATCAAACTCCGGTACTGTCTTGCCGCGATCCAGCCAGCCCAGTTCGCCGCCCTGCGTTTTGCTGCCCGGGTCGTCCGAGTTTTTGCTTGCAAGATCCGCAAAGCTTCCACCGCTCTTGATCTGTTTCAGAATGTCTTCGGCCTTCGCCTTTGCAGCAGCGTCAGCCTTCGCGTCGGCTCCGGCAGGAACTGCAATCAGGATGTGGCGAACCTTCACCTGCTCCTTCACCTGATACTGGTCCTGATGCGCGTTGTAGTAGGCCAGCACATCCGCATCCGAGATCTGCGGCTTACCGCCAGGCAGATTCGACGTGTCGAACGAAACATACTCAATCTTTCGCGTCTCCGGAACGGCATTCGCATAACGCGCCGCGTTCGTCTTGAAGAACGCCTGCAGCTCCGAGTCCGACGGGTTGATCGTCTTGCGGACATCATCCGCCGAGATCACCGCGTAATCAAACTTCACCTTGGTCCCATCGACCTTGTAGGCCTCGCGTACCGCGTTATCCGAAACCGAAACTCCGCCCGTGATCAGCGCCTGCAGGCGGTTCAGCTCCATGTCGCTCTTCACCTGCGACTCAAAGTCACCGCGAGTCGTCTGGAATGCGCTCTGCACGAAGTTGATGTACGCATCGTCGCCAATGTATTGGCCATTGGGAAACAGGTACTGTGCAAACGGCCCGGTCTGCAGCTCGCGACGCAGATCCTCATCGCTCACCTGGAGGTTCATCCTGTCAGCTTCATGCTTCAGGATCGCCCGCTGTACCAGAATCTGACCAGCACGCGGGAGGAAGTAGGGCAGCAACGCATCGGGAAAGTGCTGCTGTTGCAGCTGCCGGCTCGCCAGCTGATTTACCTCAACCGTTTTGATCGGCGTGCTTTCACCAAAAATCCGCCCGAAGGGCCCGGGCTGCTTCACCGTGGCATAGACCGACGCATCGTTCGTCGTAGCGTTGTCAAAGATGCCGGGCACCAGCGTAATCACCATTGTGATCACGGCAAATCCAATAATGACGGCGAAGATAATCTTCGTGATGCGGTTGTCCTGCTGCAGAATACGAATCATGCTTGACTAAAACCTTCACTTCGCGCGAAAGCCGTCTCCCACTTGCGGGAAATGGCTGCGTGCCCGGGATTTTGCGTGACCTTGCGGGGAGGTCTTTCGACCAGCGCCACGCCGGTTGCAGGGCAAGCGACAAGTATAAATCACCAGCCTATGGAAATTCACCCGCATCCGCGAAGGCCGTCCAGAACTCCACCCAATCTTGTGTCCATCTGCGGACATTCATTCCGATCTTGGACACCATACAGTCTCACCAACGCATGCATAACTCAATAAAACCCAAAAAAGCAGGTTCTTCGTCCTATTCTCTCTGGCAAGACAATTGCTAACTCCCTCATAATCATCTCTCCGAGGACCCGCATGCGCTCTTTCTTTCAATATCTGAAGATTGCAATTCGCCACCTCTCCAAGTCGCCTGGATTCGCCGCCACAGCCATTTTGATGCTGGCCTTAGCCATTGGCGCGACCACTGCAATCTTTTCTCTCGTCGAAGGCGTTCTTCTGAGGCCGCTCCCCTTTCCTGAGCCCAGCCGCCTTGTGGTTCTCTCAGACATCCTCAAAGGTCTGGACACCGGCAGCGGTAACAATGAAGCCGGTGTCACCGCGCCGGACATCCGTAACTACACTCGCGACACCCACAGCTTCACCAGCCTTGGCGGTTACCACTCCACCAGCTACGAGCTCTCCGGCGCAGGCGAGCCCGCCAACGTCAACGCTACCCGCATGAGCAGTGGCGTCTTCCCCGCCCTCGCCGTCCAGCCCCTCCTCGGCCGCTTCTTCACGCAGCAGGAGGACGATCAGCGTCAGCAGGTCCTGGTCCTCAGCTACGCCACCTGGCAGACCCGTTTTCAGGGCGACCCCAACATCCTCGGCCGAAAGGTCCTGCTCGATCGCAAGCCCTACCTCATCATCGGCGTCATGCCCCGCAACTTCGAATTCCCCCTCGTCCCCGGTCATCTTAACCGCAGTGAGTTCTGGGTTCCCGTCAGCTTCGAAACGGAGGAACTCGGCATCGGCGCAGCCTCGTGGAACTTTCAGATGGTTGGTCGCCTCAAACCGGGTGTAACCATCTCTCAGGCCATAGAGGACGCAAACCTGGTCGCCAAAGAGACTGTCCGGAACTACCCCGCCTTCATGGCCGGATTCAGCATCACGTCCATCATCAGGCCGCTCGACGAAGAGACCGTCGAAGAAGCACGCCCTCTCATTCGCACCCTCTTTCTCGCTGTTGCCGTCGTTCTTTTGATCGCGTGCGCGAACCTCGCCGGGCTTCTTCTGGTACGTTCCATCCGCCGCCGCCGCGAGATTGCCGTCCGTCTCGCGCTTGGCGCTACTGCGTCCACTCTGCTCTGGCAGGCCATCCTGGAAAGCCTCGTCCTGAGCGTAACCGGGGGCGTTCTGGGGCTCATTCTCGCCACCATTGCTCTCCGCGTCGGCATTCAGGCGCTCCCCGAGACGCTGCCACGCATCAACGAGATTGGCCTCGACTGGCCGGTTGTCGCTTTCGCGCTCGGCCTGGCTGTCGTCACCGGCGTTCTTTGCGGTCTTGCGCCGGCCTTCGCTGCCATTCGCACCAGCGTCAACGACACACTCAAAGAAGGTGGGCGAACCGGAACCTCTGGTGGAGGTCACGCAAGGCTTCGGTCAGCCCTGGTCATCTCAGAGATCGCCGTCGCGCTCGTCCTGCTAGCTGCGTCCGGACTTCTACTCCGCAGCTTCGAGAAGATGCGTCAGGTCGATCTTGGCTTTCAACCAGATCACACCCTCGTCGCCAGCTATAGCCTCCCCAAAAAACAGTATGGAAACCAGACCGCCGTCAATGAGTTCAGTCACCAGCTTTTGGCGCGTCTGCAGGCTCTTCCCGGAGTAAAAAGTGTCGGCCTTACCACCTTCTTGCCCGCAAGTGGCAATAACTCCAGCAGCGCCTTCGTCGCAGAAGGACATGTTCTGCCGGCTACTGCAGGAGGACTCGACCTCGGAACCTCGATCGCAGTCCAAGGCGACTACTTCCGCGCGATGGGGATTCCACTCCTCCAGGGGAGGCTCTTTACCGCTGACGACAACGCCAGCCAGCCGCCTGTTGTTATCGTCAATCACATGCTGGCCCAGCAGTCCTGGCCCAATCAAAACCCAATCGGCAAGAGGTTTCGTATCGGCACAGAGACGATGAAGACCCCTTGGGCGACGGTAGTCGGCGAAGTCGCGGACGTGAAGGAGAACTCACCCGATCTGCCCCTCAAGCAGCAGTACTACATGCCTGTCGAACAGCAGGAGGAGATGGCGGGATCGCTCGGCTCACCCACTGATATCAGTGGCGACAGCGGATACATTGCAGTGCGAACAGCGATGGCACCCGAGCAGATGGAAAACCTCCTGCGCTCCACCGTGCACTCTATCGACCCGCAGCTTCCTCTCACCCAGGTGCAAAGTATGGAGCACGCCATCTCGGATACCGAGGCTCCCCGCCGCTTCAACACTGCGTTGATCTCATCCTTCGCTGCGATCGCAGTTCTATTGGCCGTGCTTGGCATCTACAGTGTCATCGCGTTCTCGGTCGCGCTGCGCGTTCAAGAGATGGCCATTCGCATGGCGCTTGGCTCCCAGCGTGCCGGCATCGTCCGCCTCGTTGTCACCTCGGGAGCGAAGCTCGCACTCTTCGGCTGCGCAATCGGTCTCGCCGGAGCCTTGGCCGCTTCTCGTCTGCTTCGGTCTTTCCTCTTTGGGGTGAGTGCCTTTGATCCTCTGGTCCTGACCATCGCGACGCTCTCGCTCCTGCTGCTCGCCCTGGTCGCCTCTCTGCTTCCCGCCCGACGCGCAGCCTCCGTCGACCTGACCCAGGCACTACGCTCCGAGTAGCTCATGAGACCTGCCTCAGGTAAGCAAGAAGAAGACAGCTCCAGCGGATGAAAGATAGGGAAAGTGTCTCGATTGCAAACTCAGCAGCTAGATTCGTTCGTTTACTGCTTTGCAACACCCGTAGGACTTGATCCGGTGGGAGCAGGCATATACACGATCACCTCACCGGGCCGCGTGTAGTGCAACTCTTCGCGGGCCTGGTGCTCAATCGCGTTCGGATCACTCTGCAGTCTGCCGACATGCCCCTTCAATAGATCGTTCTCGCGCTGCAAACTATGCAGCTGAACGTCCAGGCTCCGCGCGTCGTTACGCTTCTGCTGATAAACCGTCAGCCCATTCTGCCCAAAGATGACGTGGTAACCCATCGCCACCGCGAGCACGGCTGCTGCCCCGGTAGCGACCTTCCGCCACCCCACCCGGCCCCGTTCATACAGGCGCGCGATTGCTCCAGACCGCTTCGCCACCACGCCTGCTGTATTTAAACGAGTCATCTCAAACTCAAGTACAAACTTCTCACCCTTCACCGTCAAGTGGAAAACCTGTTTCCCGCAGACACGTACCTACTTCATACCGCCGCCTCCGCAAAGACATTCAAAGCCACCCTCTATTCATCCCGCTACAACACGAAGCGAAAAACTGCACGAAGCGCTGCCGCCTTGTTATCCTTCTTGTGGAGCATGCAGATTCCTTCGCCATCTCGACCCATCGATTCCCGCCACGACACAGCCGGCCTCGCGCTCTTTGCTCTCCGACTGGCTTACAATCGATAAGCCGGCATCGCCTCTCTCACAAGTCTTAGCAGCGTCTCAACCGGATCCACATAAAACCTCACTAAGCGCTCCACCTAAAACCCGACGCTACCGAAATCGATACTGAAGCAAACTCATCACATCACCACCAGCACGAAAGGACCCTCCAGTATGCAATCCGCCACCTCGTCTCAACTCGGTCTCACCCACCGCTCCGGATCGCTTCAAGAGTCCCTCTCCGGCAAGGTCATCCTCACCGTCGCGGCCAGCGCCTTCGTAGCGATCTGCGCTCACATCTCTCTCCCGCTCCCCTTCACTCCCGTACCTCTCACCCTGCAGAACTTCGCCGTCATCCTCGTCGGCATGCTGCTCGGCCCGGTCGCCGGCTTCTCCGCGATGGTCCTTTATCTTGCCGAAGGGGCAATGGGCCTGCCCGTCTTCACGCCCCACAGTGTGGGCGGCGTCGCGCATCTGCTCGGACCCAATGCGGGCTACCTCTTCTCCTATCCTCTTGCCGCTGCAACCGCCGGTTGGGCTGTCCGCGTCATGCAACGCATTACCACACGCTTCCGCGCCGGCCTCGTAGCCGCCACCGTTGCCAGCGCACCCATCTTTCTCCTCGGAGCAGGCTGGCTCGCTCATCTGCTCCACATCGGCACTGCAGCCACATGGACCATGGCCATCGCCCCTTTCCTTCCCGGTGAAGTCGTCAAGATCACCGCTGCCGCCGGCATCTTCAGCTCACTTCAACGCTGGCGTCAGTCGTAACCAAAGCGACAAACCGCAAGCATTCCTCTCAGCGCACAGTTCCATCCACACCTTGCGCTTCTCACCGCATCAAGAACATCGAAGGAAGCATCATGACCACCACGAGCACTGCAATCCAGGAAATCAGCATCGCCCACAGCCCCGACTCCGACGACGCCTTTATGTTCTACGGCCTCGCCACCAATAAGGTTCGAGTCCCCGGCTTCAAGTTCACCCACACCCTCACCGACATCGAGACCCTCAATCACCGCGCCATCAACGAGGCCTTCTACGATGTCACCGCCATCTCCTTCCACGCCTACCCGTACCTGCAGGATAACTACACCCTCATGGCCTGCGGCGGCAGCGTCGGCGAAGGCTACGGTCCCATGATCGTCGCCCCTCGCAAGCTCTCTCTCGACGAGGTCAAGAAGACTCGCATCGCGGTCCCCGGCACTCTCACCACTGCTTACCTCACCCTCAAGCTCTTCGCTCCCGAGATCGAAACCATAACCGTCCCCTTCGACAAGATCATCCCCGCTGTCGTCGCAGGCGAGTTTGATGCCGGCCTCATCATCCACGAAGGCCAACTCACCTACGCTAATGACGGCCTTATCAAGCTCCTCGACCTGGGCCAGTGGTGGCGCGAACAGACCAGCCTCCCACTTCCACTCGGCGGCAACGCTATTCGTCGTTCTCTCGGAGCCGAGACCCTCCTTACTACCACCAATGCCCTGCGTGACAGCATCCAGCACGCCCTCGACAACCGCGAAGAGGCCCTGACCTACGCGATGCAGTTCGCCCGCGATCTGGACCCCACACTCGCCAATCGCTTCGTCGGCATGTACGTCAACGAACGCACGCTCAACTATGGCGAAGACGGCAAGGAAGCAATTCGCAAGCTGCTCGACATGGGTTACGATCGCGGCATCATCCCCCACCGCGCCAATGTAGACTTTGTCGGCTAACCGGAGATCTGTAGTTGGCCGAGCACCAACGCACAGCGAAATACTTTCCTATAACTCACAGCTTGCAGCGCCAGTTTTAGGCTGCAAGCTGTGTTATCTTTAATAAGTCGAGTGATTGAGTCCAGGCTGTAACACCCCATGCAAGACTCTCGCCGATCTCCTCTCCAGGAGCAAAACCAAAAGGACGCGTAGCTCAGTTGGTAGAGCATTCGACTCTTAATCGACTGGTCGTAGGTTCGATCCCTACCGCGTCCACCATTCCTCTCGCGAGTATCAAGATACCGATTTCGGATGGTTGGTTCCGTACGTTTCATTTTCCAAACCTGACCGAAAACCTGCCCAGTTTTTCCTTTGGTTCCGTTGTTGATTGCCCTCCGTCATGGTTCCACTTTCCTGGTGCTGATACGGCTCCATCGACTTGCCGTGGTTACGTCCCCTCCGGAGTTGGCATAGCTGTCGTTCCTCCTAGAGGATTATCAATAAAAGCTTATTGACAATTTATCTTTACCACCCACAACTGCGCAGAGCGCTGAACATCAGGAGCCATATCTCGTAAGGCGAGGGTGGATATATGGGCCGAATGCGAACCACGTGCAGAGCCCATCTGCTGATTGGAGATGGGCTCTGCACGCGTATCCCTTCACAAGATGATGTCATTCCATCAATTCGAAGCCTACTTTCCTCTGGCCACATCGATTACGGCTGAAGTTATTGAGAATACCGGGCTCCAATTTGTATCGCCACTGTATTTAGCCGTAATCACATTCCGCCCTTCCGGAAGCACTGGAGCAAGCGTTGCCAGGATGGTTCCGCCGTTGCCAGAGTTCAGCGCCTGTGGGTGGCCAATTGCCTTCTCTGCTGCTCCGTTGACGGAATCATAGAACTGGATGGTTCCGGTTGGAGCCAACACGTTGGTAGCAGAAAGAGCGCTGCTGAGGATAGCAGTAAGACTGCTCTCCGTTCCGGCAACGACCTTGCTGGCGTTTGCCTTGAGCGCAAGAGTCGCCGTCGCCCGTGTGACGGTGACGGGGAACGAGGAGCTGCTGCTGGCGGCGAAGTTCGCATCTCCAGAGTAGACAGCGTAGACCTTCTCTACCGCAACATGACCCCACTGAACGAACCCTGTGGCCTGACCGCCCAAGAGATTCATGGAGCCAGCCAGCTGACCTTCCGCTGAGTAAAGAGTGACCGTTCCCGTTAGAAGCTTGGTGGTCTTTCCAGTTGCTGCAACATGCACTGTGAATTGGGTCTCCTGGCCCATCGTCGCTGTACTGTTACTCGCGGATAGTGTCGTCCTGGTCGCGGCTGCGCCGGATGACGTAGTGATGATCTGCTCATAGCTGGCGAGATACCCTGGGAGATAGTTTGCATCGCCCTTCCAGCTTGCGAGGACGCTATACGTACCCGCCGGAGCGAGGAATGGGATCACCGCCGTACCGCTCTTGTTGATGGCGCCTGTGGCGAGGATTGCGCCGGTATCGTCACGCGTGAGCGTCACCACCCCCGTCGGCAGGACAGCCGGATCGTTGTTGAAGAAGACCGTGGCCACAACTTCACCACCTGGAGGCGGCGTCTGGTTATTCAGCGCTACGGCATAGTTCAGCGATCCCTTTGTGATGGTGAAAGGCGCGCTGGACGTGCTCGGACCAAAGCTGCTGTCTCCGGAATAGGAGGCGACGAAGGTATAGGTGCCGAGCCCGTAATCGCAGTTTGTGAAGGGGCCGCACTGAACATAGATTTTCCCGGTAGCATCGAGTGGAAACTTGCCTATAGATTGCGAGCCCATACTCAGCGCGATCGTTCCTGTCGGTACTCCATTGCCCGATTGCCCAGAGATCTGGAACTGGACATAGAAGCTGTTTGCGAGCTGGGCGGAGGACGCCTCGACGATCGGCCGCCGCCCCAGAATATAAAAGCGGGAGGCGGTATACGTTGTACCGGTCGCGGTGCTGCTTTCAGGAGAGACCGTCAGGGTGACAGGGCTGGAGGTACTGCCCTTGAAGGTGGCATCGCCGCCGTACTGTGCAGTGATGCGATAGGTACCCCCGGGAAGGTTATTGATCGCGCCCGAGTAGGTGCCACCGGTCAAGACCTCCGGATTGAGAAGGGGCTGTTCGTTGCTACGTAGCACGATCGAACCGCTTGGGGTTCCATTGCCGACTAGAGCCTGCACATCTGCTGTAACCGTGACCGGCGTTCCGTGAGCAAAGGTGGTCTTCGAAAGGGCGAGGTTCGTCACGGAATCTAGGAGCTTGGCCTTCTCCCATGCGCCAACGAGATTCGCGGCGTCAACGGAACCAAGACCGCTGGCTTGGTCGTAGCCTTTTGTCGCCGAATATCCGCTCAGATCGCCAAACACTGTACTGCCGGCAATCGAGACCGTGCAGTTGGGATCACGAAGAGGGCAGCTGAGCGCATTCGAACCGGCAGTCACGTCGTGAAAGACGCAGGACGTTGGCTGGGTGAGATTTGTCTCCGCGCTCGAATTGCAGGCGGAGGGAGTCTGCTGGGCTGCGATTTTGTAAAGCTGATAGTTTGCCTGACCCTGGTAGGTCCCGTTCTTCTGTTCTACTAGTGCCAGCAGACCGGCGAACGAAGGCGAAGCCGCTGAGGTTCCGCCGATCACAGAGGCCTGCGTCAGAGTCAAACTTCCATCCGAGTTCTTAGTCCACTGACACGAGCCGTTATAGCAGAGCAAAAACCCATCGTGACCGGCTGCCGCCGCGAGCGCCACATCCGGCAGATCGCGAACAGCGTCCTTCGGAACACCGATCCCTGTCTGCCATGAGGGCTTTGGGTAACCGGCAGCGCAAGTGGCTTTGCCATACTGGTCCGTGGTCGTTGTAGCGCAGGAGCTAGCTCCCCCGCCACCGGCATAGGTGCTCTCATAACTTGGGTTGTAATAGCAATTTGTCGCAGAGATCGGAAGAAAGACGTTGCAACTCTCGTTCCAGACAGCTTCAGGCACATAGCCCTTGATCGAAGACAGGTTTGAACCGTTTGCGATATTCCAATAAGTATTCGTGTCGACGTCGTTGAGCTCCGTTCCTCCCACTGCCACGTTGTACGGCGTGGATGCGAGACCGTTTACTCCCAGGCCAAAGGGACTGGCACGGTATTCGCTTGGAATGACACAACCGCTCGATCCGCCGTCGCCCGAGGAGACTAGAACCGTGATTCCTTCAACCGACGCCTGCTGCCAGAGGTCGTGATAGAAGGCCATCTCCGTTGCGCCTATCTCAGACTCACACTCGCCGAAGCTGATCGACATGATGGGCGCGAGGGCGTGGTCGACGATGTAGGCGGCGGAGATATCGACGCCGTCGGTTGTAAGTGTGCTGGCGCCGATTACGAAGTTGATATTCGCCTTCGGAGCGACGGCTCCGGACCACTCCACGTCGAGAATCGCCTCTTCATCGTCACCCGCGATTACGCCAGGGTCTGTTGTCGCGTAGGTAATCTTTGGGTCATTGAATGGGAGTTTAAAGAGCGTGCGAAAGGCCTCTACATCCGACAGGCTGATATCGGAACGGCCGACGATAGCGATCGAGACGCCTTCGCCATTGACTCCCGCGTTGATCAATGGCGTGGTGTTGTAGAGCTTAGCAAAATCACCTGGCGCAAGGTAGTTCTCTTCCTGCGAACCAGTCGACGTGAAGGCTGGGCCGGCCGCGAGGGTCGTGTCGATGCCCGCGGTAGATGGACCTGTCGTGCTGCCTTTCACCCGTAGGAGCTTGCCGTCCTCACTGCGGGCGACGGTGCCTGGAGTGACATGCTGCGGACGTTTCAAGAAGTTATTGATACTGACTACACCCGAGACCGCCGGTGCCAGCGCAGCGGGCAGAGAGAGCTCAGAGGCGTTTGCGTAGTGAGTGACGCCCTTGGCGGAGTACTTGTGAATCTCTGTTCCAAAGGCCTGCTCCACCTGCTGTGCCACGCCGGAGAAACGGATCCAGGTCTTCGCTGCAGAGACCTCCTCGATCTTAAAGCCATTGGCGGTGAGCCAGTCACTCGCAGCCTTTACGTCACTATCGGCCGGACCATATTGTGCGCCAAACTGTGCGGGTGTCAGCCAGTGGTGATAATTTGCCGAGTTCACGTTGTGGAGATCATCCGCCAACTGTTTGAGCTGAGCTTTTTGAGTCGCGCTGGCACGGAGAGTGAGAACCATATCCTTCATGGCCAAAGATGCATCCGCCCGCCCAAGGTCATTCTGCGTATTTGCCAATGGGTGTACGGTGCCGGAGATCCGTGTTCGGACGCTGGCATCAACCGGCTGCGTGATCTGTGGGGTCACTTGCCCGATGGCAAGATCCGGTAAGGAAAACGACACGACCACGGCGAGGATGCCACGAACTACAGCGAGTGAAATGCCCTTACCCATGCGATATCTCCAATTCCGTTGGACAGACAGAGTTCGGCTGCGTCCGCTGCAACAAACTGCCGGCGAGCGAAGGTGCTATTTACAAAATGAGGGGAATCAAGTACAGCTTGCGCAAAGCATAGACGAAATTCATCGGAATGCAACCGTCTGCCTAGAGTAGTTTTGAACCTACCCTTTCGGGTATCGGCCTCAGACGTCCAGTAGACCGCGCTGAATGGCGATCACGACCGCCTGGGTCCGGTCATTCGCAGGAAGCTTGCCCAGGATCTTCTTTACATGCATCTTTATTGTGTCTTCCGTCACAAAGAGCAGTCGGGCGATCTCCTTGTTGCTGTTGCCCTTGGAGATGAGTTGCAGCACTTCAATCTCCCGCTCGCTAAGCTTCTTCGAGGCGACATGTTGCGAGAGCTTCTCGGCCGCCTCGGGCGACAGGCAGCGTCCGCCAGCCCATACTCGGCGAATGCCTTCGCCAAGCGTGGCGCCGTCGATTCCCTTTACCAGGTATCCGGAGGCGCCGTTTGAGATTGCATCGAAGATGCTCGCGTCGCCTTGCGAGGAGCTCAGAAAGATGATCTTCGCATCGGGGCGGTCCGCGAGGATTTTGCGCATCACCTTGATACCGCTCTGGTCGGGAAGTCTTAGATCGAGTAACAAGATATCGGGCAGATACTGGGCGAACATCTCGATGGCCTGGCGGCCGGTCGCGGCTACGCCAACGATCACCATCTCCTGCCGCTCGAGAATGCCGGCGAGTCCTTCTCGCACCATAGGGTGATCATCGACGATCATGATGCGGAGCGGCGCGTTCTTCACGCGCTCTTGGACGAGTGTGTTGTCTTCCGGAGTATGTTGAGTGCTCACTGTCTGCACTTATCCTATCAACGCACACCGTGTCAGCGCATACCGGTCACTACTATATTTCTGACGAGATGCCACCAGCGGCGCGAGGGCGTCGGCACGTTCAGCCGTACAGTGGTTCCCAGATTCAGTTCGCTGTCGATCAGAACAGTTGCCCCAATACGCTGAGCGTGCGCCTGCATGCCGCTCAAGCCGAAGTGTCCCGACCTACCGATTCTGAGGGTCTCCTCATCCATTCCACTCCCGTCGTCGCTGATCGAAATCTCTATCCCCTCGTCCGTATACGCAGCACAGACATCGATCCGGGTGGCATTGGAATGGCGAAAGGCATTGGCTAGTGCTTCCCGACAGATGCGATAGACCTCATCGCGGACAAGCGGCTTAATAATTGGCTGTTTGCCCCTTGTTTCAAGCCTCAAGACGGGCAGTTCTCCGAGCCGAAACTCCGCAGCAGCTTCCCTCAACACTTCAAGAAGATGGTACTGAGGAGTGGCCATGGAATGCAGGCTCGACACCATGTTGCGGCTCTTACCCACCATCTCCCTCATTCGCGCGGTCAAGTCTGCAAGGAGATACGCTGTTTTTTCTGAGTTCTCTGGTATCTGCATACCGATAAGCTCGAGTTGGAGCGCGGTGCCGACGAGATCCTGAATGATGGTGTCGTGAATCTGGTATCCGATGCGCTCACGCTCTGCAGCACGTTCCTGAAACCTCAGTCGTTGTTGCTCCGCGACATACCTCGTTCGTCGCCGTGTGATCTCGATGACGCTGGCAAGCAAGGTTAGACATGCAAGGATCATGAAGAGTTTGGTCTGGTAGAAGAAGGGACGGATGTGCACGCCTACCGACGCCTCTCTGTCACTCCACACTCCGTCTTCGTTAGCAGCGACGACGCGTAGCTGATAGTCGCCCGGAGGCAGTCCGGTGTAGGTGATTTCGCGGACCGAGGCTGCGTCTAACCAATCCTTATCCCAGCCATTGAGCCGGTAACGAAAGCGCAGTTGTTCCGGTGAGTGCAGATCGGGCGAGGTGAAGATGATGGTAAGTCGATGGCGACCCGGCGGCACGACGATCCGATCCGCAGTCTGCTGGAGCACTTCGTCGATTGCAATCGATTCAACAAACACCTGCGCAACGGGAGCGGGAGCGGTTTTCGTCTCAGCGACGGACAGACCATTCGCCGTCGCCAACCAGATGCGTCCGTCGTGCGCGCGCACTATGTCTACCTGACCGATCGGTAAGACATCTCGACTTCCGAGACCGTCGGCCTGTGTAAATCGCTTCGGCCATAATGTGTTTTCTGCGCCCGTCAGCACTGCGTCTAATTGCTTGCGATCTACCTGTGCGATCGCATTCGCAGTAGTGATCCACAGATTATCGGCGTCATCGGTTGTCGCTGCAAGGACGAGGTTACCCGGAAGACCTTGCGCCTGCGTGATGCGCCTCATGTGGCCGGATTTCCAGAACACCAGCCCATCACCAGTTCCAAACCAGAGGCCACCACGCTGGTCGTCCCTTCCGATGGAAATCACCGGAATATCTGCGATGGTTACGAATCGATCGCCGCGGAACTGCGCAACGCCTTCATTGGTAGCCACGAGCACTGCTCCTTGTTCATCGAGGAGCAAGGACGACACACGCGTTCCGGGAAGCCCCTCCGCCGTCGTGAAGTGGCGTAGCGAACCATGGGCTAACCGAAAGACTCCATTGCCATTCAATCCGAACCAAAGAGCGCCAGTCGTATCGCTTATCGGTGAGGTGATGTATCCATGAGGGATGCCGGCGATGGGCACAAAGTGTTTGCCGTTCAATCGAAATAGACCGTAGTCAGATATAGCAACGACGATTCCTTCATCGGAGTCCGCGAAGCCTCTCACCTGACCGCGCTTGAGCCCCTCGCGAACGCTGAATCGCTCAAACCTGCCATCGTGAACTCGGCCGACGCCATCTTCGAGGGATCCGACCCAGATAGAGTATCCCTTGTCTTCAAAGACAGCATCGTATTGGTTCTGCCCCTGAGGCAGTCCGTCAGCGACGGTGTAGGTTGTAAACCTGCCATTGTGCAGGCGCTGCAAACCGGCAATAGTACCGATCCACATATCGCCCGAACGATCTTCGAAGAGGATGCGCGCATCATTGCTCGCGAGACCTTGCTCCATTCTGAAGGAATCGACCGTTCCCTCCACATTGCGACTGATCCCATGCAGACCACCGCTTGCCATCCATAGGGCACCGGCGTGATCCGTCAATAGAGAGACAAAGTTGCCGAGTCCAGGGGCCTGGACGATTCTGAATCGCTCACCTTCTAGCCTGAAGAGACGATGCCCATCTCCGGCATACACATTCCCGCGAGCGTCGGCATCAACGAACGAGATGTTTGCCGCAGGAAGCCCTTCAGCATCTCCATAGTGACGAGAGACCTTCCCTCCGCGAAGCGCAAAGACTCCTTGATTCCCTGCAACCCAAAGAGTCCGATCGGTAGCCTCAGCAATAGCCTTCAATCCGCCGGCATGCCCATCCACGGGTAGGAGACACGGAGTAAATGCGTGGTTGTTTGCTTTGAACAATCGGCTATGATTGGCCACCCATAGCCCGCCTTCATGATCTGGAACAAGATCATCAACTGGGAATCTCTTTAACCCAGCCTGGTTGGCGATTGCAACAAACCTGCCGTGCTCGTAGTGAGTCAGGCCTGCCGATGTTCCAATCCAGAGGCTTCCGTCTTCGCCCGGTACCAGCCCTGTCACACGCTCCTGCAAGTTGTTTTCGCCTCCTCCTGCGGGAAAGGAAACGAACCGCACACCATCGAATCGGACTAAACCACTCATAGTGCCGACCCAGAGAAAACCATCCGAAGTTTGAGTGATAGCTGTAATGAAGTTTTGTGGCAGACCTTGATCTGTCTTCCATGAACTCAGTGCGTAGTATCTCAACGGCTTCACGGGGAGGTCCTCAGCGAGCGAGGTGAAGAAGCAACCCGGTAAACAGAAAATGAGACAGAGAGTCGCACTTCTACGACAGAAACCTAAAGATGAGAAGTTTCTGTCCGATCGCCAGAGGTGGCCCATGATTTGAGAATAGAGCATGTAGGTGTAGAACGCCTGACGCATCACCGCAACCGGCCCGAAACCGCAATTCTAAAAGAGACAGCAAACCTGATCACTCGTTTTCTGATGATCTAACGAACTCTGAACGCTTAGTGTTCGGTGTCTGTACTTGCTTCTGCGTGGCGGCGAGGTGCGAAGGTGCTCCATCGATATGCCTCCTTTTCGTTAGGGTCAGGTTTCGCTGTCCACAGCGTGGCGCTGATTCCATTCAGGTCGTACACGATCTTTCCATCCTTGATGGTGAGTTCACAGATGAGCTTCTGGTTGCCATCGAGGCGTTTGTCCACCATGTCGGTAAATCCGAACTTGCCTTTTTCCAGACGAAGCACCGCGACGTCCGCAATCGACCCTTCAGAGAGATTCCCCAGCTCTTCATGGCGAATCTCACGGGCGGGATGAGAGGTCATCTCCGCAACGACCTCCTTGAGAGGCACACCCACAGCCATGATCTTATCGGCAACGTTCAACTGGTCTTTCATAGCCGCGTTCATACTGGTGATGTGAAGATCGGTCGAAATGGAATCGGGGATAAATCCATCCTTGATCATCGGGACTGCGAGCGACCATTTGAAGCTGCCGCCTCCCTGTCCCACGTCAAAGTAGATCCCGCGCTTGCGGCCTTCGATGAGGGCTTTGCTCGGACCCAGCGTGACGGGATCCTGCTCATGGCGAAGACCAGAGTACATATGTGTGTAGATGTCGCCAGGGCGAAGCTTCTGGGTCATAAGATCGAAAATCGGGCGAGTTGGACGATCAACGCCGAAGTCGACCATGACAGGAATGTTGGCGCGGGTCCCGGCGATAACAGCCTGCTCGACCGGTGTCCATTCAGGACCTTCAAAGTGGGCCGTCTTGATACCGACGATTGTGTTGGGATACTTGAGAGCCATCGCTGCAGTTGCCACTCCGTCCATGTCAGCGGTGTTCTGTTCGTACTTGCCCCCGCGCATTCCTGAGCCGACGATATCGAGCATTGCAAAAACTCTGGTCTTCGAACGGTCAATGATGCGGTCCTTGAAGTCCTCGAAGTTGCGCCAGCCAGAGCAGCCTGCGTCCACCACGGTCGTTACGCCCACCCGGAAGGTGAATCCATCCGGTGGAACGCTATTATCGCCAGCATAGGAGTTGCGCTCACCCGTGCCCGCGTAGACATGAACGTGAAGGTCAATGAGTCCAGGAGTGACATAAAGTCCCTTAACGTCAATGGTCTTTAGTGCATCGGTCGCAGGGATGTGTACGGCAACCTTTGCAACTCGGCCGTCTTTGATTGCCACGTCCATGATGGCGTCGACGTGGTTCTTATCATCTAGGACATGGCCGTTGCTCAATAGCAGATCGTATGCCGGCAAAGCCTGCTGAGCCGATAAGCTACCGCTTGTCGCGAGGGTAACTGCGAGACAGAAAGGCGCTATACCTTGTTTCCACGAAAACAAATTCATGACTCCCCAATCGATGCGTTGACGATGCAAACAAAGTTTGAATGCGTGATACTCATTTGGTTTCGGCGCTGGGAACATGACAGGTCTTCAGTGCCCCGACGACGAACATCAGACACGGGTCGCCTTCCAGCTTGCGTCTCCGTACTCTCCCATGTTGACGGTTCCGACGATTGTATTGCCCTCAACTATTCCACGAAACGTCCACGGAATTGTGTTTCCGCTAACGTCCATATTGCTATGCAGTTCAAGCTGGTTCGCATGAATGGTGCCTTTCAGATCGGCTTTGTAGAGTTCACCCTGCTGTCTACCAGTAAGGTCCCCTCCGCTTTGTTCAAGAATGAAGTGCTGCTCCCCGACGCCACGCGAATATTGAATCGCAATGGCCCACTTCCCGTCTACTTGTGCTGGGGCTCCGGTCGGAATGACAGGATCTTCATAATGGCCAGGTTTAGTGAGACCCTCGTAGATCGCATCCGCGATGATGCGGTCTTCTCCGGGATCCATCATGTACGGCATGATGGTGATCGAACTGGCCATGTGAGCGGGACGAGTGCCAGTGCCGCCATCGACAAGAATTCTTGGTGCGCCTGCATCAAGACGGGCGACAAGCTCAGTGCCCGTGATCTTCAGCGAGGTCGCATCCCAGTGAATACGGAGACGCGGTGAGCGGTTAGAGAGATCTTCCGGCTGCAGGTACTCGGTCGTGACCGAAGGCAGCCCCTGCACCCGTTTCTCAATGTACTGAAGCCAGGAGAGCCACTCCTGCTGCTCTGCCGCATGGTCGCGTTTGTACCATTGGCGCACCGCAGCCAGCAGCCCCATCACCTCTTCCTTACTGCACTTGTAAGCACGACCATAGTTGTGATGCGGCGCTGCCTGAAAGTAAGCCGCCCGGCACAGATCTTTCTGTCCGATAAGCATTCCGGACGATTGTGGCCCGCGCATGCACTTGCCTCCCGAGTAGCCGACTAGAGAAGCACCATGCTGAATGTGGATGTTAGGGACAAGCGGCTCCTCAGCAGCGGCATCCACGAAGACGGGAACACCCTTTTCCTTTGCCATCGAGCAGATACTGGGGATACTAAGCGGACCCCGTTCTGCATCTGGTCCCGACAGAATATAGATCATCGCCGTGCGCTCTGAAAGCTTACTGCGAAGCTCCTCTGCGGAGTCCACTTCAACGATCTCTACTCCCGTCATGCGAACCCCGAAATCGTAAGGATTCCGGGAGTGTTTAGGAATGATGACCTGATCGCGTGTCTTGATGTAAGGAAGAGCCTGAGACTTCTCCGGATCGGTTCCTGCGATACATGCAATCGTAGCGAGTGCAATGGCCGCTTCGCATCCGGTCGTAGCAATGCCCCACTCCGCCCCTGTCAACTGCCCCAACTCTTTGCCAACAGCCTCCATAAGCTCGTCGAGATGAACAAAGTAAAACGATGCGTCGTACATCGCCTGCTTCACCTGAGGCAGAGACCGGGAGCCGCTGATAATGGTGAAGGTGCCGCGACCGTTTACGATAGGACGTACGCCAATGCGGGTAAAGAGATTGTCGGTCTCTGTGCCTTCATGCATGATCGTCCGCTGAGCGGATGCCTTTTGCTGCGCCGTCGCAGCCAGGGGTGAGATTGAAGTTACAGCTCCAAAAGCAGAGAGCATACCAGACTGCTTGAGGACTTCACGCCGTGACCACCGTGCGGTGCGAAAGAGAGACATAAGAACCCGTTTCCTTTTCCTGAAGTAAGTCGTGTTTGTGGAAGTGCATTGGCGGCTCGGATCAAGTTCAGATATAGGCAATAAGATCGATCTCTACGAGCGAATTTCCCGGAATGCCGCCGGCGGGGGCAATCGTTGTGCGTACCGGAGGGATCTTGCCCCAGCGGCCGCCGTAAACAGTGTTCATCTTTGCCCAGTCGTTGATGTCGTTGAGATACACGTTGACCTTGAGGACCTTCTCCATGGAAGAGCCCGCTGCGGTCAGATTCTTCTCAAGTTCATCAAGAACATGCTTTGTATGCTCTTCAATTGTCCCTTGAAAATGCGCTCCGACTCCCGCAAGAAAGAGAAGGTTGCCATATGAAACGGCGCTTGAGAACAGGGGAACCGGTTCTGAAGCTGATTTGGGCGGATAAGATCTCTTCTCAAGCTTGCCGGTTACCTGCGCCTTCGCCGTCCCTGCGAGAGCCGCGCCTCCTGTTGCAACAACGGCTGCTTTGGCAGCGTTCTTGAGAAGACCTCTTCTGGACTGCTTTTCCATGACTGACTCCTTTTCCGTTGTTAGGCTGATCGAGCATTGCGCGATGTTCAAGCGTTAGGGGGGAGAGAGGACTGCGCGAAGCTGGCGGCCCACGATCTCGGCTTCGCCAGGCTGCAGCATCCAGGTTCCAACGACGATGGTGTTTTCGTTGGAGTGAGAGCCAAAACGGCCAGATGAGCCTGTCGCAGGGTTCAGTTCAATTCGAGGACGCTGTGCGCGAAGTCGCTCCTGGACCTGCTTTGGCGTGATGCCAACAACCTGCGGGTCGTACGCGAGCATCAGATGCGGCACATGATTAGCGACCGCAGGCACGAAGATCTCCGTCTTCATTGTGGGAATGGTCTTCACCTCACGAACAATCACATCGGCGCGACGCCTATACTCGGCCTGATCCGCCTCGTCGTTCTGTTCGAGCAGCCAGTCCACCGCAGCGACCATGCCGACGATCTGCTCCTTGGCAACCTTCATACCGCGGCCTACGGCGTCTGAGTTTGGGTTGTTGCTCTCCATCGCCAGATCGATAAAATGTTTTTTGCCGAGTAACAGTCCCGCATTTTGTGGACCACGAATTCCCTTCCCACCAGAGAAGCAGACAAGGTCGTAGCCCATGCTCGTGTACTTCCACAAATTCTCGATGGGAGGCATATCCGCCGCAGCATCCATATGGCAAGGCACGTTATGTTTATGCGCAACCTCAAGCCAGATCTGGCGATCGATCTCACCCCCTTCGGCCGAATTAAAGAAGTTCGTCATGATCGTCCTTGGAGAGAATGCACGTCTGTAGTCATCCAGCGTTGTAACCTCGACGATGCGCACTCCACACAGCAGCATCGCGTGGTCGTACTCGTAGCGATGAGCTTTCTGAACGATCACCTCATTCTTCATGCCGCCTACACTCTCCGGAATCAGGTTTGCTGGAACGCCATTCGCGTTGGCGATGCAGGCAGCTGTTGCGAGCGTGAGTGCAGCAGAGGCGCCACAACTCACCAGAGCTCCTTCGCATCGAAGTCGTTTGGCAATGTAATCTCCCGAAGCTATTTGTAGATCTTTCAGGACAACGGGATGCAGAGCCGCCTCTGCGACAGCGCGCTGCACCTGCGGAGGCATAACCGCAGCAGTGAGGTAGGTGTAGGTCCCGGCAGCGTTGATGATCTTCTCAACACCAAGCTTTGCGTAGTAGTCCTCCGGTGACGCCGACTCAGAGATGGGAGACAGGGCATCGGACCTCGACGACAGGAAAGGTACGGCACCAAGAGTGGCCAGCGCCGCCTGCGACCAGCCAAGGAAGCGCCTTCGCGTAAAGATGGTTGAATCTTGTGCGGGGAACGTCAACAAAGCCTCCAGGAATCACAGCGTACTAAGAAGATCGTTCGGTCAGATTCTGCCAAATTGGCGGACAGCCTCTGTGATGGAATGAAACTTTTCAATGAAGGGATACATAGAGTGTTCGCTGTTATCCAGCTTCTGTGCGAGAACAAGGATGTCAGCTGCATGCTCACGCGGCACCACCACGACACCATCCTGATCAGCAACAACGATATCGTTGGCAGCAACCGCGACGCCATCGCAGACGATGGGAACATTCACTCCCGCGAAGCGATAGTGATTCACCGAAGTGGAGGGCACCGGCCCTGTGGAATAGACCGGAAAGCCGATGCGCTTGAGCTGCGGCAGATCGCGAACTCCTCCATCGACGACCGCACCGGCGAACCCCCTGGCAAACATGGCTGTACCCATCAGTCCACCCATGCCTGCTATATCTGCCCCGTCTTCTACCTGCATGACATAAACAGATCCAGCCCCTCCGGAGTCGATCGCCTGAAGCATTCCGGTCAGCGCCGCTGGGTCTTGGTTCTCCTGTTTAATCAGCTTAACAGTGAGCGCAGCACCGGCAAACTTCGTGGGAAACACCGACTGCATGCGATGCGACATATATCGCTTTTCATGCAGAAGCTGTTCGATCGCATCGGAGACGGAAGCAGCTTCGACATGACGATACCCATCGATCATAGCCGCCGGATCCGCGGCATACTCTGCTGGGGTCTTCTGTGCGTCGGCATTCACCTTCTGCATCAGGGTAAGCACCGTACAACAAAGAAAAACGGCCACGGCCGTGCCGGTGATCGGACGAATCCAACTCGTCTTGTTCGAGGTCATGATAGAAGTTTCTCCTCCTCAAAATAATAGGTCTTTTGCGCCTCAACTGTGATCCCCGGCCTTTCCAAATCCCCAGCACTTCCTTCGATGTACGAAGGGGCAGCAGCCGGCGGCATTACCGGCCGCTGCCCGAATCGAACAAGTCGCTAAAAGATGAACTTGCCCGCGAGTTGCAGCGAACGAGCTCCACTCAACTCACCGGGAAGGGTCTGGACCCCGATAACCTGACCGAATCCACTGGTGCTCACAGCAGTGCTTGATTGAGACGCAGCGTTGAGAGTTGGATTTCCGCTTCCGTTCGAAGAATTTGGATTTGCCGCACTGGGATGGTTGAACACGTTCAGAGCCTCCGCCCGGAACTGAATCTTCATGCGCTCACGCAGTCCAAAGTCTTTGAAAAGCGACAGATTATCATACGAGAAGCCGGGCCCGTGAAGAGTATTTCTGGAGGTGTTTCCGAAGCCATAGTTGTAAGCAACTATGCCTCCAGAGGAGTTCAATGTCTGCGGAGCTACAGGAAGTGTGTAGGCCGTCGCGTCGATGCAAGACGTCTTGTTCCCCGTAATGTAGTTGTGCAGACTGCAGTGAGCACTGGCCAGATGAACGAAACTCGGTCGCGTCGTACCCTGATCGAATCCTGCGCTGTTATAGCCGAGTACCACGTTGAAGGGCATGCCAGTCTGCAGATTGACGATGTCATTGAGCTGCCAGCCACCAAGTGTCTCCTGAACCCAGCGGTTTCTTCCTTTGAAGGATGGCAGATCGTAGGTCATTACGCCGACGAAACGATGACGGATATCCCAGTTGGAGTTGCCATAGTCTGCTTTGATGTTGAATGGCTGCGACGCTGTTCCGCCGCCGTTCGAATCTGAACCAATGTCCAGGTCGTGAGACCACGTATAGCTTGCCTGTCCCGATAGACCATGGAAGAGCCGCTGACGAAAGATTGTCGTCAAGCCGTTGTAGTGGGAGTAGGCAATGTTATTGAGATCGCGGATCGAACCAAAGAGCTGGTTTGGCCGCCGAGAGTTGAGCGTCGGCTTAGTAGTTTTGTAGGACGCAATCTCGTTTCCACTAGGATTGATGGGCAGATTTGTGTAGTCGCTGATATCCAGATGCAGAGAGTGAGACCCCAGATACTGAAGCTCAAAAGCCGCCCCCCTCCACAACTCCTGCCCAACGCTCACGTTCCACTGATAGCTGCGCTGTGTTTTGTTCTTCGGGTCGTATTGAACTGCGCTCTGAAAACTTCCGGGGATGCCAGCAGCTGAAGAAGAGCTAGCTGCTCCCGCAGTTGGATCGGCTAAGGATAGCTTTGTTCCAATTGCGCTGTATCCGACGAAGGCTCCCAGTGGATAGTTGCTGCTGAGCAGGGTAAAGCTGTTGAGCTGGTTGGCGTTATAGTAAAACCCTGCTCCTCCTCTGATCACCGTCTTATCGGTTGCCCGATAGGCGATTCCCAGACGTGGTCCCCAATTGTCATGCGTTGCACTGGCAAGCTTGAACCCAGGAGTAGGAGTGAAGGCCCCTGGAGTCTGCGCAGTTGTGGGCGGAATCAACGCGGTCTGGTCGGCGTTCAGCAACCGTGCGTAGCCGTTCAGACTGTAAGGGACGGTCGGCAGGTCGTAACGCAGACCATAGTTTATGGTCAGCTTCGAGGTAGCCTGCCAGTTGTCCAGAACGAAGAACCCATCACGCCACTCGCCCACCGAACCCTTGATGGTACTTACAGGCGTCTGATCGCTGGCAGGCAGGCCCAACGCAAAGTCGGCCCGGCTGTCACCCGTCAGTGTTCCATTGAAGGTAAACAAGCCGAGGGATTCGTTGGTGGCCGCACGGCCAAGGGTCAGCTTCCGCAGTTCAAGACCAGCCATGATGCTGTGCTTTCCGCGGGTGTAGCTGACTTGGTCATACCCGTCGAGCGTACGATCGTCCTGGAACCAGTTCGTTCCGTTGTTTCCAATGTTCATGCCGCTTGCGCTGGTGAGCTGAACATTGGGAATTCCAAGGTTTCCCGTCGTCGTGTCGTAGTTGAAGCCGGGGATGCCGAGAGAGGTGCCCGCTCCTTTGAGGTTGTTCACATACCAGTAGTTCAAAGAGTCCGTCAGAAACTTGTTGATACCGAAGTGAAAGTCATTGACGAGTCGGGGCGTAATGACGTGGGAGTATCCGATAGCGAGATTTCGGCTATTACCAGGTCCGTATCCGCCGGCTACCGGAACCTGATTTCCGTTGGCGTAGGTCAGGTTCTGCCAGTGGTAGCGAACGAAGAGCCGCACCCGCTCCCCGATGTTTTCATCGACGCGCTCCAGCGTCTGGGCGATAAACAAGTTGTTCGGGAAGTACACATTGTTGAGGTTGTTGTTTATCCCCGCGACGTTCGGCAGCGGCACATATGCCTCGTACTTTTTGGCAATCAACGCTGCGGGAGTCGATAGTTCGCTGGCCGGAATCTGATTGTTCAGGTAATAAGCATTCTTGTTATACGGGTCTTTAAGACAGATGCCCGTACAGCTGCCGTCGGGATTCAGGGTGCCTAACGCCGAGAAATCGCCGCCCTCCTGGGCCCCCGTCATAACGGTGGAAGTACCAGCGCTCTGTGCCTTCTGATTGAGCTTCTCGTAGGAACCAAAGAAGAAGGTCTTGTTGTGGCCGTTATAGAGCTTTGGAATCCAGACAGGGCCACCCAGGGTAAACCCATACTGGTTGTAGTTCAGAGGCGCCTTCTTCTGCGTAGGAGAGTCAAGAAAGTTGTGCGCGTTCAGAGCCGTATTCTTGACATAGTCGTAGACCACGCCATGAAAGTCATTAGTGCCAACCTTACTCACGAGGTTGATGTGCACGCCGAGGTAGGCGCCATACTGTGCAGGATAGTTGCCGCTCTGCATCTGAACCTCGGAGATCATATCCGTGCCGGGGCGCGCAGGAGTGACGTTTCCCAGGTTGTTCATGATCGAGACACCATCGAGAGTCAGGTCGTTCTGAGTCTCACGCTGTCCTGCTCCAATAAAGTCGACGCCGGGAGGGTTTCCGCTGTAGCTGGTCTTCGATCCGATCGTGACGTTCGAGGCTAGCGCAGCCACCTCGAGCGCATTGTGCCCCTGAACCGGAAGATCCTCGACCTGTTTGGTCGAAAACGTCTCCCCGAGGTTCGCGTCGTCGGTGGAGAGCGGAGCCGTACTGGCGGTGATGGTGACGGTCTCCGTTGTCGACCCGATCTTCAGGTCAAAGTCCGTACGCACGGCAAGGTCCACCGATACGGGAACACCCACCGTCTGCTCCTTCTTGAATCCCCCCTTTTCGACGGAGAGATCGTAGACGCCGCTCTTGATGAAGGTAATGGAATAGTAGCCCTGCGAGTTGGTAGTCGCCGTATACTTCACCTGCGTGGCCTCTTCCGTGGCCGTGACCTGAGCACCCACGACTGAGCTTCCGCTCGCGTCAACGACCGTCCCCACCAGAGCTGTGTTGTTAGCGATCTGCGCGGATGCGCCCGATACACCCAGAAGACACATCAAACAAATCCGTAGAAGAACTTTGTTCACAGCACGACCTCCGAAAGACGTCCGTTGATTTATTAACAGTCCATTCGCCTGGTTTACAGAGCGAATGCGGTAGCCCACCGTCGGCTGATTCGGCAGGTACAGCGGTTCAAATCCCAGGTTGAGGATTAACAGGGATTTGATTACGGGGTCATCTGATTGTCATTAGGCTGTTGCCATGTCTTTAGCTAGGACAAATGTCCTAGGCTCGTCAGTTCAGGTGGACAAGTCCGCGCTGAAAGGCGTAGATCGTCGCCTGAGTCCGGTCGCGGGCACCCATCTTATCGAGCAATGAGCTGACGTGAATTCTCACGGTCTTCTCAGCGATGTGAAGATCCTCGCCGATCTCCCGGTTACTAAGTCCTCGCGTAATTCCGGCGAGCACCTCGCTCTCGCGTGGCGTCAACTCCAGAACCGGTGTGCGTTCGGCCAGGCGGTCGAGCGCAAGGTGAGGAAGATACCTTAGTCCCCGATCCACGTTCTGGATAGCATTCAAGAGCTGTTCTCCACTCGCATCTTTATTCAGATATGCCATCGCGCCGCTTCGTACCGCACGATAGATATCCTCGCTGCCCTGATAGTTGGATAGCACCACGATGCGAGCGGAGGAATACTCCTTGCGAATTTGATCGATTACTTCGAAGCCGCTGAGCCGTGGCAGGCGCAGATCAAGTACCACCACATCCGGACGCAGACTCCGGTACATCTCAACGCCTGTCTCACCGTCGCTGGCTTCACCAATAATCTGAATCTGCGAATGGCCCGAGAGCACCGAGTGCAGCGCCATGCGAGCAAGAAAGTGATCTTCGATCAGCAACACACGAATCTGTTTCATATCCCTATCCAACGTATAACATGATGCTCCTGCCTTAGCGACTGTCGTGCGGCGTTGAAGGACACCTTCACTGTCACCTCAGTACCGGCCTCGGCAGAGGTCTGCAGCCGGAATGTGCCTCCGATCTTTCGCGCCCGCTCCTCCATCACGGGAATGCCGAAGTGGCCGCGGCGCGAGCTGTTCGCCTCCGAGCCCTGAAACCCGTGCCCGTCATCGTAGATAGAGAGGCTCAGCGAATCGGCTTCATACCTCAGCAGAATGAGAATCCGTGAAGGGTTGGCGTGACGAATCGCATTCGAGACCGCCTCCTGGCCAATACACACAAGATGATGGACGCAGCCCGGAGCAAGTGGTTGCTCCTCACCCTCAACTTCAAAGGTAGTCTTGAAACTCTCCTGGAGCGGATTAGCTTCAAGGACGCGACCAAGCGCTCGTGATAATAGATTGGTCATCTCGTCAGCATCGCGCAGATCCCAGATGATTCGTCGCGCCTCCGCCTGGCAGTGCGAGACCATGCTTCGAGCCAGCTCACACGACTGAGCTGCAGGAGTAGAGCTCGAATCACTGTCGCGAAATAACTTCGAGGTCGCCTCCAACTGCCACGAGATCGCGGCAAACCCAGCCATCAGCGTGTCGTGGCACTCGCGAGAAATACGATTCCGCTCTTCCAGTACGATGCCGATTCGCCCCTTCATCAATTGAAGACGACGTCGAAACAATTGCGTAGCAAGAGCAAGAACGACAAGACAAAGACCGGCAGCGAAGTACCACGTCTGGTAGAAATAAGGCCGCTGTTTCACCTCAACCGTGCTCACCGGAGAGGTCCAGTCTTCCCCGCCGGCCCGGGCCTGCACCTCAAACCTATAGGTCCCCGGCGGCAGGCGGCGGTAGCGGGCCGTATGAGCGCGCGTATTCGTCCACTCCGCGTCATAGCCTGTAAGACGATAGCGATACTCCACATGCGCCGGATTCGAGAGCAGCTTGGCATTGAAAAAGAACAGAATGTCAGGCTGCCCCGCCTCGAGTTCGATCCGCGAATCGCCCGTCCTCGTCTCGGTATCGGCGGCATCGGGATCGCTCGACAGTGTCCAGCCCGTGATTGTCGCGGCCGGACTTATCGTGCCTAGCTTCTCGGCAACATCCGTCGTATGTACGAAGCTCTTGGTCGTCGCAAACCACAGAGTCCCGTCAGGCTGAAGCGCAGAAGACGGCTTCGAGGGCCCACCACACTCTGAGGACCGCATTCCATCCGCCTTCCCCAGAATCACAACTGATAACGGGTGCTGTCGACCGTCGATCACCGCATGCAGCTCAGCCACCGTAAGGCGCACGATCCCTCGATAGGTGCCAAGCCACAGATGGCCGTCCTGATCCTCCGTCGCCGTGCTCACCGGTTGCGTGGGCGCGTTGACGTTGCCAGGCAGAGCAACCGCATGATCCTGCCTAATCGCAACGATTCCGCCGGCTTTGGTCCCCGCCCAGAGATATCCTCCACTATCGAGCACCAGCGAAAGCACATACGGATGAGGAAGGCCGGAGACCGCCGATACCGTTCCATCCCGAACACGATACAGACCACTGCTCGTTCCAACGAGAATCGAGCCGTCTTTATCCTCGATCAGGCATGTAATCAGCTTGGTCTCGACGAACTGTCTACGATTTCGTTGATCCGGCTGGCCCTGCGGAAAATACAAAACCCCTGTGTAAGTCCCCACCCACAGGCCGCCGTGACTGTCAGCAAGAATAGAACTGACAGCATTGCCTGGCGACTCGTTGCCAAGCAGATAGTGCCGATAAGAGTGGCCGTCGTAGCTGTAGATTCCATCGAACCACGTTCCTATCCACATTCGCCCCTTCTGGTCTTCGGCAAGGGCTCGGATCGCCGTAGTGATCGGCATGCCCGGAGGACTGGCAGGAATGAGCTGGCCGTTGTGCCGCCGAAACAAACCGTTCCCCCAACTTCCAAACCACAGATCGCCGCGGCTGTCGGCAAACACATTGGCGGCGTAGGAGGCGTGAAAACCCTCAGGTTCTCCAAACGGCGCAAGCGCTCCTTTATGCCATCGGCTCAGGCCACCGGAGAGCATCCCGACCCAAAGGTTCTGCTCGTCATCCATAAACAGAGTTCGGATGGCGTCATCAGGTAGTCCATTACGCGAGCCCCAGTGCGAGAGCCCGTCTGCAGCAAAACGCCACACCCCATCGTGGCGGGTCCCCATCCAGAGATCTCCGGCGGAATTGCCGAGCAGACCAGTGATGGGACTTGCGAGGGTTGCACGCACCATTGGATCGAATACAGGTGCCTCGCCGCATAATACGCACTTGCGTGGAACCAGCTGCACCAGATGAGTCATCGTTCCCACCCAGATCCGCTGTGCCGCATCGCGATAGACCGCGACCTCAGTATCGGAGGCCGATCTACCAACCGGATAGCGTTGGACCTTACCGCCTTGCCAGTGGTAGAGCCCCGAAGAGGTAATGAAGAACATCCCTCCATGACCGTCCTCGGCGAAGGGAGTCGTGATATCACCGGAGATCATTCCGGCGCCGGCAACCGCCTCGAGGTGATTGTGAACGAATCGCTCAATCCCGTTTTGGGTAGCGATCCACAGCACCCCTTGTGCATCCCGATAAAACGTTCGAATGCGCTCATTATGAAATCCGGCCTGTTCGCTGATTGGAACAGTTCCGGATGCGGTAAGGTGCAGTATCCCGCTACCATCGGTTCCAATCCAGAGATCGTCATTGCCCTCCGGAAGCACCGCATTGATAGCTTCATTGTCAACGAGGCCACCGACCACAATGGGAAGACTGTGAAAGTGCTGTCCGTCGAAGGTGGAGAGCCCCGATCCGGTAGCAAGCAGCAGCAGTCCATCCGGCCGCTGCGCAATCATCCGGACGTTATTGTCAGGCAGTCCGTCCTCGATCTGCCAGTCCTGCTTCTGATACTCGGAGAGCCTGAGCGGAGACGATGTTAGCGCCCGTGCCCCACCTGCGAACATCCCCGCAGCTAAGCAAAGAAGAAGACACAGAATCAGTCCCCTGCCACGACGAAACTGGCTCGCAGCAGAGATCGAACCCACGCGTCGCGGAAGACACGCTGTCGTCGGGGCGTAAGAGTCACGCTCCACTCGAACGGGATGGAATCGCCTGGTCAATATCCAGATAGATCTCAAGGCGAACACATATTTCTCTGCGTTGCAAGCGAATCCGCTCCGAACGGACTTGCTAAGCGTCGAGCGGACGTTCCGGATGCACCGTCAACCAGCAAAGCGCCCCTATCACGGCCAAGACCGCAGCAAGGGCAAAAGAGGTCGTCCAACCGAAGCGCTGGGCGATCCACGGAGTCAGCGACGCCGTCACCGCACCCCCTATCTGCCCTCCCATATTCACCATGCTCGAAAACACTCCGGAGCTGCGACCTGCGATGTCGATGGAAACAGACCAGAACGAACTCTGCGACAGATACAACGCCCCGGCCCCGCCTGCGAGGATGACTCCTGCAAGCTGCGGACTATGAACCATCGATCCGATTACTAGAAAGCATGCCGTCGCAAAAAGCGCGACCGACGCCAGACCAGCACGGCCGATACGCAGCCCATACCGATCCGTTAGTTTGTCGCTGATCGCCCCCCCTGCCAGACAGCAGATCGTCATCGACAGGAATGGAAGCATGGAGTAGCGCGCGCTCGATTTGAGATCGAAGCCCCGCACCTGTGCCATGTAAAGAAAGAACCAGCTGAAGAAGATCCACGCGACATAGCCGAAGCTGAAGTAGCCAATCATCAGCGATGGAAGATCGCGGCGATGGAAGATCGCACGCCACGAAATCTCAACCGTTTCGGAACTGAGTGCGCGGTGCTCCTGAACGGTACCGTTGATTCCGGCGTGAATCTCGCTCAGCTCCAGTGGGCCGACATCGGGGTGCTCCTCGGGGGTATCCCGCGAGTAACGCCACCAAATGGCTCCCGCGACCAGACCTACAATCGCACTGAACCAGAAGGCCGCGCGCCATCCGTGATGGGTGATCAGCCACGTAAGCAGTGGTGGAGTCAGGCCGCTGCCGGCGCCGACTCCGGCAAAGATAAGCCCGTTGATGAAGCCGCGCTCGCGAATCGGAACCCATCGAGCAACAAACTGATTCGCCGCGGGATAGATCACCGCCTCGCCTGCGCCCAGCGCAAACCGGATCGCAATAAGCAACATCACCGCATGCGAGATCCCTGAAGGCAGCATCGCCGTCAGCGCCGTCGCAATCCCCCACCACAAAACTCCAAGGGTCAGAACCCGGCGCGGGCCAAAGCGAGCCGCAAGCCATCCCGCCGGAAGCTGAAAGCCCGCATACCCAATAAGAAACGCGCTGAAGATCCAGCCCAAACGCTGATTCCCCAGTCCGTACTCTTTACTGATCTGTATCCCGGCGATCGAGATGTTGGTTCGATCAAGAAATGCAACGCCACTCAGGACGAAGAGCCAGAAGGCAAGCAGAAACCTGACTCGGGTATGGCGTTCGAAATACACTGGTGGTCCTCCTACCGCGATACGTGGCCCGGACAGATCTTTGCAATCGACTCTGACAGAGCGCTCCGACCTCCTATTGAACAATGCCTTGAGCATTTCTCTTTAGGACTTATGACCTATATCGCTTGCAGAGCTTCGCCTGATGAAACTCAACGCTGCCTCTCCATCGACGTCGACAAAACTGGAATCTGACAGCTAGGTCATTTAGCCTACTTGAGAATCGGCCGCTCGCCCGATGACAAATTACAGGCGCTGCTGTCGAATTCGCTCTAGTCACTGATACATACTCTTCTGGCCGTTACCTTTGTGGCAATTGAGATGAAATAAACAAGATGCCCATTATCATTACACGCGACGACCCGCGATACGTGAGCTTGCAAAAAGGCCACAACGCGCGATTCCCCGAGACCGAGCTCGACGCTGCAAAACGGATCTTCCTGTGTGAAACCTCCGCCGACGCGGCTGTTGCTCTTCAGCAGATCGTGAGCTCTGGCCTGCGGCCCACCATACGCAGCGGAGGTCACTGCTACGAGGACTTCGTCGCAAATAATCCCGGGGGCGCTATTCTGGATCTCAGCCTTCTCTCCGGCGTCAACGACAGCAGAAGTGCCCCGCCCTACCGGATTGGTCCCGGAGTGCAGCTCTGGAACGGATACCTCGAGCTCTACAAACGCTACGGTGTAACGCTTCCCGGAGGAACCTGCGGCACCGTTGCGGCAGGTGGCCACATCAGCGGCGGAGGATATGGTCTCCTATCACGGCTTCATGGGCTCTCCTCCGACTGGCTGACTGCGGTAGAGATTCTGACGATCAATGGGAGTGGGAAGGTAATTCCCCGCCGAGTAGACGCCCGCCACGAGGCCGACCTCTTTCGCGCCTGCCGGGGCGCAGGAGGCGGTGGCCTGGGCGTGATCACTTCCTACGAATTCGACAAGCTCCCTCAACCACCAGTGGAGGTCGTCGAAGCTTACATCTCCTTTCCGTGGGAGGGCATGACAGAAGAAAAATTCGTATCGCTCCTGAAGACATTCGGAGAGTATTGGGAGACCCGCGGCCAGGATCCCGAGACCTGGGGGATGTTCGCGGTCCTGGTAGTCGCGCATCAGGCAGGCGGAGGACACATGGGAATGTCCATTCAGTTCTGTAACCCCAACGGCACATGCCGCGACCTGACCGTGCTCAACGACTATCTGGACCGCTTTCTCCAATGCGGCTCCCCGGCATCTCCGGCAGATGGCACTGGCCATGCAGGACTCGCAGCCAGAAAAGACGCAGGCGACCCTCTCTGCTCCGGTGTCCACACCGTCCGACGACGAAACTGGCTCGACGCCACAGGCGGCAACAACAGCTCCGGCAGCAGCACCCGCGCCAAGTACAAATCCGCCTACATGAAACGCGGCTTCACCCAGGCCGAGGCTCGCTGCATCTACAAACACATGACCCGGACGATCCCGAACGTCGACCTTCGTGGCTCGGTGATCGAAATAGACTCCTACGGTGGAGCGATCAACCGCAAAGAACTCCTCGAAACTACCTCCGTCGCGCAGCGAGCCTCTGTACTTAAGCTCCAGTTCATGACCTTCTGGGGAGATCCTGAAGACGACGCCGGAAGACTTCAGTGGATCCGCGACCTTTACAAAGATCTCTACTCGGGCCCCGACTCCGACCCCGACCACAAAGAAACTCCTTGGTGGAGCTCCCGCCATGAAGGCTGTTACATCAACTACCCCGACCGGGATATGCTCTCCTATACCTACTGGCCTCAGCTCTACTACGGTCAGGGAGAACTCTACCCATTCCTCCAGACCGTAAAACGAAAGTACGACCCCAACAACATCTTTCATCACGCCATGTCGATACGCCCCTGAAGAGTCGAACCACAAGGAACTCCGATGAAGCAGCGCTCCTCTCTCAATCGCAGACACTTCCTTCGCATCGTGGGGGCCGCCCCGCTTGCGCTGCGAACGAGCGTGGCGCGCGGGCTTCCATCGTCTCCGCGTCTTGCATATGTTGGGAGCGGCTGCGGTGAGATCTACGTCTTCCAAATCGATGGCCCTAACTGGACGTTGATGCAGATCGTAGCCTGCAAAGCCCCCGCTTCACTCACAGTCCATCCGAATCGCCGGATTCTCTACGCAGTCAACCAGGTAGCCAGCCACCAGCACCTGCCCACAGGCTCAGTCGAAACCTTCACCCTCGCACCCGACGGCAGACTTGCCGCATTCAGCAAAACTTCCCTCTCGCTCTCCGCTACCCTCCCCCGTCACCTTGCTCTATCGCCCGATGGCAAAAGAGCCGTCGTAGCAATCCACGGTGGAGGAGCCTACAACCTACTCACCTTCCTCGATGGTGGCCTGCGCCCACAGATAACCGGAATCCTCAAGGAGAGTGGTTGCGGCCCCACCGCACTGCATCAGCTCTCCGCCCATCCCAGCATGGCTCTCTTCGACACGACCCAAAGCCGTGTTCTCACCTCCGATACGGGTAGCGATCGAATCAGTGTCTTCGCGGTCAACGAAACCAGCCTCACAGTGCACCAGAGATTCGCCACCGATGCAGGCAGCGGACCGGCCCATCTCCTTCTACATCCCAAAGGGGATATTCTCTTCGTTGCCAACCAGCTCAATTGCTCCCTTTGCAGTTACAAATATGACCCGGAACGTGGCAGAATTCTCCACTGCATACAATGCATTGCCGAAGATACAGGCGGTCCTTTGGCTCTCCATCCATCAGGTCGCACGCTCTACACTACTGGCGGCAGCGAAGACGATGTCATTCAAGCCTGGCACATCGATCGAACCACCGGCAGACTGAATCGACTCCAGAGCTGGCACCAGCCCTCCGCAAGATCCGTCGCCATAACAGCAGAACGTAATACCCTCCTTGTTGTAAGCGATACGCTCGACGGCGTACTGCGTTTTGCAGCAGAGCCCGCCGACGGACGTCTACATCCCCCCACACTGGCAGCAGAAGTCCCCAAACCACTCAGTATCGCAACACTCTCCGACTCCGTATAACTCAGGCCTTCAGATTCGTGACACTAAAGAACAGGATGAGCCCGAAGCCACTTAGCAACCTCGCTCGGGCTCATCGGGAGCGGCAGCACTCTTCCCTGCTCGCCCGAGCGAAATGTTGTCTCCAGCACGGCCATCACCGCGACCGCATCGATCCCTGGAATCGAAGCCTGCTGCCCTTCCAGTATCGCGTCTCTGATCTGCATATAGTACATCTGCTGGTTGCCCAACGGCGCCGGAATCTCCGTGCGCCTGCCCGTCTCGCCGTCGTACAGAACGCCGGGGTCAGGGTCGTAGCCGAAGCCGGGACTACCAGGCACCATGCCTTCCTTCAGCTGCGTCTCCTGCACATCCGCACCGTACTTCACCCAACTCGCTCGTGTCCCATGAACGATAGACCTTGGACCGCCTCTTGAGACCAGCAGCGACGCATGAAGAATAATCCGCATGCGCTCATAGTTCAGCTGAACATGAGCCCAGTCGTCCGTCTTTCCACCTTCACGTAGCGTGGCAAAGCTTGCGCTAATCGACTGCGGGAGTCCGAAGAGATACAGCGCCTGATCGATAAGATGTGGCCCCAGATCAAACCACAACCCCGCACCTGGGCCCTCCTCCTCGCGCCAGCGCTGGCGCACGTGAGGCCGGTAGCGGTCCATGTGGCACTCATAGTGTGAGACCACACCAAGCGCGCCCGACTCCAGCACCGCGCGTGTGGCCTGAACCTCGCTCTCCCAGCGGCGGTTGTGAAAGACCGAGATCATCCTTCCCTGTTCCTCCGCAATCTGCAGCAGAGAGCGCGCCTCGGCGAGCGTCACCGTGAACGGCTTGTCGACGACCACATCCTTCCCCGCACGCAGCGCAGCCGAAGCAAGCGGAAAGTGGCTGTCGTTAGGGCTCGCGACCACCACAAGATCGACATCGGGATGTATCGCCACCTCCGCGGCAGAACAGATCATCACCTCACCCAGATCGTTCCGCACAACTTCAGGCCTGCTCGAACCCACCATAGTTAGCGCAAGCCCCGGAACCGCTCGGATCAGTGGCGCGTGAAAGGTCTTTCCTGCATACCCATAGCCGATCAGGCCAACACGAACTATCCGGGAATTTCCGCTCATCTCACCTTCAGGGTCGCCAACCAAATATCAGCTTTCTCGTACGCAGCCATCAACTACGACTATTCGCCTCACTGCGATCTCGGAGGAGTTTTCGGTAAAGATCGATCGTCTGCTCCGCGATGGCCGACCACGCAAAGGTCTCTTCCACGCGTCTGCGACCTGCCTCCCCGAACCGCTTCGTCTTCTCAGGGTCGGCGAGCAAGTCGGAGATCTTCTCCGCTAGATCACGGGAAAACTTCTTCGGATTCGAAGCGAACGTCGTCACCGGATCCTGCTCGAACGGCACCAGATAACCCGTTACCCCATCCACCACGACCTCCAGAATCCCCCCGGTCGCACTCGCGACCACCGGAGCGTGGCAGGCCATCGCCTCCAGATTGATAATACCGAATGGCTCGTAGACAGAAGGGCAACAAAAAACAGACGCATTACTGTAAAGCTGAATCGCCTCCGGCTTGGTCACCATCTTCTCGATCCATACGACGTGCGGGTTAATCTTACTGACCTCCTCAACCTTTTCGCGCATCTCGGCCGCGATCTCCGGCGTGTCCGGTGCACCTGCGCAAAGCACGACCTGCGTCCCCTTCGGAAGATGAGGGATCGCCTCGACGAGATGCGTAACGCCCTTCTGCCGCGTAATCCGACCGACGAACAAAACATAAGGTACTGTCGGATCAACCCCATACTTGATCAGCGCCGACGTATCCGAAGTCTTCTGATACTCCTTCAAATCGATCCCGTTATAGATAACGTGAATGAGTTCCGGGTTGATCTCAGGGTAAGACCGAAGAATATCTTCTTTCGTTCCCTTCGACACAGCGATCACCGCATCGGCATCCAGAATTGCAGTGCGTTCCATCCAAGAGCTCATCGCATACCCACTACCTAGCTGCTCCGCCTTCCACGCACGCAACGGCTCCAGGCTGTGCGTCGTCAAAACGAACGGAACGTTGAAGAGCTTCTTCGCAAGAAAGCCTGCCATCGACACGTACCACGTGTGCGTATGCACAACGTCAATCGCCGCAAGCGACTTCACCTGCGCGAGATTGAGACTCAACGCCTCAAGGGCCGTCTTGTACTTCCCCTCTGTACCGTTTGTGATCTCCGACCAAGGCTCTGCACCGTGCACATGCAGGTTGCCTTCATCGAGCGATTGATTCCCCCAGCAATAGACCTCAACGTCGATCGACTTGGCCAACTCCCGACTGAGATATTCAACGTGAACTCCAGCCCCGCCGTACACATTCGGGGGATACTCTCGTGTCATCAGACCAACTCGCAAGCAAACCTCCTCATGTCCGATATCGACCTCAGTGTCGAATCGAACAGAGACACATCATACGCAAATACACTCAAAATTTCTGCGACAAGTCTCAACGGCGGCCGACTCATCCCAGGTGGTCTTTCTCTCATTCGCTATCACAGCTTCGCTAATGTTTCCGACCTGACAGAGCATCAAGATGGCCAACCCTTCGGAGACGCCGCGAGGCTTGATTGTGCTTCCTCAACCAGAGTCTCGGCAGTGCGCAACAGGGAGCTGAACTCCGGATGTTTCCGCACCGTACTCAACCAGGGGTCCGATCTTAGAGTGGCGGGTGCACAGACAAACCCTGACTGCGCCGCCCGCTTCAGAGCTTCTACGGCGAGATCCGTCATCCTGAGCCGGGCATAGTGACGCGCGAAATAAAGGAGAATCTCGGGTTCACGAGCTGTATCCGCCGTCTCCATCAGTTGGACTGCGTCACTCGCCCTACCTTCGAGAACGGCCAACAGCGAACTCATAAGAGCAACCATTAGCTTGGACAACGCCATTCTGCCTAATCGATCACGCAAGAGGCTAATCGCCCGCTTCCGATTTCCCAGAGCCGCCCACGCCGCCGCGTCGAGATAGTAGGCGGCGCGTCCGCTATACTGCTCAATGGCAGACGCATACTCCCCAGCAAGAAACAACGTATGAGCAACGCTCGTCACAAGCGCCGGGTCCAACTCGACCCCTCGTCTGTGTGCTTCGACCGACTGCTGCAGCAGACCTCGAAAGCGAAACACCTGAACCAGGCTCGTAAATGATTCCGGCTCTCCAGGGTGCCGCTCCAACCGTTCAAGCAGGCGCCCCAAAGCCTCATCCGCATGTCCAGTGTCTACCTGCACCAAGGTATAGAACTGGTGAGCGCAAGCTAGATCCGAATCAAGGGCGAACGCTCGTTGAAATGCGGCATGCGCCAACTCCAGATTTGTCGAAGAGCTGCCACTGAATTTATCAAGGAACCAGCAGCATCGACCCAGCCAGGCCCATGCAGGAGCAAAACTGGGATCCACGGCGAGGCAGGTCCAGTACAGGTCGCGCGCAAGCTGCATCGACTCCAAAGAACGTTGAATCGTCAGCTCTTTCGCGCGGGTAAACTTCTCATACGTCTCTTGCGCTACGCCCGGTTCACCCGTAACAGCCAGCTCAAATCGATAGCCATGCTTCGAAACGGTGCGAATCGTATCGCGCCCAACAATTTTTCTCAGGCTTACGATTGTATTGGTAAGGTTTGATTCACTCACATGCACGGATGGCCAGAGCGTCTTGATCAGCTCTTGTTTGCTAACTAGGCGTTCGGCCCTCCGGACCAGACAGAGCAGAGCGTCAAAGGCTTTAGGCTGAAGCGGAATCGGAACGTGAGCTCTCTTCAGGAGACGCTCTTCCGGGTGCAGTTCGAAATTGCCGAACCGGTACGCATACTCCACTGAGCTTTGATTTTTCTTTGAAAATCCATGTGTCATAAGTGGAATGCTCAACGTGGGAACAAGCCTACACTGCTCGCATGAGCGAGAGCAGAACACCAATCATTCGTCCTCTTACCGTCCAGACTAAGATACTCGGGACGGCGAAACATTGGCTCCCCATAAACAAGCGGAGCATCAAGCTTCGCATCGCTGCCGTCTTTCTTCTGATGTGTGCCTTTGGCTGGCGTCCGGATCTGGCGTCTCCCCTAACGGCCCAGGTCGGGTCGGATACCGCGCCCCAGACCGCTTCGCTGCGAGACGGACAACACGACTTCGACTTCAACTTTGGGGTATGGCATACCCATATCAGGCGAGTCCTCGATCCATTCTCAGGCTCGTCCAAGTCGCTGGAACTCAACGGAACGGTCACAGTAAGGAAGGTCTGGGACGGCCGTGCGCAACTGGAGGAGATCGAAGCCGACGGCCCCAATGGACATTGGGAGGGGCTAACCCTGTTTCTTTATAACCCTCAGTCTCATCAATGGAGCCAGACCTTCATCGATAGCAAGATGGGCGTTTTGAATACGCCAACGATCGGTTCGTTCAAAGACGGACGCGGCGAGCTCTTTTCCCAAGACACCTTTCACGACAAATCAATCCTGGTTCGCGGGGTGTGGTCTAACATCAAGCCGGGTTCCCATCGTTACGAAGAATCCTACTCGAACGATGGTGGCGTGACCTGGGCTGCGGCTTTCGTCGCAGACCTGACACAGGAAACACAATCGACGGCCCTGGACCGTCCCATCGCTGAAACGAACAAGGATGTAAAGACCTCAACCACAGCAGAACACGGACACGACTTCGACTTCGACTTCGGCACCTGGAAGACCCACTCCTCCCGCCTCTTACATCCCCTGACCGGATCGACGACGTGGGCCGACATGGACGGAGCATCTGTGATCAAGAAGGTCTGGAATGGCCGCGCCAATTTAGCGGAGTATCACGCGGACGGTCCAGCCGGCCACATCGAACTCTTGTCCCTGCGCTGGTTCAACCCAACCACACACGAGTGGAACCTGGATTTCGCAACCCCAAAGGTTGGCACGCTCGGTATTCCCGGCGTCGGCGAATTCAAGAATGGACGTGGCGACTTCTATGATTACGAACTCATCAACGGCCGATCCGTACTTGTACGGTTTTCCATCTGGAAGATAACCCCAGACACCGCCCAATCCGAACAGGCTTTTTCTGACGATGGCGGAAAGACCTGGGAGGTCAACTGGGTCAATAAATATGAACGGAAAGCTGAAAAATGACGTGGCATGCCCACTCCTGCGTCATCCCATGAGCTCATCTTTCGATAGCAAGCACTTGAGAAGAAAACGCTAGAGAGGTTCCAAGTCGTACGATCTCGCCTGAGGTCGAAGAATTTCGGCGCCAGGCATCTAGACGATACTTCCACTATCTAGCACATGCTATCTCTGGATGAGAACGAAGGGGAGAACAAAGACGCGGCTAGAACGTGAACGCAAGCCCTGCCTGAACTGTCCGGGGAGATTGCGCCAGGAACAGGGTCTGACCATCCGCTGACAGGAACGGCCGATATCCCTGCGCCAGAAGATTCGTGACATCAACCGTAGCCTCGAGTCCCGGCGGCAACAGACTTCCCAGCCGCAAGGTCTGCCGCAGATAGCAGCTCAGGTATGCCTGATCGCTGAACGGAGCGTAGGGATCAACCGCAGTCACCAATCGTGTCGGCTGCCAGCGATAGGCCGCTCGAATCGCGGTTCCACTGCGAAGCACCCGGCCCCGCAAAGCGACCGTCGCAGTCCGAGCCCTCACTGGCGCCAGATCAGATCCAGTCCCAGGCAGACCGACAGCAGCCCCATCTTTCGCGCCAAGCGCAGCCCCAGTGCCGTACTCCACCGCTACCCAAAGGCTCGTCGTCAGCGGCTCAGTCAACATGACATTCATGCCCCTGGCGTTGTAGCCGGCACTCAAAAAGCGGAAGTTCCCCGACGTCGAATCGGCGATAATCCCGCTCGCGCCATTCTGTCCTGTCTGCGCAATATCAGCGGCAGTCAACGCGCCGCCACCAGAGACCGCTACCCGGTTCAGAGAATCACTGTAATACGCAACCTGCACCATTCCGCGGCCAGTCTTCCGGCCAACCGTAAACTCCTGGTGCAGACCGCCCTCGGTCTGGATTCTCCCTTGATAGACCACAGCAACAGGCAGCTCACGCTTCACCGTATCGAGCCCTGCAAACGACTGCAGATCCTGCGACGTGGCCATCCGATAGCCAACGTTCCAATTCTCGGTCGGGTGTGCTGTTACCTTCAAAAACGGCCGCGATCCGGAGGCATAACCAGAGGTCCGGGCGACATACACGGTACCTCCCGCCTCCACGTCAACCAGATCCCCAAGCTGCATCTTCTGTCCGCTGGCCAGCTGCATCACTTGCAAGCCAGAAGATCCATCCGGCCCCAACACTTCAGGATGTGCTTGATAGCTCAACACTGTCCGCGCCGCGCCGCCCATCCCCAACTGCATTCCATATCCGGTCGCGACCTCAGTGGACTGTCCGACTGATGGTGCCCCAGGTTGCGTCCCAATATCCGCACGCAGGGTCAAACCGGCTCCGTCGTCGAGCACTCGGTCGAACGCAAAAACATTATGAATTCCGCTGCTTCCAAAGCCGCCATCGCCAGCCATAACCTCGGCACGCACTCTTTCAGCACGCTTAGGCGTCTCACGGACGCTCGACGAGACCATGATCACGTCCCCATCTTCAGCTAGCCGAAGGATGGGACGATTGGCGACTGACCGCAAAGTCCACTTCCAATCGTCACCCGGCTCGTCCGCCTTCCGACGCTCGGCTGGAAGCCATGCAGTCGATTCGAAGAGAGTGCTAAGAGTGAGATTGACGACCGCCTGCGCTCCTGACTGAAGTTGCAGGTTGCCCCGCATCGCCGGAACAAACAGCGCTGCACTAGCGCGTACCTCATACTGGCCAGGCAGTAGATGCGCAATGAAATAGCGTCCGTGGAGATCTGTAAACGTGGTTCCGGCCATGGCAGAATCCGCAGCTATGACTTGAACCAGAGCACCCAGCTGCGCCACTCCCTGCGCGTCGCGAACCACCCCTGAGACAGCCGCACCTTGGCCCACAGCTACGCTGGTAGCTGCAAGAAGCAGCATCAGCGGCAGAAGCGCGATCTTCACCTGGGGTCGTTGCACAGTGAAACCGTCCTGCGCGTCGAATGGCGGTCCGAATGATCCGCACCCAGAAAAGTAGGGAGCGGCGTTACAGAGTGCGAGGGAACTGGTTATCGCGAATCGGAGTCTGCATAACCATGTTCTAAAGCCGCACCTGTCTAATCTACGATAAACGGCGCAGATTCTGCGATCTGCTGCTTCGTTATTCCATCATTTACTTTGATGTTGACCTGATACTTACCGGGCTGAAGACTCGCCAGCGGCAAACTCTTTTCAATCGTAACTTGATCCGCGTTGGGGTTGGTCTTCGAGGTCAACTCCTGCGTCTCAAGAATGGCTTTGTTCGTAGCCACGTCAAGAATCTGATACTCGATCGTTGCACCATTCTGCTTACTCTTCTCGTCGATTCCCAGGTTATACACCTGCATCCAGAAGTTCAGATTTTGCGCTCTATGAAACGTAACCGGAACCCCGATTCCAGTAGGGACGCGTGGAGTAATGTGGGTATCGCCAATAATGAAGTTTCCCGCGCCGATATCCTTCGACGGGACCCTCTCCATGGACGAAGCCAGAATCAAAGAAGACGAAGCAAGGCGGTCATCATCGTAGGCTGGCACGTTCAAACTACGCTGCCATCTGCCGATATGGTCGGGATTATTGACGTCCTTGATAACGATGTCGATCTTGTACAACCCGGGACGCAGCGGCAGAGACTTCCAATAGACCGACTGATCAGCCCGCTTGCGCGCAAGCAGTTCGCTCGGCACCTGAACGCTGACCGTATCCTCGAAGGTCTGTATTGCCTTGTGATTCAGATTCGAGACGCGCCCCAGAATGTTCACCGTGCCCATTGCGACGCCGTCTTTATTGGTGAAAGTAATGTCACCGTTTTTGATCTGCAAAGTTACAGGAACCAGAATTGTATCGTTAGTGACCTTGACGTAGTCGGTCCGAACATCAAATAGAAACGGCGGCCCAGTCAGAATCTTCGAAGTCGTCATAAACGACTCGAGGTCTTTGAATTTGATCTCAGGCGGAGCCATCAGCTTGGCGAATCGGTCCAGCCGATCAAACTGCTTACTCTGGTTCTGAGACGATAAGGGCCCAGCACCAAGCTGCTCCAGTCCGCCGCCCGAAAAACGGTCCGCCTGTTTCGACTGTCCCGACTGCTCATAAAGTGTCTGGCCAGCACCTGGGGTGTGCTTCAGCGCATCTTTCTCCGAGCGATCGATCGTCATGTGATAGTCGCCGCACATGCAGGTGTCGACAAACTCGATATCGATGTTATCCCCGATACCCTCTAAATATCGGTAGTGCCAAATCTCAAAGGGGAACGTAGAGGTATTTCCGCCGCCTTCTTCGATCGGACGCTCGTAGCTGCCGCCGCTCGGGTGCGAGTCGGTGCTGTCTGGCTTGCCGTAGGCGATGTAGATATGACCACGATCTGTTCTCCAGCCGGGCTTACCGGCGGCGAAGTGGTCGTTTGCATAAGCGATGCGCGCGTAATGCTCCTCGCGAAACTCGTTCTCCGGTGAGTCAGGATTCGGATTGCGACGTAACCAGAAGTTCTCGATAAACTGGTCGCGCTCCTCGTCGTTGCTCAAACTCTTGAACGCCTGTAACTCCTGATCTGTGATGATCCAGCGAACGTCCTCATCCACCCATTTCTTGTAAACACCCTTCAACTCAGCCTTCAGCGCCTTCTGCTGGTCACGCTTCTCTTTATCGCTCAGAGGACGCTTCAGCGGATCCGGCTTCTCCACCGTCACCGGTCCCCTCGTCACGCCGTCAGTCTGTGCGGAGTCAGCAGGTGCCTCCTGGGCAGTCAAAAGACGCCCCCCCATCAGAATCAACAGAAATAGGGTCGTGCCGGATACCAAGCGCCGAGAAGTCGTCATAAAGAAGGGGTGCACTCCTGTTACCAACCAACATTGTAGAGCGGTTACATCTTCGTTACAAGAGGAGACTATAACCCGCCCCTGATATCATCGCTGCTGTTCCTCGGCAAGCTCATAAGTCTCGTGTAACGGATAGTTGCAGGCTTTTGCATAATCTCTCGTAAAGTGATCTGACTCAGGTTTTGGAAGATCACGGAACGCAATTTCTTCCACTTCCGTACAGTCTTTAGCAAGCACCGACTCCCAGCCACCTCTGCACTGCCGCGGAGGTGCGATAGAAAGCGGCAATGAGCATAAAGAAAATCCTCTTGATCGTAGTTGCGGTCCTGGTTCTCGCAGGCATCGTCGTTGGTACCATCCTTCACGGTCAGGCCAACGTCACGAAAGTCTCCACCACCAAGGCCGCCCATCAAGATCTGGTCTCCGTTGTTAACGGCACCGGCCAGATCAAGCCGAAGACCTACGTCAACGTCGGCGCCACCGCCTTTGGGCGCATCACCCACCTCTATGTCAAAGAAGGCGATCATGTGAAAGCCGGTGCGACCCTCGCCACGGTCGAAAGTGTTCAACCCCAGGCCACCGTCGCAGCCCAGCAAGCGACCATCGCCTCCTCCCGCACAGACATCACCAGCTACATCGCCGCGGAAAAGACCGCCGAAGCAAACATAGCCCAGGGAAAAGCCGATCTCGAGCAGAAAAAACTCGACTTCGGCCGCGCGGAGTCCTTGTACAACGAAAAACTGATCGCAAAACAGGACTTCGACGCTAAGAAAGCCGCATACGACATGGCTTCCGCTACCCTCGCCCAAAGACAGGCAGCTCTTGCACAAGCCACCGCGCAGACCGAATCGCAACGCGGCCACATGAACCAGGCAGTCGCCAGTCAGCGTGCAAATTTCGACGCCCTCGACAAAACCATTAGCCGCGCCCCCTTCGACGGGCTCGTTACCAACGTTCCCGTACGTGAGGGCGAAACTGTCGTCGTTGGGATCCAGAACGCTGGCGGATCCACCATCATGACCCTCGCCGATATGTCCGTCATTACAGCCGAGGTCAAGGTCGACGAAACTGACATCGTCAACATTTCCCTGAATCAGCCCGCTGATGTCTCCGTCGACGCGCTGCCTGGTCGGGTCTTCAAAGGCCACGTCACCGAGGTCGGCGATCAGGCGCTCCTCCGAACCACCGGCCTCTCGACCACACAAAGCACCACAGGCACCGAGGAAGCCAAGGACTTCAAGGTCGTCGTCACCCTAGACCAGGCCTCCGACGATCTTCGTCCGGGCCTCTCCGCTACGGCAAAGATCACCACTGCCCACAAGCCGAATGCCCTCACCATACCTATCCAGGCGCTTGTACAGCGTGACACGGCTGTCGAAACCGCACTCGCAGCGAACGCAGGCAAGGCAAGCGTCGTTGCCGTCTCCGCCTCTAGCACTCCCAACCGCAAACCTCAACCGGTCCAGGGAGTTTACGTTCTCCAGACAGACCACAAAAAACGCCGCGCGATCTTCGTTCCAGTCACTACCGGGGTCACAGGAGCCACAGATATCGAGGTCCTCAGTGGTTTGAAAGACGGCGATGAGATTGTCACTGGCCGCTATCGAATTCTGCGAACACTAAAGAGCGGAACCTCCGTCAAAGTAGATAACAGCGTTGAAGCCGCAGGCGACTCTGACAAGTCATAAGAAAAAAATCTGAAATATTGGCGAAAAGTCTTAAAATTGTTGTTCTCGGAGTGACTCAGTCAATACCGCGGAACCATCCCACCACCCCAAACGTACTATCCTGAAACACGTAGGAGCACGGAGAACCGGATGGCCATCGAAACTGCACTCGAATCCAACCTCAGCACCAGCAACGCCTCCGGACCTACTCCCGGGGACGTCATCGTCACCGACAATCTCTGGAAGACCTACGAGATGGGCGACCAGCAGGTGCACGCCCTTCGCGGCGTCAACCTCCGCATCCGCCACAACGAGTACGTTGCCATTATGGGCCCCTCCGGCTCCGGCAAATCAACCCTGATGAACCTCATCGGCTGCCTGGATTCGCCATCTCAAGGCCGGTACTGGCTCAACGGCCACGATGTCTCCGAACTAAACGACGACGAACTCGCCCGCATTCGAAACAAGGAGATCGGTTTCGTCTTCCAGACCTTCAACCTGCTGGCCCGCGCCACCTCGCTCCACAACGTCGAGCTCCCCCTCATCTACAACGGCACACCAGCCGCTGCGCGCACCGAGCGTGCAAAGAGTGTCCTCGAGTCGGTAGGCCTCGGCACTCGCATGATGCACAAACCCAACGAACTCTCCGGCGGTCAGCGTCAGCGCGTCGCCATCGCCCGCGCTTTGGTCAACAAGCCCTCAATCATCCTCGCCGACGAACCCACCGGCAACCTCGACTCCAAAACCGGCGACGAGATCATGGCCCTCTTCGACGACCTCCACTCCAAGGGCAACACCATCATCCTCGTCACCCACGAGCCCGACATCGCCGAATACGCCCACCGCATCGTCACCATCCGCGACGGCGTCATCGCCGGCGACCATCTCTCGACGCGCGTCCGTAACTAATTGCAAAGTCAGTTGCGGATTCAATGTGTCACGGTGACATCCGTACCCACCTCATTCCCGTCTAAAATGGAATGATGGCAAAAGCGTTTCGCCGCTCACGCTTCCTTGGAACTCTCGCTGCCACCCTATTGGCCTGTCCGCTGCTCCACGCCGACCCCGCGCGCTTTGACCTGGCTGGGCCGAAGGTAGATGTACACGTCACCCGCTCCGGCAAAGTTCTACCCATTGCACAGGTCCCTAATCTGCAGCCAGGCGACAAGATCTGGCTCCGCGCCGACCTTCCACCCACGCAATCGGTCCACTACCTTCTCGTCGCCGCCTTCCTGCGTGGAACCACCAATCCACCGCCAGACAACTGGTTTTTTGCGATCCAGACCTGGAATAAAAAAGTCCGCGAAGAGGGCGTGACCATCACCGTCCCCGCCGAGGCCCAGCAGGTGATTCTTTTCCTTGCGCCCGAAACCGGCGGCGACTTCAGCACCCTGCGCTCCGCGGTTCGCGGCCGCCCTGGCATCTTCGTCCGCGCCTCTCAAGACCTCATCGAATCAGGCTTCGAACAGGCCCGTATCGAGACCTACCTCGCCGCCATCCGCCGTGTCCCGCCCGAAGACGCCAAAGGTCTCGCCGAGCACTCCGACCTCCTCTCCCGAACCCTCAACCTCAAACCGAACGGCGACTGCTTCAAACGCCCCGTCGATACTCAATCCACCTGCCTCACTCAGGCCGGAAATCAGACCCTCTTAGACGACGGCCACGGCCAGTCTGTCGCCGACGCGCTCAACGACGGATCCAACTCCGATCTCATCAACCAGGCAAGCTATACCAGGCTTGCCGGCGGCGGAAACTATAGCCCATACGTCGGCGCCATCGTTGACCTCATCCGCATCACCAGCACCCTCCACACCGCCAAATATCAGTACATCCCCGCCATCGCCTTCCCGGAGGGTGACGCCCTCAACCTCCGCCTCAACACCCCGCCCTCCTTCAACAACCCCAAATCCGTCATCGTTATCGGTCTGCCCGCGATTCAGGCTGCAGTTCCCCCGCCTCTGCGCTCGCCCAACCCCGAAGCCATCTCCTGCCTGCTAAAACCGGAAGTGGCTCTTCCCGTTGATGGCGCACCTCTGGTCTACGCGACAGCTCTAGCGCACGATCTCGTCCTCCACCTCGACGGCCCCAACGGGGGCACCGACATTCCCGTCACTCCGGACGCCTTTCGAGGCGGTCTCGTCCTCGCTCACCTTCCCGCACGTAAGCCACTGCCCCTCGATTCAAGCGTCCCTTCAGATACCGACTCCAAACCAAACACCAACTCCAGCGCACCCTCCGAACCCCATCCCACAGAAACAGCTTCTGCGCATCCAGGCACAAACACCATCACCGGCACCATCACCGGCTTCTGGGGTTTCGACCCCTTCAAAGGCCCCACCCTCAAGCTCCAGGACTCCCCGGGCAAAGACTGGAAGCTCGCCGACGATGATGTCCTGATTGCCGGACGCGAAAATCACCTCATGTTGAGCTCCACCGGCACCGCCTGCGTCGACACCATCTCTCTCGATACCAGCACAGGCAAACTAGTCGAAACCAAGTGGAAGCCTGCCGACAAGCCCTCTGCGATCGATGTCACCGTCTCCCTCAAATCCATCGACCCCGGCTCCCTCCATCTCGCCATCAAGCAATTCGGCGACGACAAAGCCGACACCGTCGCAGCCAAAACTTACTCCGAACCCGCCCGCCTCACCGCGCTCGAACTCCATGCCGGCGACACCACCGCCGACCTCACAGGCTCCAGCCTCGATCAGGTCCAGCAGCTCACCATCAACAACCTCGTATTCACTCCTGCCCCCCCAAACATTCCATCCAACCAGGACACCGCGACTCCCACACCCGCGCCTGTGAACCCCGACACTCAACTCCGCCTCACCCTTCCGCCTAACAGCCAGGCGCCCAAGCTCCGGGTTGGCGATCATCTCACCGCAAACTTTTCACTCAAAGACGGTCGTACCCTTACCCTTCCCGTCACCGTCTCGCCGCCACGTCCCTCCGTTACTCTTCTCAGCAAAAACATCGGCCAATCGACCACAACGCCCATCCACCTGGCCGACCAAGACGACCTGCCCGCCGACCAGCAACTCACCTTCTCCCTGAAATCGATAGCCCCCTTCCCCCGCGCCGGAAAGATCGAAGTGTCGAACGCCGACGATAGCCTCCACACCACCCTGAGCGTCGCCTCCGGCAACCTGGTGCTTCAGAACCCGCACACCATCCTGGCCACCCTGGATCCCCTCAAAGACTTTGGCGCCTCCGCCTTTGGCCCACTCCGCCTTCGCCCCGTCTCTCCTGACGGAACCACAGGCGACTGGCTCCCGCTGGTCACTCTCGTCCGCCTCCCGACCCTCAAAGACCTTCACTGCCCGGCGGACACCGCCCAACCCTGCACCGTCACCGGCTCCAGCCTCTATCTCGTCGACTCTATCGCCACCGACTCCGCCTTCACATCGCCCACCACGGTTCCGGAGGGCTTCGTCGGTACCACTCTCACGTTGCCGCACCCAGCCAAGACCGGCTTCTTTCTTCGCCTGCGCGATGACCCCACGGCCGCGAACACTGTAACGCTACCCATCCTGCCACAAGCAGCATCCTCGCCGCCAAGCGCCTCCACTACAGCATCCAACCCAAAATTCCTACCCAAAAACTAACCGCTGGCCGTCTTCTGCTCGGCAAAAGGCCGACGAGGCTGCGGGTGTGTCGGAGTTCGGCAAAGCAACTCCGACACACCTCTGCAAAGGCCTACTCAACAACGCCGTCGCGAATCGCCTTCTGCACCTTGCTATGCTTCACGCTATAGGTGAAGTAGATCAGCAGTCCAAATGCGAGCCAACCCAAGACCACAACCTTGGTCAGCGTTGGCAAAGTCCAAACCAGATACAACGCACTGAGGATGCCGAGTATCGGCACCAGAGGAACCAGTGGCGTCTTGAACGGCCGATGCAGATCGGGATTGCGCCGCCGCAAGATCCAAACGCCTGCGCAGACGATCGCAAACGCCAACAGTGTGCCCATATTTACCAACTCGCTCAACTTATCGATGGGCAAAAGCGCCGGCATAAACGCAACGATCGCCCCCACCACGATGTTCGAGATCCACGGGGTCCGGAACTTAGGATGAATCACCCCAGCCCACTTCCACAGAAGTCCATCCCGCGACATCGAAAAGAAGACGCGAGACTGACCCAGCAGCATCACCAGCATCACAGTCGCAAGACCGAACACAGCGCCAATCTTCACCAGAATGCTGCCCCACCGAACACCTGTTACATCGATACCGACCGCAACCGGATCGCCGACGTTCAATGCCTTGTAGTTCACCAACCCAGTCAACACGCCCGAGACAACGATATAGAGCAGCGTGCAGATCACCAGCGACCCCAGAATGCCGATCGGCATATCACGCTTCGGATTCTTCGCCTCCTGCGCCGCCGTCGACACCGCGTCAAACCCTATATACGCAAAGAAGATCGAAGCTGCCCCTGCCGTTATGCCGCCGATGCCAAAAGCTCCCGGCCCCTGGCTTGGCGGTATAAACGGAGTCCAGTTCGCATGAGCCTCCGCCGGATGATGCAGGATGTACCCAATCCCCAGCACCAGAAAAACTCCAACGACGCTCAGCTTCACGATCACAATCGCAGTATTCAGATTGGCCGACTCTTGAATCCCTATGATCAGGATCGTCGTAATCACCGTAATCGCCAGAAATGCCACCAGGTTGAAGACCCCGGCCACATGCGGCAGCGCCGAAGCATCGATCCCTGCGGGCAAAGCCGCCAGCGCCTGCCAGCGATCGTGATACAGATACAGCACATTTCCCGGTGTCGTCGTCAGCTGCGGCGGAATATGAATATGGAAGTCCTGCAGCAGCCCGACAAAGTACCCGCTCCATCCCGAAGCCACCGTAGCCGCGCCAAACGCATACTCCAGCACCAGATCCCATCCAATGATCCACGCCACAAACTCGCCGAGCGTCGCGTAGCCATACGTATACGCCGAGCCAGCAATCGGAATCAGCGAAGCAAACTCCGCGTAGCAAAGACCGGCAAACGCGCAGGTAATACCAGCTACGACGAAGCTCAACATAACCGCCGGCCCTGCATGCTTCGCCGCAGCCTGACCTGTCAGCACAAAGATCCCGGCACCGATGATCGCCCCAATTCCCAGCGTAATCAGATTCAGGGGGCCCAGCGTACGTTTGAGTCCACTCTCACCCTCATTCTCCGCCTCCTTCAACAAACGAGAGAGGGGTTTGACTGCCAGCAGCTTCGCCATTGATTCCTTTTCTCCACTTTCCTGAAACTGTTTACGACTCTTCCTTTGCTGCAATATCCATCCCAACCGTACGTGGCATCCGTGTCCACAACAGATACACCGGGATCCCCAGCAGAACGAGAACCAGGCCCGGCCAAGTGTATTGAGGTTTGTAACGCAATAGTACTGCACAAATCCACAGCGCCATCACGATATACAACGCCGGCAGCACAGGATATCCAAACGCCCGGTAAGGTCGCACCGCCGACGGCCGAGTGCGCCGAAGCACAAACAGTCCCGCAATCGTCAAAATATAAAAGACCAGCACGGCAAAGATCACGTAATCCAGCAGCTGACCATAGCTTCCCGACAGGCACAGCAGACAGGTCCAGGCCCACTGCACCCAAAGCGAGTTCACCGGCGTCTTCGACCTCTCACTCAGCCTCCCCACCGATTTAAAAAACAGCCCATCCCGGCTCATCGCGTAGTACACCCGCGCACCCGCCAGCAGCATTCCGTTCACACATCCAAACGTCGAGATCAAAATCGCCGCAGCCATCAGCTTCGCGCCGTAGCCCGCAAAGGCCTGCTCCATCACCGCCGTCGCAACCCTGTCTTCCGAGGCAAACTGAATCCCGCGCCCGACAATCGTCGTCGCCCCCGCGTCGCCTGCCAGCGGCAGCACACTCAGATAAACAAAGTTGCAAAGCACATACAGCAGCAGCACCACGCCCGTGCCAATGGCCAGCGACAGCGGAAGATTCCTCTTCGGATTCCTGATCTCCCCTGCCGTGAACGTAACGTTGTTCCACGCATCCGAGCTGAACAGCGACCCCACCTGCACCACCGCTACAATCGTCAGCACTCCAACATAAGCCGTCGGGCCACCCACACCGACCTGCACCGCGTGCGTAGTATGCAATCCAGCCCCTGCCCAGAAGTTATGCCAGCCCGTGCCAAAGTTTGCCGCCACAGCAACAGAGTTCTTCGCTAGCACACCCACCAGCACCACCGCCGCCAACGCCAGAACCTTCGCGGAAGTAAAGACATTCTGCACCGCCGCACCCATCTTCACGCCTAACGTATTCAGCAGCGTCAGCAGCGTAATCACTACAATCGCCGACAGGTTCGCCGTATTCAATCCAATATCCATGTTGCCCAGCACCATCGGCCCCACATGCCACGGTGGAACATGCCCGATATGCCAGATCCAATTCTGCCCGCTCACACTCGGAAAGAAGACCCCAAGAAACTTCCCGAACGCGACTCCTACTGCCGCAATCGTCCCCGTCTGGATCACCAGGAACAGCGTCCACCCATAGAGAAAACCCCACAACGGCCCCAGCGCCTCGCGCAGATAAACATACTGCCCACCGGCCTTAGGCATCATCGCCGCCAGCTCTCCATAGCTCAGCGCGCCAATAATGGTCATCAGCGCCGTCACCAGCCAGGCCGCAATCAGCAACGCTGGCGACCCCAGCCCACGCGACATATCCGCCGACACAATAAAGATGCCCGACCCGATCATCGAGCCCATCACAATCGCCGTCGCCGAAAACAGCCCCATCCCCTGTACAAACTGAGGAGACGACGACATTCCTTCGCCTTCAGCCGTCAACACAGGGGTGTCCATTTCATTTTTTTTCACAAGATTCACGTTCGTCAGTTCTACCGTAAAACATCGAGAAAGTCTCTCGCCACTTTCTCAACCGACTCCCCCTCAGCAATCAACGCGCTGATCACCGCAACCGAATCCGCCCCGGCATCGATCACACTTCGCGCATTCGCCCGCGTAACTCCGCCAATCGCTACAATCGGCTTCTTCGTCAGCGTCCGCGCCAGCGCAACACCCACCAACCCAATCACCGGCTCCGCGTCAAGCTTCGTCCCCGTAGCAAACACCGGCCCTACGGCAACATAATCCGCGCAACTCAACTCCGCCAGCCGAACCTGCTCCTCCGTATGAGTCGAAACCCCAACCCAGCGCTCCACTCCCACAACCCGGCGTGCATCATCAGGCGATAGATCCTCCTGCCCCACATGAACTCCATCCCACCCAGCAATCACGGCAAGGTCCGCTCGATCATTCAGAATCAACCGGCACTCACTGCCAGCCATCGCATCGCGAATAAGCGCGGCAACCCGCAAAACCTCCTGAGGACCGCCCGACTTGTTGCGATACTGAAGCAGCCCAACCCCAGCTGCCTTTAGCTCCTTCGCAAATCCTTCAACCGCCAATCCGCGACCCGTCAGAAAACCATCGTCCACAATCGGATACAAACGCGGTAGCGGGGTCCCCACCTAGCTTTCCTTCTGCCGCTCGAAGAATCGCTCCATAAACTTCGTATCGAACTGCCCCGACCGAAACTCTTTATCCGCAAAGATCTTCTCATGCAGCGGAATCGTCGTATGAATTCCTCGCACCACAAACTGGCTCAGCGCCCGCTGCATCTTGTTCATCGCATCTTCGCGATCCGATCCATGGCAGATCAGCTTCGCAATCAGAGAGTCATAGTAGGGCGGCACAAATCCCTCAGCGTATTGGGCAGTATCCACCCGCACCCCGTTACCGCCCGGCAGATTGAAAGCCGTAATCTTCCCTGCGCTAGGCGTGAACTTCTCCGGATGCTCCGCATTGATCCGGCACTCGATAGCATGTCCGCGAATCTCCACCGGACGCGTAATGATCGACGTCAGCTTCTCGCCTGCAGCGATCCTTAGCTGCGCCTTCACAAGGTCAATTCCTGTAACCATCTCGGTTACACAATGCTCCACCTGAATCCGAGTGTTCATCTCGATGAAGTAGATCTTGCCATCCTCATCCATCAAAAACTCAATCGTCCCGGCATTCCAATAACCAATATTCTCCAGCGCCCGCTTGATCGTCTTGCCCAGCTCTTCTCGAAGCTTGGGTGTCACCATCAAACTCGGCGCCTCTTCAATCAACTTCTGGTGTCGTCGCTGAATCGAGCACTCACGCTCCCCAAGACTCATCACATTGCCATGCTCATCGGCCAGCACCTGGAACTCGATATGCCGGGGCCGCTCAATGAACTTCTCCATGTACATATCGCCGTTCCCGAACGCATTCGATGCCTCGGTCGAAGCCTGCTGATACATCCCCGGCAGCTCTTCTTTATTCCGGCAGATGCGCATCCCGCGACCGCCGCCACCCGCGACCGCCTTTAGAATCACCGGATATCCCACATCCTTCGCCCAGTCGAGCGCCTCATTTTCGTCGGCAATCACGCCATCCGACCCCGGTAAAATCGGCACCTTCGCCTTCTTCATCGTCTGGCGCGCCGTGGACTTCTCGCCCATCATCCGCGTCACCTCGGGCGGAGGTCCGATGAACTTGATGTTCGACGCGCGGCACACCTCGGCGAAGTTTGCATTCTCACTCAGCAGCCCGTACCCAGGGTGAATCGCGTCAACATCCGCAATCTCAGCCGCCGAGATCACCGCAGGCACATTCAGATAGCTATCAGCCGAACGCGGAGGCCCAATGCAGATCGCCTCATCGGCAAACCGCACATGCAGCGAGTTCCGATCGGCCTCGCTATACACCGCAACCGTGCGGATACCCATCTCCTTGCAGGCGCTGATCACGCGCAGTGCAATCTCCCCACGATTGGCAATCAATACCTTACGAAACATAAATGCAGGTGCCTTCCATCGATCTTTGCTGACGAATCTTTTGCTGACGAATCGCTACGTCTCTTATCGCGCCTTGATGGCAAACAGCGCCTGTCCATACTCCACCGGCTGCCCGCTCGCTGCGATTCGCTTCACCACTTCGCCGGCCACATCGGACTCAATCTCATTCATCAGCTTCATGGCCTCGACGATGCAGAGCACCTGTCCCACTTCCACCTGATCGCCCACCTTCACAAACGCAGGCGCGCCCGGCGACGGCGACTCATAGAACGTTCCCACAATCGGCGACTTCACCTCATGCAGCTTCTCCTCAACCTCAGCAGCCGGAGCAGCAGCCGCAACCACAGCTGCAGCAGCCGGAACCGCTGCAGGAGCAGGCGCCGACGCCATCAATCGGCTCAACTGCGCCATATCAAATCCGCCAGCAGGAGCAGCGGCAGCAGGCTCACCCGCGAACTTGATCCGCACCTTCAGGTCGTCCTGCTCCATATCGAACTCGGCGATCTCGTTCGCCTTCAAAAACTCGACCAGTTCGCGCAGCTCATTCAACTTATTTCCGTCCATCATGTCTCTTCCCGTGCCTCTTCCGGCACCATGTCGTTTTTAGAGCTCTATCCAGGCCTTCACACTGGGCGTCAAAACTTCGCCGCGATTAGCCGTCACTAAAACCATATCTTCAATGCGCAAACCGAACCGTCCCGGCATATACACACCAGGTTCGATTGTAATCACCATTCCCTGCTCTAACACCTGCGTCTGCTTCGCCGCAAGCCTTGGTCCTTCATGAATCTCCAGCCCAACACCATGCCCGGTAGAGTGACTGAAGTACTTATCCAGCTTCACCCTCCGCAAAACGCTCCTTGCCGCCTCGTCCACCTCTCCGGCAGTCACTCCCGGCACCACAGCGGCGACGGCGGCTTCCTGCGCTTCCAGCACAGAATCATACACGTCCCGCTCATCCGGCAACGCCTTGCCTATGTGCACAGTACGAGTCATATCGCTGCAATATCCGTCGAGAATAACACCGAAGTCCAAGGTCACGAACCCCTGCTTCGGCAACCTCGCCCCCGTTGCTCGACCATGCGGCAGCGCCGATCGCTCCCCGCTCGCAACGATCGTGTCGAATGACATCCCCTCCGCTCCCGCCAGCCTAGCCGCGTACTCCAGCGTCGCCGCCACCTCCACCTCGGTCCGCCCCGCCTCCAGATACGTCAGCATGCCCTCAAACAGATCGCACCCCACCAACGCAGCAGCGCGTATCAGCTTCACCTCGTCGGCGTCTTTCACCTCACGCATCCGCGCCACCACCGGTCCCACCGCCACAAACATCCCCCGCCGCACCTTCGCCGAAAGCGCCTTCCGCATCGTCTCCAAACCCGCCACCGTCGTGTGCGCCGCGTCGAACCCACAGCGCCGCACCCTGGCAGTCTCCAGCCACTCACAAGCCGCCACCACCGCAGGCTTCTTTGCAATCACAACCTTAGTCCCGGCTGCCTCTGCCCGCGCCTGCACGGTGTACCGCCCATCGGTAAACAACGTCGCGCGTCCACCCACCAACGCCAGCACCCCATTCGAACCCGTAAACCCGCACAGATAACGAACATCCGGCAGATGAGCGATCAGCATCCCATCGACGCCAGCTGCCTTTGCCGCCGCCGCAGCTCTTTTCTTTCTCAAACTAAAATTCATTACTTTGATTCTACCCAACCCCATCGTCCCGCACTCGCCTTTGGCCCATACCGTTCCAACCGGTATCATAGGACTATGCCCGGCTCTCAATCCGCTCAGCCGTCGCGCTTTACCCGACGCAAGTTCCTCATAGGCTCAGGGACCGCCGCAGCAGCTCTGGCTCTCTACTCCGGAGAGATCGCTCGCCACGAAGTCGACGTCGTCCAACGCCCCATCGCCATCGCGAATCTCCCCGCCGCCTTCCACGGCTACCGCATCGTTCAACTCAGCGACATCCACCTCGACGAGTACACCGAACCCTTCTTCTTCGAGCGCATCATCCGCAAGGTCAACGCCCTATCGCCTGACCTCGTCCTTCTCACCGGCGACTTCATCACCCACGGCTCCATCACCTTCATTGCCGGCAAACACGCCGCCCACCGATGTGCGGAGATCATCGCCACCCTCACCGCCCCTCTGCGCTACGCCGTCCTCGGCAATCACGACGTAGCCGTCAACGCCCCCATGGTCATCCAGGCTCTCTCCAGCCGCGGCACGCCAGTCCTGGTCAACCGTTATCTCCCCATCGAACGTAACGGCTCCCGTCTCTGGCTCTGCGGCGTCGACGACCCCGGCACCAGTGCCCCCGACCTCGACCTCGCCATCCCCAAAAAACCCGACGGTCCGGTCATTCTCATGGCCCACGAGCCCGACTACGCCGACACAGTCGTCACCCATCCCAGCGGCCCACTCGTCGATCTCATGCTCTCCGGCCACGCCCACGGCGGCCAGGTCCGTCTGCCCTTCCTCGGCCCACTCATCCTGCCTCCACTAGGCGAAAAATATCCCGAAGGTCACTACCAGTTCAATCGAATGCAGCTCTACGTGAATCGCGGCATCGGCACAGTCGGACTTCCCTTCCGCCTCAACTGCCCCCCGGAGATCACGGTCATCACCCTCCAGCCAGCCTAAGCCGCGAGTGCCATACGCACAGCGACTCGCATCTCCAGCTCAACAAGGAAAAGCCTTCCGTCAGCTCCCGAAGGCAGTAAAAAAAATCATCACCACTCCCAGCGCAAGCAGCGCCACAGCCCCCGCCAGTCGTCCCACCACGCCATACCAGGGTTTGCCGGCAGCCGACCAGCAAAGCTGAATCGCAAACCAGAACGCTGCCACCGCGACAGCTCCAAACAGGACGATATACCCGTCGATGTGAAACGCCAGAAGTCTGATCAATCCGCCTACCGCGCCCTCGCAACCGGCTTCTTTTGTTTTGGCATCACAGCAATCGGCGTAGGCGGCTTCACGCCCGACTTCTCATCCATCCACGCATCCATGAGCGTCTTCTTGAATCTCCACCGATTTCCCAGCTTGAACGCCGGAATAAACCCCTCCGAAGCATACCGGTACAGCGTGTCCCCGCTGATCCCCAGATACTCCGACGCCTGCCGGATGTCCATCACCTCACGCACCGTTGCCTGTACCGACACAGCCATCACAAGTCTCCGTTCGACGAAAGCAGTGCAAAGTGGATGCCGGATGCAGAGCATCACCCAGCACCCTCTTTGTACCCCCTTTTGTCTATCGGCACAACAAAAATCGCCCTTGTTAACTGGAAGCTAACGGCTGTAACCCCTTCATCACCGCCAGTAAGTCCTCCCCCACCGTCCTCGTCTTGGCAATCGCGTCCGCCAGTGGAATATCTGTGATCGCAGTCCCCATCAGTACCACCAGACGGCCGAACTTGCCCGCATGAACTAGGTCGATCGCCGCCACGCCATACCGCGTCGCCAGCATCCGGTCATAGGCCGAAGGCGTCCCACCCCGCTGTGTATGCCCCAGGTTCACGCTGCGTGTCTCATACCCGGTCCTCTTCTCAATCTCCTCCGCCAGCGCCTGTCCAATCCCGCTGAGCCGCGCATGGCCAAACGAATCGACAGCCGTCCCATGAGTCGCCTGCCCCGTCTCCGGAAACTGCGCCCCCTCGGCCGCCACCACAATCGAAAACTTCTTCCCATGCTCGCGGCGATACTTCACCAACCGGCAGACCTCTTCAATGTCGATCGGCACCTCGGGCACAAGAATCACATCCGCGCCGCCGGCAATGCCTGCCGTAATCGCGATCCACCCCGCATCGCGCCCCATCACCTCGCACACCATCACGCGGTTATGCGCCTCCGCAGTCGAGTGCAGCCGGTCCACCGCCTCCGTAGCAATCCCCACAGCCGTATCGAACCCAAAGCAGGCATCAGTCCCATTCAAATCGTTATCGATCGTCTTCGGCACGCCAACGCACTTCACGCCCTTCTCGCTCAGAGCCAGACTGATCGACTGCGTATCGTCCCCGCCCAGCGCAATCAGGGCATCGAGCTTGTGCTTCCCCAGCACCTCAACGCACTTCTCAAACCCACCCGGAATCTTCTTCACATTTGTCCGTGAAGACCGCAGAATCGTCCCACCCCGATGCAGAATCCCCGACGTCGTCTCGAGCGTAAGCGGCATCGTCACATCATCCAGCACCCCGCGCCAGCCCTCCATAAACCCGACAAACTCATCCCCATGGTGCAGGATCCCCTTACGCACCGCCGCCCGAATCACAGCATTCAGCCCAGGACAATCCCCGCCGCCAGTCAACATCCCAATCCGCATCAAAATTCTCCTTTTCGACAACGGCAAAATCATACAGCAGCCTTATCGGCGGTCTCATTTTATGAAGCAGGACGCGAGAGATTTCGACAGGAACGAGTCTCAAAAGAGCCATCATCCACTGAGGCTTTCCCGGAACTACCGGAACTACTTGACCTTCCACCAATCCGACCGCACCTCGACCCCACCCACAACCTCGGTCGCTCGTCCCGGCTCAGGAGCCCACAACCGAATCCCGCGCTCCTCCGCCAACTCCAGCAGTCGCGTGATCGGCTGCCGCCAGGCATGTAGCGCCAGATCGAAGAGCCCCCAGTGAATCGGCATCATCAGACCCTTGCCGCCCAGCGCCTCAAACGCACGCGCCGCACCATCCGGCCCAAGATGAATCCCGTCCCACAACGCATCGAACGCTCCAATCTCCAGCATCGTAAGATCGAACGGCCCATACACAGCGCCAATCTCTGCAAACCCGTCCCACCATCCCGAGTCCGCGCCAAAGTAGACATTATGCTTCGGCCCCCGGAACACAAACGCAGACCAGAGCGTCTCGAATCGATTAAACAGACTCCTTCCGGAGAAGTGCCGCGACGGAACCGCAATGATCTCCACCCCACCCACTGAGATACTCTGCGTCCAATCCAGCTCCGTGACCCTCCCGGCATCGACGCCAAACCCCTGCAGTAGCTCCCCCACTCCCAACGAAGTCACCCACTTCGCCTCACGCATCGAATCGAGCCGCGCCAATCCACGAATCGTAGCCTCGCCCAAATGGTCGAAGTGGTCGTGCGACACCAACACCACATCCACAGCGGGCAACTCCTCCAGCCGCATCGGAGCAGCAAAAAATCTCTTCGGCCCCATCCATCGCGTCGGAGAGGCGCGTTCATCCCACATCGGATCGATCAGCACTCGCAACCCATCAATCTCCATCAACAAAGACGAGTGCCCCATCCAGGTCACCCGCAGACCGCTGGCCGGCGCGGCAGCATACACGGAGACATCGGTCGTGAACGGCCCCAGTGCCTTCGCCGGCACCGTCTCCGCCTTATTGAACAAATAGTGCGGCAGCACCTTGAAGATCGTGCTCAACCCACCAATCACGGTAGGCACGGGATTCACAAACCTCCGCCCCACCTTACTCGCTCGCCGCAGCATCGTCGTATCACCGGATACTAAAGTCCCCAAATCAAGCCCCCCTGCAAAACCCCTAAGGCAAATAGTAAAAGGGATTCGGCAGTTTTACGCTGATTTCCGCTCTGGGCTCCCCATTCAGGTCACTCCACTGATCCCCCACGCTCATCACAATCCGATATCCCGCATCCACAATCTTCCTCCGCTCCTCGCTCTTGTAGGCGACCGTAGCCATCGTCTTCTCAGGCCCCTCTCGCAGCGCAAGCCCCTTCCATCCACGATACCCCGCAGCCTCCAGGTTCCTCGCCGTCGCAGCCTTCTGCTCCCCCGGCCGCCCCGTAATGAAGAAGACCTCCAGCCCCGCACCACGAGCTTCGTTGAACAGCCGAAGCGTCCCCGGTATCGCCATATCCGCCTCTGCGGAGACCGCCCACTCATTGAACGGCACCGAGATAAATCCGTAGTCCTCCCGCTTCATCTCGCAGTAGTTCGTCAGCGAAGTCTCATCGATATCCAGCACCAGAGCCAGCTTCTCGCCAGCCTTCTCCGTAGCGATCAGCCTCTTCAACTCAGCCTCCGCCCGCTTGGCTTGCGCATCCAGGTCCGCCCAGTAACACCCACCCGTCCCCACGCAATCGGCATAGTCTGACAGCCGATACCGCGCCACACCGAAGTTCTCCATCGGCTCGGCCGCCACCACCATCGTTGGATCAGCAGCCGCCGTCTCCGCCGTAGCCACCGCGGCTTCCACCGTAGGTCTCGGCCCCACCTGAGGCCGCAGACTAGCCGCCTGCTTCCCCGCCGGAACCGCACAAACCGGCGGCACAATCTGCGCCAGACAAACTCCACCAGCCAGCGCCACCACACTCACCACGCGCAACACGCCAGCTCCTACAGCACTCAACTCACCCCTTCGACGCAGTCGCCTCATCCGCATAGAAATCTCCAATCTCCTTCGCGTACTTCTGCTCCACCACCCGCCGCTTCAGCTTCATGCTGGGCGTCAACGTTCCATCCTCCACGCTCCACTCCTCTGCAACCAAGCTCATCCGCTTCATACTCTCAAAGTTCGCCAGCCCCATGTTCACCTTATCCACGATCTCCTGGTAAGCCTTCACCACCTTCGCGTCCTTCACCAGAGCCGCATGGTCACCAGCGGCGATCCCCTGCCCCTTCGCCCATCCCTCAAGCGCCGCAAAGTTCGGCGAAATCAGCACGCACGCAAACTTGTGCCTATCCCCCACCAGAGCAGCATGCGCCACCAGCACATTCGCCTTCAGCTTATTCTCAATCGGCTGCGGAGCAATCAGCTTTCCACCACTAGTCTTCAGCAGCTCCTTCTTCCTGTCCGTAATCGACAGGTACCCATCCTTATCGATATTCCCGATATCGCCAGTCTTGAACCACCCATCGGCAGTAAACGCCTCGGCAGTCTCTTTCTCCTTCTTCCAATACCCCACAAACACCGAAGGCCCCCTCACCTCCAGCTCGCCATCCGCCGCAAATCGGCACTCCACATTCTTCAAAGCTTGCCCAACCGTCCCAATCCGATGAGCCTCCGGATAGTTCACCGCAATCACAGGCGAGGTCTCCGTCAACCCATACCCTTCAAAGATCCGTATCCCCACATCCGCGAACCACCCGGCAGAATCCATCCCCAGCGGCGCACCGCCCGAGATAAACACCTCCGCCCGCCCGCCAAACGCCTCGCGAATCTTCGAGAACACCAGCTTGTTCGCCATCTTCCAGCTCAGCGAACGAGGCGTCTTCCCAACCAATATCTCCGCCCGATGCTTCTTCCCCACTCCCAGCGCCCAGCGCAGTATCTTCAACTTCGCCGGCGACGCAGCCGACTTCCCCTCCACTGCCTGTCGAATCTTTTCATACACCCGCGGCACCGCAAGAAACACCGTAGGCTTCACCGCCTGCATCGCCGGCGCCAGTTGGTCGAACTTCGGACAGTAGGCCAGCTTCACCCCATGACACAGCAGCGCATAGTCCGTATGCCGAGCCGTCACATGCGACAGCGGCAGAAACGAGATGCAGCTATCCTTCTCCGAAAATCCCATCTTGCCCGTCGAGAAGTTCACATTGCTCGTCATGTTTCCATGCGTCAGCATCACGCCCTTCGGCTCTCCCGTTGTGCCCGATGTGTAGATAATCGTCGCCAGATCCTCTGGCTTCACCGTCTTCAACATTCCATCGAAGCCAGCATCCTTCTGCTGCTTCGCCGTCGCTTGCTCCATCAGCGCGCCAAAGCTCTCCGCATTCGCAAACTCTCCCGCATCCATCACCACCACACGCTCCAGCTCCGGCAGATCCCCCGCCGCCGCAAGCTTGTCGTATTGCTCCCGCGACGACAGCACCGCCACCTTCGCTCCCGAGTCCCGCAACATATACCCAATCTGCTCCGGCGTCAGCGTCGGATAAAGCGGCACATCCACCGCTCCAATCGCCAGCGTCGCAAAGTCCGTCACCGGCCACTCCCACCGATTCTCCGAGAGAATCGCCACGCGATCGCCCTTCCCCACGCCCCAGCCGCGAAGCACCTCCACCAGCGCCCGTACCCGCCCATAAAGCTCGTCCGAAGTAATCGGCTTCCACGCCCCATCTGCGCCCTGCCCCATCATCACCGCCCGACTGCCCCAACCAGTAGCCTTCTCCAGCACATCATTCAACGTCACAAAATCGAACATCGTCTCTCCCAAAATCTAATGCTGCTCCATCTCTATTCTTTCAACACTGGAACCTGGCCGCCTGAAGCCATGCTTCCCGAAACCGCCAGCGCAATCGTTCGCGGTTCTTCTTCTACCCAACCTTCAAATCCGTCATCTCGCCTGAATCCCGCTCAACAGCACATCCATCACCTGCGCAGCCGTCGCCTTCGAATCATAGACCCGCCCCGTAAACACAGCGGAACTCAACAGCTCATCAATCGCACCGAACATGCAGTGAGCCACCACGCCATCCGAAACATCGCGCCGAAAGATCCCCTCCTGCTGCCCCCTCCGCACCACCTCGCGCACCACCTGGATGTACTTCACCAGATGATGATGCGAGAACTCCGCGATGAACCTCGCACTCTGCCGCACCTCGGTCTGCATCAGCACCGCCATACTGCGATTCACCGCATGGCTCTCCAGATGAACCTGCGCGATATATTCCAACTGCTCGCGAGGCCCATGCAGCGTCTTGAACTCCTCCTCCACCTGCCGATGAAACTTATCGAAGGTCGAGTCGATCGCCGTCCGCAGCACGTCATCCTTACTCTTGAAGTAGAGATAGATCGTCCCATCCGCCACCCCGGCGCGCTTCGCAATCGCACTCACCGGCGAGCTGAAATAGCCATGCTCGGCGATCACCTCCACCGCCGCATCCAGAATGCGCTGATATTTTTCGCTTCCGGGTCCCGTTGCCGGCACATCTGCCTTGATCGAATCAGGCCTCGTCTTCTTCGCTAATCGTTTCAGTCCAGGCCTCAAACCGGAAATCTCCGGTGCCGCCACTCTAATGAATCCACACGACTTTGCCAAGAATGAATTACGATTCATTCCCCCAAAATGAATCTTTATGCACTCCCTGTCTGACCGAAGCGCCTCACTGAAGCGAATCAACGAAGCCAAGCCGCAATCCAACCAGTCGCCATCTCACGCTGCTGCGGCGCGCCATCCCACACCGCAGCCTGATCAGCGCCTAAGCTTGAGGACGCGGAGTCAACCGAATGAACCCCGCAGCCCGCGCTGGCCAATCCGCCAGCATCGCCTGCCCCAGCCCACTCCCCGACTCCTTCACATGCTCAGCAATCAAAGCCCGCAGACTCTCCTGCGCTTCAACTCCAATAGCATTAAACGGCTCAGCGTCAATGAACTCCGGATGATACCTCGGCCCCGACACGAAGGAGCCGTCAGCATCAAGAACCCATGCCAGGCCACCCGTCATCCCCGCGCCAAAGTTGATCCCAACCCGGCCAAGAATCGCCACCACACCACCGGTCATATACTCGCACCCGTGGTCGCCAACGCCCTCGACGACGGCAATCGCACCGGAGTTACGAACTGCAAACCGCTCTCCGGCACGCCCCGCCGCGAACAACTTTCCGGACGTCGCGCCATAGAGAGCGACATTGCCAAGAATCACATGCTTCCCGCTATCCTTCGCCGCCAGACCACGCGCCCGAATCACAAGCTCACCGCCCGACAGACCCTTCCCAACAAAATCGTTCGCCTGTCCATCCAGCACCAGCTTCATCCCATCCACAGTGAACGCGCCGAACGACTGTCCCGCCGTTCCCGTTAGATTGAACGTAATATTCGCCGCAAGCTCTCCCTGCGCTCGACGCAGCGCCAACTCGCCAGCCAATCGAGAACCCACAGCCCGATCAGAGTTAGCGATCTTCGAGTCCACCACAAACGGCTCTCCAGCATCCGTTGCAGTCATAGCTGGCGCAACCCAAGCTTCATCGAGCGGTGGCCCCGCAACCGGCTGTGTATTTCGCACACCCATAAACCGGCTCGACCCATCCGACACCCTCGCCAGCATCGGCTGCAGATCAAGATTCCCATCGAACCGAACCTGCTCCAACAGGTCCGAGCGCCCAATCGCCGCCTCAATCGAAGGCAGCCCATAACGAGCCAGCAAATGCTGCAAATCCCCCGAAAGCTGCTCGAAGAACCGAACCACATGCTCCGGCTTCCCACGGAACTTCGCCCTCAGCTCCGGTTTCTGCGTCGCAATCCCAGTCGGACAGGTATTCAAATGACATTGCCGCGCCATATCGCAGCCCAGCACCACCAGCACCGCCGTGCCAAACGCATACTCATCCGCGCCCAGCAGCGCCGCAATCAAAATATCCCGCGCCGTAGCCAGCCCGCCGTCGGTTCGCAACCTCACGCGTCCGCGCATGCCATTCTGCATCAGCACCTGCTGCGCCTCTGCAAGCCCCAGCTCCCACGGATTCCCCGCATACTTGATGCTCGAAAGCGCCGCCGCACCAGTTCCGCCAGTATTCCCAGCGATCACGATGTAGTCCGCATACGCCTTCGCGACGCCGGCAGCAACCGTACCCACACCACAACCCGACACCAGCTTCACGCCAATTGCAGCCTTCGGGTTCACTCGCTTCAGGTCGTAGATCAGCTGTGCCAGATCTTCAATCGAATAAATGTCATGATGCGGCGGCGGCGAGATCAGCGCCACCCCCGGCTGCGCATGACGCAATCGCGCAATCAGCCCGCTCACCTTGTGCCCAGGCAGCTGTCCACCCTCGCCAGGCTTCGCTCCCTGCGCTACCTTGATCTCAATCTCCTCAGCGTGCACGAGATACTCCGCCGTAACGCCAAACCGCCCCGACGCAATCTGCTTGATCTTGTTGTTCAGGTTCACATGCACCGCAGGCGCTTCCACCGCAGCCTCGGCCACCGCAGCGCCTCCGCCCGACCGAGCCGCAAGGCTCATTCCTCCACCCGCATCGACCCTCTCCGCGCTCTCAGGATGCACCCTATAAACCGCCGAGTCCTCGCCACCTTCGCCAGTATTCGACCGGCCGCCCAGCATATTCATCGCAGCCGTAATCGTTTGGTGAGCCTCCGGGCTCAAAGAACCAAGCGACATCGCGCTGGCCACAAATCGCTTGCACAAATTCGCAGGCGTCTCCACATCATTCAACGCCAGCTCAGGCCCCGCCGGACGAATCTCCAGCAGATCCCGCAACACCGCAGGATCCCGCGCAATCACATCCCGTGTATAGATCGCGAACGCACCCGCAGGGTCCGTAGGCTGCGGCACATTCCGCGCACTCCCCACCACCGACTGCAACGCCTTCACCGTCGGCGGCTGCCACGCATGAGGCTCCGAGACATCCGCCTTCCGGAATCGCACCCACCCATAATCCGGCAGATCCGCCGAAGCCGCAGCCTCACCCGGCGTCCACGTATGCCGCAACTGCCGCTCCACCTCGGCAAATCCCACACCAGACAACGGAGCCGGCGTCCCGTAAAAGCACCGCGCCACCACACTCGAGTGCAAGCCGAGAATGTCGAACAGATGTGCCCCACGGTAGCTGTCCACCACCGAGATCCCCATCTTCGACATCACCTTCGCGAGCCCTGCATCGAGCGACTTCATCATCTTCCGCTCAGCATCCGCCGCATCAGTACCAGCAGGCGCAAGACTCCTGCCCGTCTCCAGCGCAAGCCAAGGACAAACCGCTCCAGCACCATAACCAATCAGCACAGCTGCATGATGAATGTCCCTGCAATCTCCCGCCTCAACAGCAAGCCCAGCCAGCGTACGCAGCCCAGCATCCACCAGCGCGTGATGAACGGCACCCGTAGCCATCGCCATCGGAATCGGCAGTCTCTCCGCACTCGCACTGCGATCAGAGAGCAAAAGAATCCGAGCCCCCTCACGCACCAGCTTGATCGCCTGCATGCACAGATCATCGATCCCCTGCGTCAGCGTCTTCTCCGCACCAAACACCGCCTGCAACTCCGCCAGCTTCAGCTCTTCCTTGTGCGGATACTCCCCCTTCCGCAGCGCCTCCACCTGCCCCAGCGTCAAAAATGGAGAAGGCAGAGAAACTCCGGGCAGCGGCGCATTTTTATCCAGCATGTGAGGCCAAGGCCCAAGCCGCGTATGCAGCGACACCACGCAGGACTCGCGCAGCGAATCAATCGGCGGATTGGTCACCTGCGCAAACCTCTGTCGAAAATACGCATAGATCGGACGCGGCGACCGGGCGAGAAACGCCAGCGGCGTATCATCCCCCATCGAATACACAGCGTCCTTGCCCTCCAGCGCCATCGGCTGCAAAATCATCTTCACGTCTTCGCGTGTATACCCAAATCCACGCTGCACCGCAGCCAGCGCACCCGAATCCACCGCCGGCGCCTCAGCCGCAATCAGCGGAGTATCTTCCACCAGCTTTGCGTAAGTCGCCCCCACGTCGAACAGCTCTAGCAACTCCTCATCCTCATAGATCTTGTGCCGCTCCAGGTCCACCAGCAGCATCTGCCCTGGCCCCAGCCGTCCGCTATGTGTCACCTCCTCCGGATCGAGATCCACCAACCCCGCCTCCGACCCAGCAACCACCAGCCCCGCGCTCGTTATCGCAAATCGACAAGGCCGCAGTCCATTCCGATCCAGCGCCGCACCCACCACGCGTCCATCGCTGAACGCCAGCGCAGCCGGACCATCCCACGGCTCCGCGCAATCCGTGTGGTATCGCAAAAAGGAAGACTCATGATGCCCCTCCGTCGCCGGCGGCAGCAGCATACGAACCGCCTCAGCCAGCGTCCTGCCATTCTGCGACAGCAGCTCCACCGCCTCATCAAGACTCGTAGAGTCCGTCCCATCCTTCGTCAACACCGGCTTGCACTCCACCGGCAGCGTCGAGTCGCGAGCGTCCATCCGCGCCCGGTTTCCCCACACCGTATTGATCTCGCCGTTATGCCCCAGCTTCCGCCCCGGCTGCGCCCGATGCCACGTCGGCAGCGTATTCGTCGCGTACCGCTGATGAAACACCGCGAACGGCGTAACGTAATCCTCCGAAGCCAAATCAGGATAAAAATCCCGCAGAAAAACCCCAGTACACATCGCCTTGTAAACAATCGTCTGCGACGACATCGAGCACACATACCCCGTCACATCGCCCTGCTCATGCGCCCGCTCAAACTGCTTCCGCGCAAGATACAGCCGCCGCTCCATCGTCTCCGGCTCGGCATCCGCCGCATCGACGATCAGCACCTGACGAATCTTCGGCATCGTCTCCAGCGCCGTCTGCCCCAGGTACTCGGTCCGCACCGGAACGTCGCGCCAACAAAGAATCTCAAAGTCATGAGACTGCAGGCACCGCTCCACAATCTCTTCCGCACGCGTCTCCGCCACCGGAATCAGCAGCATCCCCACACCCAGCAACTGTTTGTGGTCAATTGAAAGATTCGCAGCCTTCACCAGCAGCGACCGCGGAACCGCAGTCATCACGCCAACCCCGTCGCTGCTCTTCCCATCAGCCGCCGTCGCACCGCGATGCGCCAGCCGTCCCAGCGCCGTCAGCGCCTGCTCCAGGATTACATGCGAAGACGAAGCCTCCACCGAGGCAACAAAACCCACACCACAAGAGTCATGGTCAAAACGCGCGTCAAGAAGCGACGGCGATACCGCGGAAGACACACCCGCATCAAGGCGAGTTGGGGACAAACTAGCTGCCTGGGACCGTTCCATGCTTCACTATACGTCGCACCCGGCACCAAAATCCTGGTCGCGACCCTTCCTTTTTGTGTGGAGCGCGCATCAACGAAGAAACTGATGAGATAGCGCATGCATAAATATACACAAATAATGTATATTTATACAGAATGAGTTCATCTGCTAAATAGCGCGTCTACTAAATTGAGCCGCTGTTGACGACTTAACTACGGGAACACAGGTACAACAAAACTAATGAAGCAACAGCGTCACGCCGTAATTCGAGAACTGCTGGTAAAGACCGCAGTCACCAGCCAGGACGAGCTACGTCGAAAACTAGCCGGACGCGGATTTCATGTCACTCAAGCAACATTATCGCGCGATATCCATGAACTGAGATTAAATAAAGGACCAAACGGCTACTCGCTCCCCAACGGCAACGACTCCGACGACGACGCGCTCCCCGGAATCCGCGAGGTTCTCGAAAGCTTCGGCCTCGAAGTCCGCCAGGCCCTCAACCTCCTCGTCCTCGTCACCACCACCGGAAGCGCTCAACCCATCGCCGCCGGCATCGACTACGAAGACTGGCCCGAGGTCATAGGCACCATCGCCGGCGACGACACCGTCCTCATCATCTGCCCGGACGAGAAACAAGCAAACCTGTTGAAGACACGAATCGAAGACTACCTTGGCTAACTCAACCATCTCAAACATGACGAACGTACTCGATCAACCCGCCGCACGCACCACCGCGCCCCGCACTGCCATCGCCGGCATCGGCGGCTATGCAGGCGGCGAGCTCGCGCGCCTGCTCCTGCATCATCCCAGACTCCGCGGAACCGCACCCACGTTCCTCGGCCGCGCCGGCGAACCAGAGTCCACCACCCCGCACTCCCTCGAAGACATCCATCCCCAGCTTGCTGTCGCGGGCAAAGATCACGCCCACGAGATCCTCCCCTTCTCATGGGACCGCATCGTTGACTCCGGAACCGAAGTCCTCCTCCTCGCCACACCACACGAGCAGTCCCGTGAGTGGGTTCCCCAGGCCATCGAACGCGGCATCAAGGTCATCGACCTCAGCGGCGCATGGCGGCTCCAGCACCACGCCAATCGCGCCATCTACAAGCTGAAGGACACCAACGCAGACCACGCCGCACAGCTTCAATCAGAAGCCGTCTACGGCTGCCCCGAGCTTCACCGCGACGAGATCCGCAAAGCCCGTCTCGTCGCCAACCCCGGCTGCTACGCCACCTCCATCATCCTCGCCTTGGCCCCGCTTCTCCAGGCCGGCCTCGTCGACCTCGATCACGGCATCATCTGCGACGCAAAATCCGGAGTCAGCGGAGCAGGCAAAGCTCCCACCGCCAAGACCCACTTCATGTACGCAGCCGACAACTTCTCCGCCTACGCAGTCTTCGGCCACCGGCACACCGGAGAGTTACTGGAGCAGCTTCACATCACCTCGGATCAGATCCAGTTCACCCCGCATCTACTACCCATACCGCGCGGAATTCTGTCCACGATCTACCTCCGCCTCAAAACCAAAACCGAAGCCGCCGAAATCACCACCGTGCTGCAAAACTTCTATCGACACAGCCCGCTCGTCCGGCTTCGCAACACGCCGCACCTGCCCGAGATCCAACACATCGTGCGCACCAACTTCTGCGACCTCGGCTTTGCACTGGCCGCCGACGGGAAGCGTCTGATCCTGGTCTCCTGCCTCGACAATCTTTTAAAAGGAGCCTCCGGTCAGGCGGTTCAAAACCTCAACCTGATGTGCGGATGGAATGAAGAGGAGGGCTTGCTGTGAGATTTGTCGTCAAACTAGGCGGTGCCGCTCTCGAGGACAAGAAGATCCTCCACGCCTGCGGTAAAGCCATCGCCGACCTCGTCGCGGATGGCAATCAGGTCGCCGTCGTCCACGGTGGCGGCGTGCAGCTCACCCGCACCCTCGCCCAGATGGGCAAAAAGAGCGAGTTCATCTCCGGCCTCCGCATCACCGATGCCGAAACCCGCGACGCCGCACTCATGGTCCTCGCCGGCCGCGTCAACAAATCCCTCGTCGCCTCCATCGGCACGCACGGCCAGTCCGCCGTAGGCCTCTCCGGCGGCGACGGCCACGTATTCCGCGCTCGCAAGAAAAAAACCAACCCCGACCTCGGCTTCGTCGGCGAGATCGCCGCCATGGACCCCAAGTGGCTCGAGGCCATCTGGGCCATGGGCGCAGTCCCCGTCATCTCCTCCATCGCCCTCGGCTTCGACGGCGAGTACTACAACATCAACGCCGACGAGATGGCCGCCGCCTGCGCCATCGGCGCCAAGGCCGACACCCTCGTCTTCCTCACCGACGTCCCCGGCGTCAAAGGCGCCGACGGCAACGTCATGCGCTGGCTCACCCTCGCGCAGATCCCCGCCATGGAACAGGCGCAGGTCGTCTCCGGCGGCATGCTCCCCAAACTCAACGCCTGCCGCGACGCCCTCACTCACGGCGTCAAGCGCGTACGTATTCTTCCCGCAGAAGCAGCATCTCTACTACCTGACCTCGTCTCCACACGGGTCAACGACGGAACGGAGGTCATGGTCGCATGAACGCAGCACCGAACTTGCAATCCATCCAGGCAGCAGAAAAGAAGCTGCTCCTCAACACCTACGAGCGCAACCCCATCCTCTTCGTCAGCGGCGAGGGCGTTCACCTGCGCGACGAAAACGGCAACGACTACCTCGATCTCCTTAGCGGCATCGGCGTCTGCGGCCTCGGCTACGCACACCCCGCCGTCACAGAGGCCATCGCCGACCAGTCGAAACGCCTCCTCCACACCTCCAACCTCTTCTTCCACGAGCACACCGCAGAACTCGCCCTTCGCCTCACCGAGATCTCCGGCCTCGGCCGCGTCTTCTTCACCAACAGCGGCACCGAAGCCTGGGAGGCCGCCCTCAAGCTCTCCCGTGCCAACGCCGGCCGTCTCCGCGCCCAGGGCCGCACCATCGGCACAAAGTTCCTCGCCCTCGACCACAGCTTCCACGGCCGCACCATGGGCTCGGTCGCCACCACGGCCAAAGACAAGTACCGCGAGCCCTTCATGCCCGTCATGCCCGGCGTCGACTTCGTCCGCTTCAACGACGTAGCCGACCTCCGCGCAAAGTTCTCGAGCGAAGTCTGCGCCATCTGCATCGAGCCCATCCAGGGCGAAGGCGGCATCCACCCCGTCACCCAGGAGTTCTTCGCCGCAGCCCGAGCCCTCTGCGACTCCACCGGCGCCCTCCTCATCGCCGACGAGATCCAGTCCGGCATGGGCCGCACCGGCAAGTGGTTCGCCTACCAGCACTACGGTATCCTCCCCGACGTCACCACCCTGGCCAAGCCCATCGCCAACGGCATCCCCATGGGCGCGATGCTCTGCACAAACGCCGCTGCCGAGGCCATCACCCCCGGCATGCACGGCACCACCTTCGGCGGCAACCCACTCGCCTGTGCCGTAGCCATCGCCGTCATCGACACCATCAAACGCGACAACCTCCTCGCCCACATCAACGAAACCGGCGCCTACTTCCACGACCAGCTCACGCAGCTAGCCAAACGACACGACTGCATCACCGAAGTCCGCGGCAAAGGCCTCATGCTTGGGCTGGAGATCAACTCCGCCGACCTCGCCCAGCGCGTCGCCGCTCAGATGATGGAGCGCCGCATCATCATCAATCGCACCAGCGACACGGTCCTCCGTCTCCTCCCGCCCTTCCTTCTGGAGCGGCAACACGTCGACACCGCCATCAAAGCCTTCGACGAGATCTTCACTGCAGCACTGGCCGGCGCAGCACCGGCAGGAGAAAAATCTCATGGGTAGCAAAACCGTCATCATGACCTCAAAACCCGACACCGACGACCTCGTCCCCGCCCGCGCCCACGCCACCCTCGGCATCCAGTCCGACACCGCATTCAGCGAAGCCTCCAAGCGCCTGCACGGCCGCGACCTCTGCTCCATCGCCGACCTCACCGTCGAGGAGATGGCCGCCATCATGGAGCTCGCCCACGCCGTCAAGAACAACCCCGAAGACTTCCGCCACGCCCTCGACGCGCGCCAGATGGTCATGTTCTTCGAGAAGGCCTCCCTCCGCACTCGCCTCACCTTCGAGACCGCCATCAACACCCTCGGCGGCAACGCCATCTTCGTCGACCAGACCCAATCCCCCCTCGGCGAGCGCGAGTCCCTCGCCGACATGGCCCACAACATCGAGCGCTGGATGTCCATCATGGTCCTCCGCACCTACGCCCACGACACCATCACCGAGATCGCCGCCTGCTCCAAGATCCCCGTCATCAACGCCCTCTCCGATCTCGAGCACCCCTGCCAGGCCATCGCCGACTTCTTCACCCTCGAGGAGCGCTTCGGCTCCGCAGAGGGCCTTCACTTCACCTACATCGGCGACGGCAACAACGTCTGCCACTCCCTCATGCTCACCGCCGCTCAACTCGGCGCCCACTGCACTGTAGCCACCCCCAAAGGCTTCGCGCCCAAACTCGAAATCATCCACAAAGCCATCGAGATCGCCGAGACCACCGGCGGCAGCATCACCCTCATGCACGACCCCGTCAAAGCCGTCACCGGAGCCGACGCCGTCTACACCGACGTATGCACCTCCATGGGCTTCGAGCACGAAGCCACCAAGCGCGCCCCCATCTTCAAGCCCTACCAGGTCAACGAAGGCCTCATGGCCCACGCGCAAGCCGACGCCGTCTTCATGCACTGCCTCCCCGCGCATCGCAACGCCGAAGTCACCGACGCCGTCCTCGACGGCCCCCAATCCGTAGTCTTCGACCAGGCCGAAAACCGCATGCACGCCCAAAAAGCCATCCTGCTCATGCTCCTCGGCGGAGCAAAGCGCACCACCAATAGCCGCAACCGCGGAACCCAACCCCGCAAACGCAGCTAAATCAATTCGCCAAGGCACTGATGAACAGTAGAGGCGTTAACAAATGATCAAGATCGTTAAACTCCTCAAAAGGTATGTGGTTTTTGGGGTTGTATTAACACTTTTAAGTTTTTCAATAATTGGATGCGAGTATTTTCCTGAGTCAACATTCGAATTAGCGAATGAGTCGAGGCTGCCAAAATGGGTTAACCTCCCACCGGAACTTACACGCGCCAATGCTTCGCTTACTATGAACTATTACTCTGTGCCATGGCGCAAAGCGCAATTTATATTGCGAGATAAAAATGGACATACTCTGAAGAAAGAAAATGGCGAGATGAGATGCAGAGCGCCTTTCGAGCTAAAAAATCCCCCACAAGGATTTCCCTCTGGGTACCCGGCTTATGAAGCAATTAGTGTCAACGGCATAACAGAAATCATCGAACATAAAAAGATGGAGCCGATATTTTATGTAACGGATGACAGCGCTGTTTGGAAACAATATGAGTCGCTTGGTTGCTAGCTAAGCGCTACGGAACTCGTCTTAACCCGCTGAGTTTACCTCCAGCTAAACCTAGTACTGAGGTCCGCCCCACATGTCCGTAATTCTAGAAACCCTCCCCCTCGGCCAAAAAGTCGGCATAGCCTTCTCCGGCGGCCTCGACACCAGCGCCGCGCTTCACTGGATGAAGCAAAAAGGCGCCATTCCATACGCCTACACCGCCAACCTAGGCCAGCCCGACGAAGCCGACTACGACGAGATCCCCCGCAAAGCCCTCGAGTACGGCGCCGAAAAGGCCCGCCTCATCGACTGCCGCGGCCCCCTCGTCCGCGAAGGCATCGCCGCCCTCCAGTCCGGCGCCTTCCACATCACCACCGCCGGCGTCACCTACTTCAACACCACCCCCATAGGCCGCGCCGTCACCGGCACCATGCTCGTCACCGCCATGAAGGAAGACGACGTCAACATCTGGGGCGACGGCTCCACCTTCAAAGGCAACGACATCGAGCGCTTCTACCGCTACGGCCTCCTCGTCAACCCCGACCTCAAGGTCTACAAGCCCTGGCTCGACCCCACCTTCATCGACGAGCTAGGCGGCCGCGCCGAGATGTCCGCCTTCATGACCAAGGCCGGCTTCGGCTACAAGATGTCCGCTGAAAAGGCCTACTCCACCGACTCCAACATCCTCGGCGCAACCCACGAAGCCAAGGACCTCGAGCTCCTCACCACCAGCATGAAGATCGTCGCCCCCATCATGGGCACCGCCTTCTGGCGAGACGACGTCACCATCAAACCCGAAGAGATCACCATCCGCTTCGAAGAAGGCTTCCCCGTCGCCCTCAACGGCAAAGAGCTCTCCGACCCCGTAGCCCTCATGCTCGAAGCCAACGCGATCGGCGGCCGCCACGGCCTCGGCATGAGCGACCAGATCGAAAACCGCATCATCGAAGCCAAGAGCCGCGGCATCTACGAGTCCCCCGGCCTCGCTCTCCTCTTCATCGCCTACGAGCGCCTCATCACCGGCATTCACAACGAGGACACCATCGAGCAGTACCGCGACAGCGGCCGCAAGCTAGGCCGACTCCTCTACCAGGGCCGCTGGTTCGATCCCCAGGCCATCATGCTCCGCGAAGCCGCCCAGCGCTGGGTCGCCAAACCTGTAACCGGAGAAGTTACAATCGAACTCCGCCGCGGCAACGACTACTCCATCCTCAACACCGCATCGCCCAACCTGACCTTCCACCCCGAGCGCCTCACCATGGAAAAGGGCGAATCCACCTTCTCCCCCCGCGACCGCATCGGCCAACTCACCATGCGCAACCTAGACATCACCGACACCCGCGCCAAACTAATCACCTACGCCCAAACCGGCCTAATCACCCTAAGCAAAGGCTCCGAAATGCCCCAACTCACCACCACCAAGGAACCCAAGGAGTAGCCACCAATTCTTTCGCAAGATACTTTTGTTGTCGTTTCTTTTTGTTGTCATTCCCGAAGGGAATCTGCGTTTCGCTAGTCAAGCCACAGACACAACAGAAAGCACAATGCCAAAACGCGAATACCAATTCTGGCTCTACATTCTCTCCAACCGCTCCCACATTCTCTACATTGGCGTCACCAACAACCTTCGCAAAAGAATCTATCAACACCGCAAAGAAGCGCCAAGCAGCTTCACATCACGCTATAAAGTCACCCGGCTCGTTTTCTTCGAGCGTCATCAGTACATCAATAACGCCATCGCTCGTGAGAAGGAACTCAAGCATTGGACACGGACACAGAAAATCGCTTTGATTGAAAAGACGAACCCAACTTGGGAAGAACTGATGCCAGACGAGTCAGGAGAGCCCGCAGCTAAAGAGACTAAGCCGCAATGTCAGAGAGCCAACAACCTGCCCTGAAAACTGTCTACGTTAAGCTTTTCGAAGAAGCAGTAGATGTGATTCGGCCAACGTCTGCGGTCTCACTCGGCCAAGGCAAATACCAGTTGCTACCACCTGATAACTACGACCCCGAAGATGAGCACTGGGAATTCGTTCCGGGAAGCATAGTCGAAGTAGTAAGAACAACCATTGACGGCAAATTGATCCTGCTGGCCATCTCGCTCGCAAAAGAGAATTTCAAGGATAACGATGTCTAACAACGAACAACCAACCAAAATGTGGTCCGGCCGCTTCCGCGAACCACTCGACCCCACCTTCGAATCCTGGCAGCGCTCCTTTCCCTTCGACTGGCGGCTAGTCCCCTACGAAGTAGAAGCCAGCATAGCCCACGCCCGAGCCATCCAAGCCGCAGGCATCCTCACCAGCGAAGAGCTCCTGCAAATGGAAGAAGGCCTCCGCGCTATAGCCCAGCAGCATTCCGAACAAGGCGAAGCCATCGTCACCGCCACCCCCCAGGCCGAAGACGTCCACCACTACGTCGAACTCGAACTCACCAAACAAATCGGCGACCTGGCCCTCAAGCTACACACCGGCCGCAGCCGCAACGAGCAGATCGCCACCGACATGCGCCTCTTCGTCCGCGAAGCCATCGACAACACACTCGCGGGCCTCACCGCATGGCGCAAAGCCTTGGTCGAACTAGCCGAGCAAGCAGGCGAAGCCACCATGCCCTCCTACACCCACCTCCAGCGCGCCGAACCCGTCCTCGTAGCCCACTGGCTCTTAGCCTACGTCAGCATGATCGAGCGCGACGCTAGCCGCCTCACCGACGCCCGCAAGCGCATGAACCTCTGCCCCCTCGGCTCCGGAGCAGTAGCAGGCGCAACCCTCGCCCTGGACCGCACCATCGCCGCCCGCGCCCTCGCTTTCGACGCGCCCACACCCAACAGCATGGACGCCACCAGCGACCGCGACTTCGCCCTCGAGTTCACTCAAGCCATCGCCACGCTAGGCATTCACATCTCCCGCTTCGCCGAAGAACTCACCCTCTACTCAACCGCAGAGTTCGGCTTCCTCGACCTCCCCGAGCGCTTCTCCACAGGCTCCAGCGCGATGCCGCAGAAGAAAAACCCCGACCTAACCGAACTCATCCGAGGTAAATCCGGCCGCCTGCTAGGCGCAGCCACAACACTAGCCACCCTCATCAAAGGCCTCCCACTCGCCTACAACAAAGATCTCCAAGAAGGCCAGGAGCCAGTCTTCGACGCAGCCGACACCATCGCCGGAATCCTAAGCGTCCTCCCCGCCTTCACCGCGTCCCTGAAATTCCGCTACGACGCCATGAAGATCGCCGCCCACTCCGGCTACCTCAACGCCATGGCCGCCGCAACCTATCTCACCGATAAGGGCATCCCCTTCCGCAAAGCACACGAGCACATCGGCAACGCCGTCCGCCTCGGCCTGGAAACCCAACGCGAACTCCAGCAACTTACCCTCGACGAACTCCGCACCATCTGCCCCCAGTTCGGCGACGACTTCTTCCAGGCCATCACTTTGGAAGCAACATTAGACTGCCACGACGTCATCGGAGGCACCGCCCGCCCCCGCGTCAAAACCGCCCTAACCGAAGCAAAGGCCCGTCTCACGGAGCACGCGTGATGACGAAGCCGGTTAAACCTCTTGCTTACCCAAAGAAGCTGGTTCAATCTCTCGCTTCCCCACGGATTCGTCATCTCGACCGAAGCAATAGACAGTTCCATCGTCTATTGCGTAGTGGAGAGACCCCCCGTATTTCGTCTTTTGCCGGGTGCCGGGTGCCACATATCTCGATTTTGAGATGTGGGCCTTCGCGCGAAGGCGCGAACCGCACTCCTCAACACCCGCACCAAACCGAATCCTCAAATCATCCAATACTCTGCGAAAATAAACCAAGGAGCCGAACACAGTTGCCCATCACCCCCCTGATGACCGTGAGTGAATCTACCTCCTCATCCCGCCTCCGCGTAGGTGGCGCCACCGTGCGCAAAGCCAAACTCCCCGACGCAGTCGCCATCTTCGACCTCGTCAACTCCCTCTCCGGCGACGGCACCCTCCTCCGCCGCAACTACGCCGAGATCTGCGAGAACATCCGCGACTTCGCCGTAGCCGAATCCCCCGTCGACGGAGACTCAGGCGGCGTCTTCCTCGGCTGCGGCGCCCTCCACCTCTACGGCCCCCACCTCGCCGAGGTCCGCTCCATCGTCGTCAAGCCCGAAGCAAAAGGCCAGGGCGCAGGCGGCCGCCTCCTCCGCGCGCTCCTCGAAGAAGCCGAAGAGCAAAAGGTCACCGCCGTCTGCCTCTTCACCCGCATCCCGGACTTCTTCTTCCACTTCGGCTTCCGCGTCGTCGACCGCACCACGCTGCCCGACAAGATCTACAAAGACTGCCAAACCTGCCCGCGCCTCTACGCCTGCGACGAAGTCGCGATGGTCCGCGGCCCCCTGCCAAAGATCGCCGTCCTCGGCCCATCACGCATCGCCCAGCCCGAACTAGTCAAGCTCCAGACCGGCGTAATCTCCCAGGGAAATTAGCTGAAAAGAAGATGTCCTGCCGGACGGGCCCACTGCGCGTGGAGCGGTCACTTCGTGACGTGTGTACCTTCTTGGTAATTGAAGTGGAGTGGTCCTCCCGTTGGTCGGAATCATCTTCCTCCGACCAACGGGAGGACCATGCGAAGCTCTAAAAAGGCGTGCGAACGCCCGCCCCACGCGCAGTGGGCCCGTCCGGCAGGACAGCTCTTTCAAACACTCAAAAAATAAATCTCAAAACCGTGGCGCATTTTTCGCCCCTCAAAAACGATCTGCTAAAACACCACGTCCACCATGCTTAAACACCACGTTTCACCACCCAAAACACCACGCTACGCACCCACTTTTCTCAAAATACCCCTGTAAAAACCCCAAATCACCACGCCAGAAAAAAAATCCCTCACCAGGCGTGATAAAAACCATCCCGCTCCGAAAGCTGAACCTCCGTCTTAAACAAATCACTCAACCTCTCCGCCGTAAGCAACTCCGCCTTCGACCCATCCGCGACAATCCGCCCCTCCCGCATCATCAAAATCCGGTCAATCTCCGGCGGAATATCCGCAATATGATGGGTAATCAGCATGATCCCAGTCCCCTGCTGCGCCAGCCGCCGCATCAACCCCCGCAGCTCCGCCTGGGCCGCCAGATCCAGCGCATTCGAAGGCTCATCCAGCAGCAACATCCCCGCCGACCCCACTAGCGCCCGCCCTATCATAATCCGTCTCTGCTGCCCCGCCGACATCTCCCCCACCAGCTTCTCCGCAAACCCCACCGCATCAATCTGCCGCAGCACCACCTCCGCATGAACCCGCATAGAATCCGTCACCAAAAGATTCGGCCACAGCGTACTACTAGAAAAAAAGCCAGTAATCACCGCATCCCGGCCGCTAGTCTTCAGCGTCTGCTTCCCCGGCAACTCTGCCGAAACCACACCCAGCCGCTTCTTCAACTCCGTAAGATCCCACCGCTCGCGCCCAAAGATCCTGACCTTCATCTCCGGGTGCACCACCGGATAACACTCGCAAGTAATCGTCTTGATCAGCGTCGACTTGCCACACCCATTCGGGCCAAGAATCGCGATGTGCTCCCCAGCATTGACCGACAGGTTGATATCGTGAAGAACAACATTCTCTCCGCGGGCTACGTTGACGTGGGCGAGATGAAGAAAAGGTTCTACTAGGTTCCCTTGCATAGCTTCAGAATATAGAGAGAGCCACTAACTTATGCATCACTCGACCGTTCCTTATGCTCGAATTGCAAGTCCGTAACCCTGTGTCAGTTTTGACATCTGATGAAACAACATAGTCTCGAACGCTGCGTACAAAAAAGGAGCGGAAAACGGAATGGCAGAAGAATCAGAGTTTGCTGACGAGCGCCTAGCCTACGCCCTGCTGCGCATGGTGGTCGGCATAAATCTGATGATGCACGGCGTAAGCCGCATGATCGCTGGTCCAGGAGAGTTCGCAGCGAAACTCGTCATGCAGTTCGGCCATGCGCCACTTCCTGCATGGAGCGTATGGTTCTTCGGCTTAATCCTGCCCACCATCGAATCTCTCTTAGGTCTCCTCGTTCTCATCGGCCTGAGAACCCGAGCAGCGCTCATCGCCGCAAGTCTCCTCATCGCCGTGCTGACGTTTGGATCGGCTCTTCTGCAGGACTGGGCCGCCGCAGGAACCCAACTCACCTGCGCACTGATCTACTCCGCGCTAATCTTTCTACACCGCTACAACGGATACTCGATCGACTCCTGGATGAAGAGCCGTTAGCCTCTTCGTTCCACCAGCAACGGAACTCCATGTTTTGGCCGAAGGCTGATCGCAGGATTAAGCGCGATCTCAGCTGATCCCTCGGGCAGACTAAGCCGCCAGTCACGAACGATCGTAACCAAAGACAGCACTCCCTCCATCCAGGCCAACCCTTCGCCGATGCACTGCCGGCTTCCCGCCGCAAACGGAAAGAAGGCGAATCGTGGCCGTGGTCTGGCAGTCTCTCTTTTATCAACGGCAAAACGATCAGGATCGAAGCGAAGCGGGTCAGCGTAAAAGCGCGGGTCCCGGTGAACGACGAACTGCGGCGCGACAAGCACAGCGCCTTTAGCAATCGCATAGCCGGCAATCTCATAAGGCTCGACACAGGTACGAGCCGTCACCCACACGGGAGGGTAAAGCCGCATGGTCTCCGAGAAGACCTGAGTAGCATAAGGCAGACGCGAGTAGTCCTCCGCTGTCGACGTTCGGTCGCCAAGAACCGTGCGTGCCTCCTGCCACAGACGTGTCTGCACCTCTGGATGTTTCGCGATCAGCCATAACGCGAAGCTCAGAGCATTCGCAATAGTCTCATGGCCCGCAAGCATAATCGTCAGGCACTCGTCATGCACCTGTTGATCCGACATACGGCCGCTGGAGTCATCTACATCCACTGCTTCAAGCAACATGGAAAGAAGGTCGCCTCGATCTCCCGGCGACCGGCGTCGCTCCCGAATCATTCCATAGATAATGGCGTCGAGGTCAGCCTGTCCCTTGCGAATCCGTTTCATGGCAGGCAGAGGCAATCGTTGAATCTGTTCAGAAAAAGGCAGAATAGCCAGTGGAAGAAATCCCATGAACGCATCGACCGCCGTCGAAACCTTCTTCACCTCTTCGTGCGACTGAACGTCCAGATCGAACAGGCACTTGCCGACGATCCGCAGTGCCAACTCCAGCATATCTTCGTGCACATCACGAACTGAGCCCCGCTTCCAACTCTCTGAGATCCCCGCAGCATTTTGCCCAATCACCTCGCCATACGCCGCAATACGTTGACGCAGGAATGCTGGCTGCGCAAGCCTCCGTTGACGCATATGCAGTGGTTCCTCACTGGTCAGCAAGCCCTCACCCAGCACGATCTTCGCCCGCTGCATCACAATGCCGCGATGATGCTTGTTCGCATCTTTGAGAAGGAAATCCTCAACTAGCTCAGGGTGATTCAATTGGTAGATATGCCGTCCAAAGACGGTGTAGTGGACCAAGTCACCATAACGACGCGCAGACTCCGTCATAGACTCCACCGCCGTCTGTCGAAACATGCGCCCAGAGACAAATCGTGGAAGAAAAGAAGGACCGGCAGGGTATCTCTTCGAGCGTCCAGGATGAATATCGAGTGCGACCGTAGTCATTCGGACCTCTACATGAGTTTAGACTCACCCAGCCATACTTCCGGCATCGGGGCCCAAATGACTTTGATCTGTTGGAAGAGATGCTGATCAAGCATCTATCGCCAAATCTTCTAACCGCAATTACATCCCCTTCAGAATCGAACCCACAATACCGCCGACAACCCCGCCCTCAGCAGCCTGCTGCGCGCGCTCCTTCGGCAGGTACTCCTGAATCTGATGTGCAAGCCGCGAGATCGGCAGAGTCTGCAACCACACACGACCGGGACCTGTAAGCGCCGCAAGAAAGACACCATCGCCGCCAAAGATCAGATTCTTGATGCCAGGTACGCGCTGAATCTGAAATGAAACGGTAGACTGAAACGCGCCCACATGACCGGGATGAACCCGCAGCGTCTCACCGGGAGCAAGATCCTTGATCACAAGTTCCCCAGAGAGCTCAAGCCACGCAATGCCCTGTCCGCTGATCTTCTGCAATAAAAATCCGTCACCACCGAAGATCCCCGCGCCAAGCGACTGCTGAAAACCAACCCCCAGCTCGATGGCCGCGGTAGCGCAGAGAAAACCATGCCGGTGAACGAGGTACTCATGCGCCGGACCAACCTCCACAGGCACAATGTGTCCTGGCACCCGCGTCGCGAACGCAACCTCGCCGGCGCCGCCAATAGCGCGGTACTCCGTCATGAACAGCGATCCGCCTCCGGCCACCCTCGCGATAGCGCCAAAGAAACCACCGCCACCGGCATGTTGAGTGTGCGTAGTCATCTGAACTGAAGCAGTCATCCACGAGAGTTCTCCCGCCTCCGAGATGACCGCGTCATTCGGGCCAAGGGCAAACTCCAGAACGGGCATGGTAGTGCCAAGAATGCGACTTTGCATAAGATCTCCTGATACCGCAACGCAACAAGTATACGTGGGTGGCGAACCTTCCCTTATTCGGACAGTTCTTAGCCTGGTTTGCGCGAAAAGCCCGTACGAAACAACACCTCGAGAATCCGAACCGCAGCCTTCATACTAGCCTTCACATCACCCGAAACCTTGGAGGTCCCTCCCCTGCGCTTGCGATAATCAACCGGAATCTCCCGAATGCGAAGCTTATTCCGCGCAGCACGAATCTGCATCTCGAGATTCCATCCATAGGTCAACTCTGACATTTGTAACTCGTTAAGTGACGTTCTGCGAATTGCCCGAAAAGGCCCCATATCGGTATATCGAACACCTTGTAAGACGCGTAAGAGAGCTCCGACCAGGTGAGCAGCAAAAACCTGTGAACCGAGCATCGACCCCGCCTCGCGCCTGCCACGAATACGCGATCCAAGAACGAAGTCCACATCGCCGGCCTCTATCGGAGCCACCAGCCTTGGCAGGTCCGCAATAACATCGGAGCCATCACCGTCCATATAGACCAGAATAGTGCTCGAAGATATTGCCGCATCGCCCCCCGCTTTACACGCCGCTCCGTATCCACATGGAGACCGGACAACACGCGCACCCGCAGCCTCGGCAATCGTAGCAGTCTCGTCAGTGCTCCCATTGTCGACGACGATACATTCGGCGATAAGCTGCCAGGGCATCTCAGAAACAACAGAGCCTATCGATTCGGCTTCATTCAGTGCGGGAATAATGACAGATATTTGTGGTGGCATCCTGATTCTTTGCGTCGGTCCAACCTGAGCTGCAGTGCGTGAGTGTGCGTTCAACGGAGGCCGACATACACTTCAATCTGAGCCTTCTCCGGATCGGTCGAACGCTGATCGTAAACTTCGTAGTCGGCTCGAAACGATCGCGTACCACCCAACTCAGCAACCGACATAGACCAGATACGCTGCCAGGTCTCAGGAACAACCTTTGTCACCGGCCCTCTATTCGACGTAACAACGGCGTAGCGACCCCCGGGAATATGTTTCGCAACGAACTTCGCAGGCACGTTGTGAATCGAAGACACAGGCAACCCGAGAAGATAGGTGTACTGGCCGTTATGATCCTTCTCATAGTCGGTATACACCGCAATCAGATCGATACCAAGCTTGTTCGGAATCTTCGCGGCAAGATTATCGCGCAATAGCCTATGCCAGATCTCTCCGATCTTTCCCTTGCCGTTCCTCTCTGCCGCGTTATCAGTGCGAGCCGCTACGCCTACCACGTAGAACCCGGAGTGCTGCTGGATAGTCATCGCATCCTCTCTGTGTTTCGCAGGTGCGATTATAAGGGCTTGCCGTAAAGGTGCAAGGGCGATCCTCAAAGACTCCAACGAAGCCCGCAGTTGACACAGGCCGGCGGCGGAGAGCTGGTCAGAAGCCCCTCGCGGAAATGTTGATATTCAGCCCCGTTCCATATCTCTCGCAGGCTACTCTGCGTAGCGTCGCCCAGCGTAAAGCTGCCGTAGCCCTTCATGCTGAAAGGCGCAATACAGCACGGAAGCACACGGCCGTTAGCGGTAATGTACATCAGCGACCACGGCCGTCGGCACAGAGACCAAGGACTATCGGAGCGCTGCATCTTGATCGACTCGCCAGGATCAACTGCGCCGGACGCCGAAAACATCACACCCAGTTCCCGCGCAACCGACTCCGCCTCACGAATCAAAGCCTCTTCCCGCTCGGTTGTGTGTTCAAACAGCGCCGACTCCGCACGCGCAAGAGAGTGTTCATCCATTGGCACATCGAAAAACACCAGCCGCTGCAGATAAACCTCAGTGACTCCAATCGAGTGGGCCAGACGCACAAAGTCAGGAAGCTGATCCACCGTCTCGCGCAGACCAGTCAGCCACAGCGACACGCGCGGCTTGGGAGCATCAAGCTCACGTTGAAGCCGCGTAAAGTTCTTTACGTTGGCGACTATCTTGTCGAAGAAGTCCTTGCCCCGAACCATCTGAAAGACCTCAGATTCAGCCGCATCGAGCGATACGCGAAGTTCATCCAGACCCGCTTCGATCAGCGCCCGCCCATTTGCATCCGTCAGCAAAGTCCCGTTCGTGTTGAACAGAACATAGATGTTCCGATCCTTCAGATACTTCACGCGCTGAGCAATATCTTTGACCAGCATAGGCTCGCCGATGCCGTGCAGCACAACCCGCGCAACATTCGGATACTGGTCGATCAGCGAAGTAAAAAGCTCCCACGGCATATCAGCCTCGGGCTCCAGTTCTTCGTAGGTGCGCGGGCAGGTCGTGCACAGCAGATTGCATCGGTTCGTCGTCTCCAGATAAAGACAAACCGGCTCCTGCGCAGCTACTGCAGCAAGATGCGCATCTGCCTCAGGCTTCTCGAAGTACCGGCGCATGCGGTTCTTCTCCTCCTCCGCCTGCTGCGCCGCGGGGGTAAGTCTCTCCTTGTCATGCAACAGATCGTCGGGAGGAAGAATCGGAAGAAGTGTACTCATAGAGATTCGCTCGCTATCACTGGCTGGACGAACAAGCTGCGATGGATCGGCCACCGCTTGAGAACTAACTGAATTATGAACGCTCCAAGGACCGAGGCGTAGAGAATTTTATTAGCAAGAAACATTCTGGGACCAGGTTCTGCCAACGGGGTCGTGTACAGATAGAAGAAGCCAAGAACATAGGTAAGAATCGGCAGATTCGGCATCAAAGTGAAAAACGGAATCAGCCAGACGATGTACCAGGCATAGTGCGGAGAGAACAGAAACGTCAGTGCTGACGCAAGCCCGAAGGCAGGCGAAAGAAAACCCGCAACCCCGTCCGACGCAAACGGCTTTCTACGGTTGTCTCCGCCAGAACCCGCGACCCGCCAGCACCACCAGATAATTACCGCGAAAACCGCAGCACAGAAAACGTAGTAGGGCGCCGTAGAAAGACCACGCAGTCCGGGGATGTATTGCGAAAGTTCCAGCAGAAAATATCGCGCACCAGTCGCCATGCCCTCTTCTTTTACGTAGCCCCCAAGAAATCCAAAGACAAGAACACCAACGCTCGAATAAGACGCATAACCCAGTGCAATGACGGCGGCAATCGTGGCTGGCATCTTGAAGTCGCCGCGACGATAGAGCGCAGGAAACAGAACGAGAGGATAAAGCTTCAGCAGAATAGCGACACCAAGAAAAATCCCTGTCAGCACCGGGCGTTTTCGGAAGCGCACTAACAAAGCAAGCGCAATAAATGCCATCGCTGCAGAATCGAGATGGCCCGAGCCGGCGATCTCCCACACTAAAACCGGACACCACGCATAGAGCAACGTCTGCTCGCGGCGAAGGCCAAGAGCCTGAAGAAGCGTCACCAGCGCATACATCGTCACGCCTTCAAACAGGACCATCACAGTCTTCATGAAAGTGATCGTCGGAGAGATCCAGGTAATCAGGTAAAAAAGCACCTGTGCCGCAGGTGGATAAATCGTATGGGCATAATCTCGCCGATTAATCTTGTCGAAGATGCTCTGATGCGGCGCACGTAAAAACGCAAGCACAGCATCGCCGGGAACATAACGATATGGGCTGATGTGTGCATGTTGCACCACGCCATCCCACACATAGCGATAGATATCACTCGACAGATAAGGCGGCGCATCGAGCGCAACCACGCGGCAAGCAACGGCGACACCAAGGATAATGGGAAAAGTAAATCTATCGACCGGCTGGGTTAGCACAAGAAACGCCGCCCCAAGATAGAGAATGCAGGACCACCCCGACACGCCGGAAAACCCAATCGTGAAGTGGTCATACTCGCTAACCAATTGTCGCGTAAGTAAAAATAGAGCAACCCCAATCAGACCCAGCGCGACGTTGGTCTGCCAGGCACGCGCAACCGACCAATGTCGGCGAACACACGACCCCAGCGCAGCACTTGCAGCTGAATTCGTCGCCGAGTCAGTCGTCGCGATCATCAACGTTCCCCTCCCTGCGGGCGAAGCTCACGCAGATAAGCGCGAGTATGTTCGGCGCGATACCCTGAAAGCCTGGCAAACGGCGGCGGCTCCTCACCTAGCACTTCGGCGGCCAGCAGCTCAAGCGTCTCTCGATCATCTACGTCATACCAAAGCGTCAGAACGACGACCTCGATGCCAGCCTCCTTCGCCGCAGCAACCGTCTCGGAAAAGACAGACGAAGTACTCCACGCGATATCGGCGAAGAGCTCAGAGTGAGCCCGCTTGAGTCCGATCAAATAATAACCACCATCCACCGCCGGACCAAGAACAATGCGGTCGCCTTCCTTCTGCAACTCCGCGACAGCCTGCTCAAAAGCAGCAGCCGGAACCGTGGGCGAATCGGAGTCGATCAGGCAAACACTGCCGTAGCCGCACGACAAAAGATCCTGTGCCGTCGCAAGCAGGCGTTCGCCAAAGCCGTCGCCCCGCTGCGGAATCAGGGTGAAGTCCGCAGGCAGAAGATTGTCGAAGAGAGCCTCCTCCCCAACGGGGGTGTAAGAGATAACGCCAGCCGCCCCACCCGATCCAGCGACAGCAGCAATATTTTCGGCCGTGTCCTTAAGAAAGCAGACATTTAGATCCGCAGCCTGAGCCGGCGTAAGAGGAGGTGAGAGGCGGGTCTTCACCTTGCCGGCACGCGGAGCCTTCGCCATCACCGCAAGAGCGGTCTGTCCGGCTCTCACAGCCAGCGGCTTCGCAGGATCGAGAATCGCGTAGGACATCGTTGGAGGAGTCATAGGACTAAACCATCCGCCACGCCAACCGGCCGCTCCTGCCACTCAGAGTTGACCGAAGCTGCCGTCTTTTTTTCGCAGACCGCATACTGATACCAGTCATCATATTGCAGACCGGCTTCGCCCCACGGTTGCGAATGAATCAACGCCGAAAAGTCCGGTGCAGTCATCACGTCAGCCTGTCGCGGCTCGCAATATCTTCCCCCGGGGCTGTTCGTCACCTTGGAGAGTAGCCACATGCAGCCAAGTGGAATGCGGGTTCGAAAACCCGAGGTAGGCTCTGCGATAAAACATCGTCCCCCTGGCCGCAGAACCCGAAAGATCTCGCCCAGCACTGCCTCCCTGTTCGCCACAATCAGAAACAGTCGCGAGACCACAATGGCATCGACAGAGTTAGAAGCATCCGGGAGAGAGTGCGCATCGGCATACGCGAAGGTGCAGTTCTGAAGGCTGCGACTGGCCGCCCGCGACTTCGCCCTCGCCAGCAACCTGCGCGAGAGATCGACGCCAGTGGTATGAATCTGCGGGTACTCCTGCGAGAGTCGACAGGCATAGAAGCCAGGGCCGCAACCAAGCTCAAGAACCCTGGTACCCGGCGCCGGCCCCTCAGGTGGAAACAGCGCTCGACTGATCTCCGGGGTGTGATCGCGAAACAGGTACTCACGGCAAAGAGCATAAAACCACGAGCAGCTCTCAAAGAGGCTGTCCGGCTGGTGCGCAGGAGGATGCGTAAAGGTTCTGCCGGGCATTTCGCAGTCGCTTGTTTCCATTCTTGGCCTGTCAAGTTTGAACGTGCGCTTCGGTCGAGAACTTCCTGATTTTTGCAATGACTCAGATAATAGACGCTTCCTACTCTGGAATATTCAACATTCTGCTCCCGCGTGGTTTGATGCACATCTGCCTTTAAGGTTACGGCTACGCGAAATCGGTGGATTGCCCGCTCCCGCCACAGACAGCTGTCATCCGACCGACATTGGCGCAAACAGCCAACCTCTGCAATATCGAAGATTGTTCGAAATTTTGAACTTTTGTTGATAGTACTCACGAATCCCCAGCCCAACCGACTCAAAACGCACCACAGCCCGCTCTGCACAACAAGAACGGGCCGTAGTGGAATGTGAGATTTTATTTAACGCAGCTCAAACACTGCCGCGACAACCTAAGCAACGTCGCTCCAGTCGAGAATCACCTTCCCCGAGTTCCCCGATCGCATCGCCGCAAAGCCGGCCTCATAGTCACGCCAGTTCATCCGGTGCGTAATCACGCCCGAGATATCCAGCCCGCTCTGGAGCATCACGGTCATCTTGTACCAGGTCTCATACATCTCCCGCCCGTAGATGCCGCGAATCGTAAGCTGGTTGAACACCACCTGATTCCAGTTAATCGAGATATCCTCCGACGGAATCCCTAGCATCGCAATCTTCGCGCCGTGGCTCATATTCGCGAGCATATCCCGAAACGCATTCGGATTACCCGACATCTCAAGCCCCACATCGAATCCCTCCTGCATATGCAGCTTCTGCTGAATCTCCTTCAGCGGAGTCGCCCGGGGATCGACCGCAAGCGTCACCCCCACCTTCTCCGCCAGCGTCCTGCGATACTCGTTCGGGTCCGAGATCACAACATGACGAGCCCCGGCATGTCGAGCCACAGCCGCAGCCATAATCCCGATAGGCCCTGCCCCAGTAACCAGCACATCCTCGCCCAGCACTGGAAACGCCAGCGCCGTATGCACCGCATTGCCCAGCGGATCGAAGATCGCCGCGATCTCATGAGGCACCCCCGCGCTGTGAATCCAGATATTCGACATCGGCAGCACAATATACTCCGCAAACGCTCCATTGCGATTCACCCCGACGCCCAGCGTGAACGCGCAAAGATGCCGACGCCCCGCAAGACAATTACGGCAGCGCCCACAAACCACATGCCCCTCACCGCTCACCAGCTGCCCAATCGGAATATCGTTTACATTCGACCCAACCGCCACCACCTCGCCGACAAACTCATGTCCAATCGTCAGCCCCTGCTTGATCGTCGAGCGAGCCCATGCATCCCACTCGTAGATGTGGAGGTCGGTCCCGCAGATCCCGGTAGCCAGAACACGAATCTTAACGTCATTGATGCCCATCTCAGGCTCAGGAACATCTTCGAGCCACAGGCCGCGCTCTTCGCGGCTCTTCACTAATGCCTTCACTTGGGGGAACCTTTCCTGTTGCGTCTCGCAGCTTAATCGCGGCCTCGTCGAAGACAACCCGCAGTTACCATTCTAGTCTGCATCGCAGCGTCCGCAGCCCACCGCCCTGCAATCGCCGTCATCAGGCTATAAGATGAGAGGACGTGCTAGTTTCTCAAGACTCACAGCGGAACGCCGCTCCATCTGATCAAACTCAAGCGAGACCCATGCTCTTTCCCACCGATGACCTTCGCATCACCTGGACCAAAGTCGTCCTCCCGCCCGTCGCCCTCGAAGAAGAACTCCCCATCACCGAAGCCGCATCGGCGACCGTCTACAAAGCCCGCACCGAGATCATCAAAATCCTCCGCGGCGAAGACCATCGTCTCCTCGTAGTCGTCGGCCCCTGCTCCATCCACGACACCGACGCCGCCCGCGAGTACGCCGAGCTCCTCAAATCCGCCATCGCCGAGCACTCCCGCGATCTCTGCATCATCATGCGCGTCTACTTCGAGAAGCCCCGCACCACCCTCGGCTGGAAGGGCCTCATCAACGACCCCTACCTCGACGAGTCCTTCAAGATCAACGACGGCCTCCGCAAAGCCCGCCACCTCCTTCTCGACCTCGCCGAGATGGGCGTCCCCGCCGGCACCGAGTTCCTCGACATGATCTCCCCCCAATACGTCTCCTCCCTCGTAAGCTGGGGAGCCATCGGCGCCCGCACCACCGAAAGCCAAGTCCACCGCGAGCTCGTCTCCGGCCTCTCCTGCCCCGTCGGCTTCAAAAACGGAACCTCCGGCAACGTCCAGATCGCCATCGAAGCCATCCTCTCCTCCGGCCAGCCCCACAACTTCCTCGGCCACACCAAGCACGGCCAAACCGCCATCTTCGTCACCAAAGGCAACCACGACACCCACATCATCCTGCGCGGCGGCCGCAACACCACCAACTACGACGCCACCGCCGTCGAAGACACCTGCAAGCAGATGGACAAAGCCGGCATCCGCCCCCAGGTCATGATCGACTGCAGCCACGCCAACAGCCACAAAGACCACACCCAGCAATCAGCCGTAGCCCGCAACGTAGCCGCCCAGATCACTTCAGCAGACAAGCGAATCATGGGCGTCATGCTCGAAAGCAACCTCGTCGCAGGCGCGCAAAAACTAGTCCCCGGCAAACCCCTCGTCTACGGCCAATCCATCACAGACGCCTGCATCGACTGGCCCGAAACCAAAACCGCCCTCGCCGAACTAGCCGCAGCCGTCCGCTCCGCCCGCAGCTAAACACATTTACGACCAGCATAGAAAGCGGCATAATTTTTTAGGAAGTCGTCATCCTGAGCGGAGCGAAGGATCCCCGTATTTGTCCTCGCGGCTCTATCCGTTCAACCCGTCGCAAGATGACGACACACCAAGCAGCGCACAATTGGGTATATCCTCTCTAGAAAATCATGCGCATCCACACTTCGCTCCTCGCCATCGCAGCCCTGACCGCCACCGCCTTCGCACAGCAGCCCACCTCGCCAAAACACCAGGACACCGAAGTCTACGAGCCCGTCCCCCCAATCGTCACACCCGGCGCCACCGACGCCGCGCCTCCCTCTGACGCGATCGTCCTCTTCGACGGAAAAAACCTCGACCAGTGGGTCTCCACCAAAGACAAGTCACCCGCCGCATGGACCGTAGCCGACGGCATCCTCACCGTCAGCAAAGCGCCCGGCTCCGGCAACATCGAAACCAAACGCACCTTCAAGAACTACCAGCTCCACATCGAGTGGCGAATCCCCGAGAACATCACCGGCACCGACCAGGCCCGCGGCAACAGCGGCGTCTTCCTCGCCTCCACCGGCACCGGCGACGCCGGATACGAGCTCCAGGTCCTCGACTCCTACAACAACAAGACCTACGTCAACGGCCAGGCCGGCAGCATCTACAAGCAGGGCATCCCCCTCGCCAACCCCAACCGCAAACCCGGCGAGTGGCAGACCTACAACGTCATCTGGACCGCACCCACCTTCAACGAAGACGGCACCGTCAAAACCCCCGCCTACGCCACTGTCTTCTTCAACGGCGTCCTCGTGCAGAATCACTTCGAGCTAAAGGGCGAGACCCTCTACATCGGCCAGCCCTTCTACAAAAAATACGACACCGCCCCCATCAAACTCCAGGCCCACGGCGACAAGAGCGAACCCATCAGCTTCCGCAACATCTGGGTCCGCGAACTCAAATAGCAAACCTTCCCACACCGAAGAGATAGCCTCGATCTCCTGGAAAATTACTGTGCCGGGACTTCCAGCAGAGCGTCAAATATTCTGTTAGCAACCTTCTTGATGACATTCTTATTCAAAAGATGGTTGTCCAATTGAAGTTCGAGAACGAGAGCAGAGATCACGGGTCCCAGGGTTTGAACCGCGATCACCCGACTGATCGCATCTTTTCCCTTAGCGGCTGCCCCTAGTATGTCGGCAAGCTTCTTTTCATCAGTCCGGTAGAAGATCTCTGCGTACAACGTCTGCAGCCGCTTCCTCGATTCGGGATGCCGCATGGCAAAAAGTTTGAATTCCAATAATAAAAGGGACCACGCCTGGTCCTCGGTGCGCTCCAGGAAAAAATTCCGAAGAGCATCCATATTCCCGTCAACGGTCATTGATGCGGCCAAGATCTTTTCCATTCGAGCGCGGTAGTAATTAGTACGCTCTTCAATGAGCGCGAGAAAGATGTCCTCCTTGCTCTTGAATTGCGCGTAGATCGCGCCCTTGGTGCGACCGGCAAGGGCCGCAATCTCTCCCAGTTCTGCTCCTTCGTATCCGTCCCGCACGAAGATCGTTTCAGCGGCCTGGAGTAAAAGCGACCGCGTCTCTCTTGTTCTGAGTTCGTGTTTGTTGGCTGTTTTGACTGTCATCTCTGGTCTCATTTTAGTGAAGTAAAGCCGTTCCTTGGCGGTTGAAACGCGCTCTGTGCAATGGCGAAGACTGTTCCTCATCATAATTTGGTTAGAGTACGACGCTTCGGCGCGTCCGCTCAGTCCCGGCAGACTGGAGCCTTCGTCGACCGTGCCACGTTGATGGAGGTTGTGATACATGATTCTCTGATTGATCAAAGTTTGCTCTTCGCCCCCAGATCATCTGATGACTGCGAGCCTTGGTCCTTAGGTACGCCTGACCTCGCCTCCAGAAGATCCTGACGGAGCTCCTGATTGGTCTTGAGAAGATCACAAACCAGCGAGCGTAAGGAATTGAGCTTGTGGTCCATTTCGAGGTGGGAGTCGTTACTCCAACGGTTGTCAGTCGTGTGTGGAATTTCGCGGATGTTCATGTTTTCTCTCTGTGGTCGCTCAAAGCTCAGAAAGTGAAGTTCTCGGTTGCTTACAGGGTAGAAAAGAGCTCTGATAAGAGCGCCGTCACGCAGCCTCCGTAACGGACGGCGCTTCTGAGGATCTACAAAGCAGGATTGACTGTGTTTTTCGCTGAGTTGCTCTTGTCGGCGCTCTTCAGCACGGTAGCGTAATGTTTGGCAATACTTTTGGCGACGTGGTCCGCGACGTTTGTGCTCTCGGACTCGCCCCGCATCGTGGCCGTGATCTGTTCGTTCCTGCTCAGCGCGCCCGAGGAATCGGTGAAAGTGACATCGAACTTCATCTGCGTGGTCCCAACGAACATTCCAGCAGGTCCTAAAGCCGCCCGCTTTACCGAGCTTCCTTCCTTGAAAGCCGCAATCGAGAGGTGAACCTTGTACTGCGGGCACGTACCTTGGCCGTTATCTTCACCACCCCGGTAGACATGCGCCACTTCTTTCGTACTCTGAATACGATCGATCAAGTGCTCGTATACAAGTGCTCGATAGGCAGCCGGTACCTCAGCCTGATCCCAGTTGGGAGCGGACACGAGCACGCTCTTTGGTTCAACCGGGGCGTTATGGCAGACAGTGTCCGAAACCTTCCGAGGCGGGATAGGGGTTAGGACGAAGCTCTCAAGAGCACGGTCAGCCTCTTTGGCTGGTAGTAAGAAAACAGCAGCGTGATAGCCGCCGCTGCTGTCGGTGAACTCGACCGTAAGCATGTCTACCCGGTGATGCATAACGGCAGCCGCTGCAACGCCACCTCCATCCGGGATCGTCATTCTCAAGAGCCTTCCGCCGATACCCCAGATTTCGACTCTCTGGTTGCCGGCGCTCACTGCCGTTACCGAACTGCGCTGAATGGACGTATTGCCCGACTTTCCGGAAAACGTAAGGGCATCCGCACTGAGCGTCAATGTGCCTTTTTTATTGGGCTTCATATCAGGAAGCCCATACACATGCTCAGCCTTGGCGGACTTCCAGGTTGCGACCGTGGCTAGAACGGCATGATCCTGGGAGACAACCTGGATGGTTGCCGCCGAGAGATGGGTTGGCACGCATAAAGACACGTGAAGGATAAGCACGAACACAGCACCGGATAGATATCTCATAACCTCTCCTAAATAGAATACGTACTAGTAGGTATATAAATTGAAGCCCGTCAGAAGTCAACTACACTGCCTCGAATGGACCCTCTTGAATGAGCTCAAAATAACCTGAGCGCCCGAAACCAAACGCCATCGGCCCCTGGAAACCAGCGAGGATCGACGCGCAATAAAACGTAGAGCCTCCATTCCTGGTGCTATCCTCCGGGTGTGCCACGTACGACCCCACTGCGCGAATCCGAAAACCCCCGCCACTCCGCACTCGTTCGCCTTACCCACTGGATAACAACCGCCGCCTTCTTCGCCCTGCTGTTGACCGGCATTGAGATCGTCATCTCTCATCCCCGTTTCTACTGGGGCGAGACCGGCAACGTGAACATGGCTCCGCTCGTCAACCTGCATATCCCTTCATCACGAGGCACCGTGCCCACTGGCTATCGTGTCCTCCCCGACCAGAACGGCTGGAGTCGTTACCTCCACTTTGAGGCCGCATGGGTCCTCGTTCTCACGGGACTGCTCTACCTCGGGGCAAGCCTGTGGAACGGGCACCTACGCAACCACCTGCTCCCTCCCCGTGGCCATCGCACCTGGCGCGCCTACCGCGACGTGATCGCAAAGTACCTCCGCCGCCGCCCACCCTCTGAGGAATCCGGTGCCAACGGTTACAACGTGATGCAGCGGACCGCCTACCTCATCGTGATCTTCGTCCTCTTCCCGCTCATCATCTGGACCGGCCTCGCTCAGTCCCCGGCACTCGTCTCCGCCTATCCCTTCCTCGCAAGCGCACTCGGAGGCCGGCAGTCCGCACGCACGCTGCACTTTCTTGTCTCCGGAGCGATACTGCTCTTTGTACTGACTCACATCGCCATGGTCATCCACGCAGGCTTCCGCAGCCATGTACGAGCGATGATCACCGGCCACGCCGACACTCCCGCACCCACGCAGCCAGCCCACCCATCCGTAGCGCCCCTACCGGAGCAGCCATGACTCCCATCTCACGACGCAAGCTCATCACCTCTGGCCTGGCCGCGACCGCCGGAGTCTCGGGCCTCGCCGTCGCCTCCCATCTCTCGCGCCGCTTCGGACTCATCCCACCCGACTGCGCCGGCCCCTATGGCCTCGGCACCACACTCACCTACGCCGCGCAGCGCCTCATCACCACGCACTCACTGGCACGTCAGTTCCCACGCGGAATGATCTCGAAGATGCCATTCGCCAACGCAATCGCCCCGCCGAATGCGGACTTCAAGGCTCATCAGGCAAACGGATTCGCCAACTGGAAGTTGGCCGTCGATGGTATGGTCGCGCATCCCACCAGTTTCTCGCTCTCCGATCTCCGCAGCATGGCTCTTAGCAGCCAGATCACCGAGGTCGCCTGCGAAGAGGGCTGGTCCTACATCGCCGAGTGGATCGGCACCCCGCTCATCGACGTGCTGCACAGCGCCGGGATTCTGCCGCAGTCGCGTTACATTGTCTACCACTCCATCGAGGGCGACTGGTGGGACAGCATCGACATGGCCGACGCCCTCCACCCTCAGACGCTCCTCACCTGGGGCATGAACGACGGGGACCTCCCGGTCTCCTTCGGCGGCCCTCTTCGCCTGCGCGTCCCCCGCCAGCTCGGCTACAAGAGTGTGAAGTTCATCCAACGCATCACAGCCACCGATTCGCTCAAAGGCTTCGGAAAGGGTTTGGGTTCCTCGGAACCCGAATTCGGCTATGCCTGGTATGCAGGCATCTAAAGGCATCGGCGCATCTCCGCACATCCGAACCCATCGACAACGAAACACAAGTTCGTGTTAATCGAGTCAAGCGCAAACCCCGTATGGTGGCTATCTGGAAGTGAACCTGACATCCTCTACTAGCATTGACCTCCGCCTACATCGGCCTCATCAACTACTTCTACGCCCGCCAGTGCGACGGCAACCTCGTCCTACGCATCGACGACATCGGCCGCGCCCGCTTCGTCGCGGCTCTTCGTCAACTTCACCGCCGCAAGCAACAGCCAGAGGAACCCCAGGTATCGAGTGATTGGGATCAGGAAGTTCGCCGGATATGCGACCAGGCTGAGCGACGAGAACTCTCCCGCAACTGCGACAAGCATTCCCAGTGCAATCAACCAACGTGGAAGGAGATGGTAAAAATAGCTCGTGACGCACACCCCTGCAGCCATCAAGCCGAACCCAACCGCGTAGGCGGCTCCTCCAAACAGAAAGCTGAGAAAGAAGATAGCCCGAACCATCGACACAGACGCGGCAACATCAGGCAAAGACAACACCCAGCCGAACAGGCCGGAAAGGATCAACGCGTTGGCGGCCGTCAATCCGCCGAAGAGCGCAATGTTCGTACCCGCAGCCCGAACCCCCAAAAACCGCAACCGGCTGACCATCGTGACGGCAAAGAGACCAAGAGGTACGGCGGAGGCAAACAAGAAGAAGTTGCTTACACGGACAGCGGTGGGATTTTGTTCAAAAAAAACGCGGACAGTCTCAGCCGCCGCAAAAGGGTTGATATAGGGCGCCCCGTGCCGGAGCGTCGCACCTGCTACGAGACCCGCTGCGAAGAGCAGGATATGTATCGTCCCGAGCAGAACTAATGAAGGTCCACGAAATTTAGGATACGATTTCATAATGTAATCGTTTATATACTAAATTAATAATTTATGCAATAATAAACTCACGACATGGACCACAAAGAGATGGAAAGAGGACAGCCGGCATTTCTACTCGCGCAGTTGGGCGCGCATGCCGCCAATCAATTCACCGAGCGATTAGCTGTGCTGCAACTCACTCCCGCGGATGCAGGGATACTGCGGTTGCTGCGCGTCGCAGCGGCGATCAGCCAGCAGGAACTCTCGGAGAAGTTGCGCATTCATCCCAGCCGCCTGGTCGCCATCCTGGACAATCTGGAGCGGCGGCAACTTGTCGAGCGGAAACCAAACCCCAATGACCGGCGGCTCTATTCGCTCCATCTCACCGGGGCAGGAGGCGAAATCCTGGAGCGAATTGGCAAGGTGGCCCGTGAGCATCAGGATGCGCTGCTCTCCGCACTGAGCGCCGGCGATCGCAAAAAGTTAAGCGAGTTGCTGCAGCAGGTCGCAGACCAGCAGAAGCTCACGCGCGGTGTTCACCCCGGGTATCAGCGGCTGGGCAAGACGAAGCCTTCCGACCTCAAGCATTCCTGAAATGCTGCACCAACCACCGTCGCATCCTCTGCTAGCATTAAACTCTTGGCCTTTATGACAAATAGCATCAGCACCTCCGATACCCCCATCCGCGTCCGCATCGCTCCCTCCCCCACCGGCGACCCCCACGTAGGCACCGCCTACATCGGCCTCATCAACTACCTCTACGCCCGCCAGCGCAACGGAAAATTCGTCCTCCGCATCGAGGACACCGACCGCGCCCGCTTCGTCGCCACCTCCGAGCAGGAGATCTTCAACTCCCTCCGCTGGCTCGGCCTCACCTGGGACGAAGGCCCCGACCTCGGCGGCCCCTACGGCCCCTATCGCCAATCCGAGCGCACCGAAATCTACCGCGAGCACGTCGAGCTCCTCCTTGCCAACGGCACCGCCTACCGCTCCTTTGAAACTCCTGAAGAATTAGAGGCTCTGAGACAACGCCAGATCGCCGCCAAGCTCCCACCACGCTACGACGGCGCCCACCGCGAACTCTCCCAGGCACTAATCGACGCCTACCTCGCCGAAGGCCGCCCCTACACCGTCCGCCTCAAAGTCCCCGCCGGCGACCCTGCCTTCACCGAGTTTCGAGACGAACTCCGCGGCGTCATCCGCTTCGAGCACTCCAACGTCGACGATCAGGTCCTCATGAAGTCCGACGGCTTCCCCACCTATCACCTCGCCAACGTCGTCGACGACCACCTCATGCACATCACTGACGTCATCCGCGCCGAAGAGTGGATCTCCTCCACGCCCAAGCACGTCCTGCTCTACAACGCCTTCGGCTGGGCTATCCCGCGCTTCTGGCACATGCCCCTCCTGCGCAATCTCGACAAGTCAAAAATCTCCAAGCGCAAAAATCCCGTCTCCCTCATCTACTACCGCCAGGCCGGCTTCCTCCCCGAAGCCATGATCAACTTCCTCGGCCTCATGGGCGGCGGCATGCCCGCACCCACCGCCGACTCCACCCCCGCCCAGCCGGCCACCAAAGCCCCAAACAAACCAAGCGAGACCGACATCTTCACCCTCCCCGACATGGTCGCCCGCTTCGACGTCAAAAACATCCGCCTCGGCGGCCCCGTCTTCGACCTCACCAAACTCAAGTGGCTCAACGGCGAATACATCCGCGCCCTCACCCCCGAAAAGTTCTACGCTGCACTCCGCGAAACCATCCTAAGCGACGCCTACCTCCAACAGATCGCCCCACTCGTACAAACCCGCATCGAAACCCTCGGTGAGTTCGGCAACCTAACCCACTTCCTCTTCGCCGACGACATCATGGCCCCCGCCGAAGTCTTCGTCCCCAAAAAACGCACCCCAGAGGAAACCCTCGCCTTCGCCGCCGAGCAACTCACCCTCCTCGAAGCAACCGACTGGACCCACGAAGCCCTCGAACCCGCCCTCAAGCAACTAGGCGAAGCCCAGCAGTGGTCCGTCAAAGAAAACTTCATGCTCCTCCGCGCCATCCTCACCGGCAGCACCATGTCTCCGCCGCTGCTCGAAAGCATGATCGTCTTCGGCAAATCCCGCACCCTCGACCGCGTCCGCCGCTTCCTCGAAACCCAGAAGAAACTAGCCAACACAAAAAAATAGCGACGCCCTCGAGCAACGTAGCAGTTGTCGTAGAGTGCCGTGCTTTTTTGTTTGTCATTCCCGAAGGGAATCTGCGGTTGCCTTCCTCCACATCAACAGCAAATCCGCCCTAAGCCCCAAACTGCCGCAGATGATGATCCAGGTGCTTATACATCCACGCCGACCACTCCTGCGGCGTCAACCTCCCGAAGAAGCTATGCGGATGCGTGGTGCATCCCGCGGGCCCAGCCGCAGCAAACCGGTCGATCAGCCCGCACAACCGCTTCCTTTCCGCTTCAAGATCCCGTTCCTCCTCCACCTCCAGCCCCGGCACCGTAGGCGAGTTCTTGCGCATCGGCTCGCCCTCTCGAAACGCCTTCGGCTTCACCATCGGCCCAAGAATCCTCCCGATCAACATCCGCGGCGGACGCCTGTCCCCTAACGCCAACTCCATTCCCCTCGCACAATGCTCCACCGCCTGCGCTGCGTTCATCCTGCCCCACTGCGCCGCGCTATCAACCCTCAACTGCGCCATCCGCCCCTTCACCTCGTCCACTGCCGACACTTCAAAGAGATTTTTCATGCGGAAAGTCTACTCCAGAAAAAGCCTCACCCCGTCACGATCCAACTCCCGCTCGAAGCATCCCAAAACCTTCGTCTCCGCCCATCCACCATCGAGGGCGCGTTACCGTCGTGCTGTTCTTCAGCAAAATCCATTGGAGCTCCCGAACCTCATCTGCTAGTCTCTTCTGGTCCCTCCCAACGCGTTCAGGCCCCGGAAAAGAGTATTAGCCCCGTATGAAGCAGCTTCGTCGAGTAGTCCTGCCACTCCTTACAGTGGCCCTGCTGTTCTCCTCTCTGCCCTCGTTCTCCCAGACGCCAGAGCCCCGGATAAAAGGCGCCATCACCGAAACCTCCCGCGCAGTCCTTCCCAACTCACGCTCCCCAAGAGTGCGCACCGCTGAGGACCTCGGCGCCGTCTCCTCCGACACAACCATCCCAGGCATCACGCTCGTCTTCAAGCGCTCGGCCACCCAGGAAACCACCCTGCAGGAGCTCCTCTCCGCCCAGCAGAACCCGTCCTCGCCGCTCTATCACCACTGGCTCACCCCTGAGATCTTCGCCACTCGCTTCAGTGTCTCCGACCAGGACATCGCAGCCACTCAAAGCTGGCTCGCCTCGCGCGGCTTTCACATCGACAGGGTATCCCGCAGCCGAGACCGCATCACCTTCTCCGGCACAGCGGCGCAGGTCGATGCCGCCTTCGGCACCGAGCTCCACCACTACCGCACAGTCGATAACGAAACCCACTTCGCCCCCGCAGCCGACCTCACCCTCCCCGCCGAGCTAGCCCCCGTAACCGCCGCCATCCTCCACCTCTCCGACTTCCGGCCCAAACCAAACGTCAAGCTACAAACCCGCCCTCAACCCGACTACACGACGCTTTCGACACAAACCCACTACCTCGGCCCACAAGACATCGCCACAATGTATGACCTGAACACGCTCTACAGCAGCGGGTTCAATGGTTCCGGCCAGGGCCTCGCGGTTGTAGGTCAGTCCTATGCTGGCTCCGCGGTCTCGTTCTTCAAGGGAAACCTCTCGCCGGGCAGCGGTAACATCAGCTTTGTCCTGGTTCCAGGCTCAGGTGTTGAGGCCATCTCGCCAGGCGATGAGGGGGAGTCCGAAATCGACCTCGAATACTCCTCCGGTATCGCCACGGAGGCCAACATCTTCTTCGTTCATGTAGGGGCCAACCAGAACTACGATGTCTTCGACGCCCTGGCGTTCACGATCGACCAAAACATAGCCCCCGTGGTTAGCATCAGTTATGGCATCTGCGAACCACTGATGAGCGCGGCAGATCTCGATCAGGGAAATGCGCTCTTCGAACAAGCGGCGGCTCAGGGACAAACCCTCGTTGCTGCTGCGGGTGACAGCGGCTCTACCGCCTGCGCCGCCTATCCCTCTTCAGAGGTTACCGCCACACAGCAACAGGCTCTCTCGGTTTCATATCCTGCGGACAGTCCCTATGTCACGGCGGTAGGCGGAACTCAGATGGCAACCGGAACCTTTGCCCCAGGGGCCAGTCAATATTGGTCAACCGCCAGCAACGGAAATCTGATCAGTTCTCTACTCTCCTACGTTCCAGAGGTGGTTTGGAACGAGGGCTCGTCCTCGTTCGGCATCGCCGCAAGTGGTGGCGGCACCAGCGCCCACTTCTCACGGCCCACTTGGCAGACCAGTGTCCCGGGGATATCTTCTGGAGCCTACCGCCTCTTGCCCGACATAGCTCTTCAGTCTTCAATCAAAAGTCCCGGCTTCCTCTTCTGCTCCGACGACCCGTCTCTGACGAACTCACAGGGGCAGAGCGCCAGTTGCGCCAATGGACTCGGGGGTAGTAACACGAACTTCCCGGTAGCCGGCGGAACCAGCTTTGCCACGCCCATCTTCGCCGGTCTGATCGCCATCCTCAACCAGGCCCAGCAGGAAACAGGACAGGGAAACATCAACCCCATCCTGTACGGCCTGGCATCGAATCCTGCATCGTATGCAGCGGTGTTTCACGATATTGTCTCCGGTACGAACGCCTGCGCTGCTGGCACTCCCTCTTGCGCAGCGCCCGGCGAGTCAGGATACCCGGCAACCCCAGGGTATGACGAGGCTACCGGTCTAGGCAGCGTCGATTTCGGCCAGTTGGCTAAGGCGTTACCTCCAAGCCCAACCACGAAACTAATACCGACCACTATCCGGATCAATTCTGTCTTTACCGATACTCCGGGAGACATTGCCGTTCAAATTACCGTGGGACCGGCCAGCTCTCCTGTCAATGCCGTTGCTCTCACCGGCGGCGTTTCGGTGTCCCTCGATGGCACTGTCTTGAACCCTTCGCTTGCGTTCCCGTCGACTCCTTACTATAACGACGGCGGCCAACTCATCACCTTTCCTTTTCCGCAGCCGTCGACCCCCGGTTCTCATTTGCTGACCGTCGCCTACCCTGGTGACGCAACACTTTCACCTTCCATCGCAACCTACGCCTTCCAGGTCGGGAACCTGACAGCTACCGGCAGCTTCACGGTTACAGCCGCAAACCTCACGGTCGCAAACGGCAGCCAGGGAAGCATTCCAATCAACGCGACGCCCGCTGGGGGGTACAGCGGCAGAGTTGCCTGGTCTCTCGCCGCCACAACTACGAATGGCACAGCTGAAGTGTGCTACTCCATCCGCCCATCCTCCACCAACAACCCAAACGCGGCTACACTCACCATCTTCGTAGGTTCGGCATGCAACTCAACGGCCCCGGCCGACCGTTCGAACCTTCGCTCTATCAACTCTCGCGTTGCCTCGAAGCAGGAGACTCCGTCCCCATGGCGCAAAACGCCGCAGATCGCTCTCTACGCCGGGCTGATCCTCTGCGGCTCTCTAGCAGGACGTCGGCGTAAGATCCGCCTGTCGCTGCTACTGGCTCTGGCATCTTTGACTTACATCACCACTGGCCTCACCGGCTGCGGTGGTGGCGGGGGAAGCAAACCCGGCACGCCACCGGCAGTAACACCCACTGCGACCACCTACACCATCACCTTGACCGGAAATGACTCCGTCAACACGTCGATCACCGCCTCAACCACCTTCACCCTCACAGTCAATTAGCCGGATTTCGCAAACCCTGAAGAGGCTGGTGAAAAAGTCCGTCTTGCTTAAGGGCACGGCTTCAGCCGTGCCGCAAGAGCTTTGGTTGCATTGCGGCTTCAGCCGCTGAGGGTCCGCCTTTCGTTTCGGAAGGAATTTTTCAGCACCTCCGAAACACCGCGCTCCCCGCCCCAGGGGAGTCGAACCCCAGAGCCACGCTAAACTATCAGCCATCTCCGAAAACTCCCAAGATAGCCCCATCATGCACATCGCCGACCACCTGAAGTCCCTCGAAGAACGGCTCCTCGACCCAACCATCCGCCGCGACTCCGAAGCAGTCGCCGCCCATCTCACCGACGACTTCCTCGAGTTCGGAGGCTCAGGCCGAGTCTTCGACAAAGCCGCCATCCTCGAAGACCTCCAAGACGAGCCACCCCGCCCACCCTCCCTCCTCTCCGACTTCAAAACCCGAGAACTAGCCCCCAACGTCATCCTCGCCACCTACAAAGCCACCCGCCGAAACGCCGCCGGAGAACCAATCGGCCAGTCCTGGCGCAGCTCCATCTGGACGCACGTCAACGGCCAATGGCAGATCACCTTCCACCAGGGCACCCCAATCCCCGCCACCCCAGATCCACCTTCAACCCAAAAATAAATCTCAAAAACGTGGCGTATTTTTCCGCTTCAAAAAAGCCGCGGCAAAACACCACGTTCTCATCACAATCCACCACGTTCTTCAGCACAAAAAACCACCACCAAACACCACGTCTTTTCCAAAACACCCCTCAAAAATGCCCGTAAAACAACAAAAGCCCCGGCTCTCACCGGGGCCCATTTTTTTCTAGATTAAAACCCTTCAACCCGCCTTGAACATCTGCTTGATCCCCCGCAGCGCCTGCCGTGTCCGCTCCTCGTTTTCAATCAGCGAAAACCGCACATGCCCATCCCCATGCTCGCCAAAACCCACGCCAGGGCTCACTGCAACCTTCGCCTCCAGCAGCAGCTTCTTCGAAAACTCAATAGATCCAAGCCCTTTATACTGCTCCGGAATCCGCGCCCACGCAAACATGGTCGCCTTCGGCAACTCCACCGGCCATCCCAGCTTATTCAGCCCCGGCACCAGAACATCCCGCCGTTCCTTGTAAATATCGCGAATCTCCGCCACACACTCCTGCGGCCCATCCAGCGCGCAGATCGCCGCCACCTGAATCGGCGTAAAAGTCCCATAGTCGAAGTAGCTCTTGATGCGTCCCAAAGCCGCGACCAGCTTGGGGTTTCCCACCATGAAGCCCACCCGCCAACCCGGCATATTGTAACTCTTCGAGAGCGTAAAGAACTCCACCGCGATCTCCTTCGCCCCAGCAACTTCCAGGATGCTCGGAGCACGATATCCATCAAACACAATGTCCGCATAGGCCAGATCGTGAACGATGTAGATCCCCAACTCCCTGCACAGCGCCACAATTCGCTCAAAGAACGAAAGCTCCACACACTGCGCCGTAGGGTTCGAAGGAAAGTTCAGAATCAGCAGCTTCGGCCGCGGCTCCATGCGTGGTAGATCATGCTCCAACTCCTCCAGCAGCGCCTCCGCAGTCCCGCCTCGCATCGGAATGCTCTGCACCTTCGAACCCGCAATCACTGGCCCAAAGATATGAATCGGATAACTCGGATTCGGCACAGCGACGGTATCCTCGTCATCCAGCACCGCCAGACAAAGATGCGCAATCCCCTCCTTCGAACCGATCGTAACGATCGCCTCGGTCTCCGGATCGAGATCCACATCGTAGCGCCGCTTGTACCAGTTACAAATCGCCCGACGCAGTCGAGGAACGCCACGCGACAACGAGTACCGATGCGTAGCCGTCCGCTGCGCCGCTTCAATCAGCTTGTCGACGATATGCTTCGGCGTCGCGCCGTCGGGATTCCCCATCCCGAAATCAATGATGTCCTCACCACGCTTGCGTGCCGCAGCCTTCAGCTCGCTTGTGATGTTGAATACATACGCCGGCAGCCGTGTCAGCCTTCGAAATTCTTCCATTCCCGTCCGCCCGCTCCTGTCTGTCCTGTTCCTCCATGATGCCACCACTCCATCAGAAAGAACGCCAGACGTATCGAGCCTACCAACAGAAGTTTTTCCGATCGCTCCACAACGAGCTACTACGACGACCTATTTGGCCGTGAAGATCACCTGAACCGGCAGGCTCTTCGGCGGATAGCACGCCGCATGATCGCACGCCTGATACCGCAGCGTCCCATCCACCGTATGCATCCCCGCCTCGGCCACCACCGGCAGCTTCACCGTAAACGCACCCGAATAAACATCCAGCTTCTCCGTCGGATCGAAGCTAAAGCTGTACGACGTCCCGGACGGATACTCAACCGCCTCAGCCTTCACCCCCGTAGCCGGCTGCAGCTCAATCCTGGTCGGAATCAACAGCTCCGACTTCGGCGAATGCGAGTTCACATGGTAGCCATCCAGCACGCGAAAGTGCAGCTCCAGCACGCTGCGCTTCCCTGCCGCGACACTCTGCGGCTCAGCACCATACACAACATACGACTTCGGCTTCACCACAGGAGCATCAAGATTACCGACCTGCTGCGCCGCCAACACGACCGGCAACCCGATCAGCAATCCCGCAAAGAACCTCGTCAATCCCGTCGATCGCGTCACTGTCCACCCGCCGCCGCCGTCGCTCCCGAAGCAACTATCTTCTTGATGTGCGCCTCGATCTCGTCCTTGCTGCCAAGCCCAGCCGTCTCTTCGACGATCACGCCGTTCTTGTCGACGTAGAACGACATCGGCAGATAGTCCATCCCATCCGGTCCACCATAAGCCTTCTGAATCTTCCCATCAGTCAGCAAAATGGGATAGGTCACGCCGGTCTTCTGCGCCACCTTCGCAATCGCATCCTTACCCGCATCCACGTCATCGGCCAGTCCGAGTATCTCAAAGCCCTGCGCCGCATACTGCTTGCGAAACTCTTCAAACCACGGCATCTCCACCTTGCATGGCCCGCACCACGTCGCCCAGAAGTTCACCAGCACCGGCCGCCCCTTGTAGTCGCTCAGCGAAACCTTCTTGCCATCCAAAGTCGTAAGCGTAAAACCAGGGGCAACCTTGCCACGCATCTGCATCGCTTCCGCTTCAGGAGACTGCGAATCCGTCTGCGCTGCCGATCCCGCCTTCTCAGGCACAAGAACCACGTGGTTCTCCTGGGCCTGCTGCATCGCAAGCCGCCGCTCGCGCAGATTGTGCCATCCCGCCCACAACAGCAGCGCAATCCCAACCACCATCACACCAAAGACCAATCCACTCCGCTTCACGTGAGAAATCCTTTCGGCACAAACTCCGCGCCACACTAACCCTCTCAGTTTAGACGCAAAGACCCTGTAAACGATGCAACGACAGCCTTCTCCACAAGTTGCACTGCCGCTTCAGCCGAAAACCTCCTAAAGCCCACACCAGCATCCCCAACGCATCCCTCTGCTAGCATCGACATGGTTCAGTCCCTATGTCCAGCAAAGCCTCCAGCCCATCCGACTCACCGCGTCCCTCCGAGTTCGTCCGCATCGAGGCAGCCGCTCTCAACGAGCTCGCCCTCCGCCTCGACACCGCGATGCTCGCGCCGTTCACCCAGGCCGTCGATCATCTCCTTCAAGCCGCTGCGAATCAGACCCGCGTCATCGTCACCGGCATCGGCAAGAGCGGCATCATCGCGCGCAAGATCGCCGCCACTTTTCGCTCCACCGGCACGCCGGCGCACTTCCTCCACGCTGCCGAAGCGATTCACGGCGATCTCGGCATGCTCGCGCCCGGCGGCATCGTGATAGCCCTCTCCTACAGCGGCGAAACAGAAGAGCTGCTCCGCCTCCTCCCCACGCTCAAGCGCCTCAACACCACGCTGATCGCCATCAGCGGCTGCGCCACCTCAACCCTCGCCCAGGCCAGCAACATCTTCCTCGACGCAGGCGTCTCTGTGGAAGCCTGCACCCTCAACCTCGCACCCACCGCCTCCACCACCGTCATGCTCGCCCTCGGCGACGCCCTCGCCCTCGAAGTAAGCCGCCTCCGCCAATGGACGCCCGAAGACTTCGCCGACCTCCACCCCGGCGGCCGCATCGGCAGACGCCTTGCCCGTGTCCGCGAGCTGATGCACACCGGAGATGCCCTCCCACAAGTCGGCGAATCCACACCCATGCCGCAGGTCATCTACGAGATGTCGCGAAAGAAACTCGGCATGACCACCGTCCTCAAAGACGGCCACCTTGCCGGCATGATCTCCGACGGCGACCTCCGCCGACTCCTCGAGCGCGACGGCTCTCACGCCCTCGAACACACCGCAGCCGAGATCCTGAACTCACATCCTCACACCATTGCAGGCAGTGCCCTGGCCTCCTCGGCCCTGGCCATCATGGAGGACAAGAAGATCACCTCACTCATCGTCGTAGCCCCAGACGGCCGGGTAGAAGGTGTCGTCCACCTCCACGACCTATGGACCCTGCAACTCACCTGAGCGAGCGGAGCCGCACGTCCTTCTCCTAATCGACGTAACTCAACTCTTCAGCCGATGTCTTGCTAATAATTCGATCGTACGAAGAAGTCACGATGCTGTAGCACTCGCAAGCTGTTTTGATCAGCTCAGGGCGATCCATAATGTTGATCTTTCCTCGACTGTACCCGATGACTCCGGCCCTCTGCATATCTCCAGCCGCCACCGTCACCGTCGACCGCTGCACCCCCAGCATCTGCGCCAGAAACTCCTGGGTCAGATGCAACGACTCCGACTCCATCCTGTCGGCAGAGGTAAGCAGCCATCGCGCCAGCCTCGCATCCACCTCGTGCATGCGGTTACACAACACCGACTGAGTCGTCTGCACAAGCTGCAGATAAGCGAACGAATGAACCAGCCGCCGTAACGCTCCACCCTTCAAAAACTGATCGCGCACAATAGAGGCCCGGATTCGCAGTCCCTCGCCCGCTCCCTGCATCAACACCGAGTGCGACATCTGCGGCTGATCCAGCAGCGCCGGCAAACCGGAGAACCCCTCACGGCCAATCACTCCAACCTCCACCGATTCGCCCTTCGCGGTTAACGCATCCGTCGAAATCAAGCCGCTATTCAAAAAATAGACGAACTCGATAGGCTCGTTGGGCTCGGAGAGGCGAGTCTCCAGAGGCAGTTCGACAGGCACAAGAAATCTCACCAACGCCTCATACTCGGCATCCGGCAACTGGGCCAGTATGAGATTTCTTGGTCGCGGAAGTATCTCTGACATAGTGTGGTTGTTTCGCACCTCTGGCGTCCTTTGCACAAGAGTCACCTCTCTAGCCGCAAAGACGAGTTGCCCACAATGCAGGGGCAGGTAGATGCGATTGATTGGACTGTACGCTTTATCAACCTAGAAAGTCTGCCACATGAACGACATAGCGGCCACAATCAAGACCTAACCCCATTCCATGCTCCATCAACCCGAACAAACCTCGTCCAGAAATAAATCTCAAGTGACCCGGTTTAGAATGGAGACTCATCCTAAAATGCCCACGCGAGCCTCGATGCGATGGGCCGGAAAGTGCCTTTTTGACAATGCATCGCTGGTCGCAACTCTTCATCCCCACCCTCCGCGAAGCACCCGCAGACGCCGAAGTCGCCAGCCACAAGCTTCTCCTCCGCGCCGGCTACATCCGCCAGCTGGGCGCCGGCATCTACAGCTACCTCTTCCTCGGCAACCGCTCCGTCAACAAGATCGTCGCCATCGTGCGCGAGGAGATGAACCGCATCGGTCAGGAGTTCCTCCTCCCCGCCCTCAACCCGAAAGAGATATGGGAGGCCAGCGGCCGTTGGTCCGGCATGGGCGAAAATATGTTCCGCCTCAAAGACCGCAAGGGTGCTGAGCTCTGCCTCGCCATGACTCACGAAGAGGTCATGACCTCCATCGCCCGTAACGAGCTCCGCAGCTACAAGCAGCTCCCCCAAATCTGGTACCAAATCCAGACCAAATTCCGCGACGAGCCCCGCCCCAAATCCGGTCTCCTTCGCGTCCGCCAGTTCCTCATGAAGGACGCCTACTCCTTCGACATCGACGAAGCCGGCCTCGACGTCTCCTACAACAAACACGACGTAGCCTACCGCCGCATCTTCACCCGCTGCGGCCTGCAGTTCGTCGCCGTCGACGCAGACTCCGGCGCCATGGGCGGCTCCGCCTCGCAGGAGTTCATGGTCTACACCGACGCCGGCGAAGACCTCATCGCCAGCAGCGCCTCCGGCTACGCCGCCAACATCGAAAAGGCCACCTCGCAGCTAGCCTCCGTCGAAAGCCTCGCCCCCACCGGCGACGGACTCCCCGAGCTCGTCCACACCCCCGGCCAGCGCACCATCGACGAGGTCGGAGCCTTCCTCAACCTCGCGCCAGTCCATCAGATCAAAACCATGGCCTACATGGTCGAACTCCCTGAAGCGGACCACGCCAAACTCGGCAAGCTCCGCGCCGTCGTAGTCTTCCTGCGCGGCGACCACTCCCTCAACGAAGCCAAGCTCCTCACCATCGCCGGCGGAGAACTCCGCCCCATGGTCGCCGAAGAGATCGAAGCCACCTTCAAGGCCCCCGCAGGCTACCTCGGTCCCATCGGCCTCGAAGCCGCACCTCATCCCAAAAAACCCGGCACCCTCGTCATCCTCGACAAGGCTCTCGAAGGCCGCACCAACCTCATCGCCGGAGCCAACAAGGAGGAGTACCACCTCCGCAACGTCACCCCCATGCGCGACTTCAAGCCCACCCTCGCCGCCGACGTCCGCAACATCGTCGAAGGCGAGCTCGACCCCATCGACGGCCAGCCCCTGCGCCTCGGCAAAGCTGTCGAGATCGGCCACATCTTCAAGCTGGGCCGCAAGTACACCGCAAGTATGGGAGCCTCCGTCCTCAACCGCGACGGCAAAGAGGTCACTCCGATCATGGGCTGTTACGGCATCGGCATCGAGCGCATCCTCACCGCCGCGATCGAGGCATCCGCCGCGACAAACAAAGGGGAAGCCTACGCCCTCCACCCTGCCATCGCTCCCTTCCAGGTCGTCGTCACCATCACCAACATCGGCGACGAGGCCCTCCTCGCTGCCGGAGAAAAGATCGCCGCAGACCTCGAAGCCGCAGGCGTAGACGTTCTCCTCGACGACCGCGACGAGCGCGCCGGAGTCAAGTTCAAAGACGCCGATCTCGTCGGTATCCCTTATCGAATCAATATCGGTCGCGGAGTCGCCGAGGGCAAGGTAGAATTTCTCGATCGCCTCCGGAGCATCACCGAAGACGTCGCACTCAACGAAGTCACCGCGAAGGTATCCGGCCAGATAACCTCCACGCTGCACAACTCGCTCTCCACAGCCGGCCTCTAACCGTCCAACGAAAGAGCCTCTTGCCAGTCAAACTCAAATACGGCAGCAACGTCCGAAACAAACTGAAAGCCTCCGGCCTGGAGTCACACATTCTGCGGGTGGCTCTCATCGCTCTGCTCGCCATTCTGGTCGTCGGCTGCAGTGTCTTCGGCTACTTCTACTACCACTACCAGCGTGTCGTCGACGACCGCATCGCCTCCGGCCCCATCTTCGCCAGCGTCTCACAGATCTACGCCGCACCGCGCGAGGTCCGCGCCGGACAAAAGCTCTCCGCCGCCGCCATCGCCGCAGACCTGCGCCAGGCAGGCTATAACGCCAACTCCCAGCTCGGCACCTACCAGCTCAACGCCGACAACATCTTCATCAAACCCGGCCCCGAGAGTTACCACAACACCGACGGCGCCACCATCAACACCACCGGCGGCATCGTGCAGAGCATCACCGCCGAAAACGGTGTCTCCCTCAGCGCCTACGAGCTCGAACCCCAGCTCATCACCGCCCTCTCCGAAGACAAGAACCGCACCAAGCGCCGCCTCGTCTCCTACAACGAGATCCCTCCCCGCATGGTCCAGGCCGTCATTGCCATCGAGGATCGTGACTTCTTCAACCACGGCGGCATCAACTACCTCCGCATCGCCAAGTGCGCCTTCTCCGACCTCGTCACCCATCACCGCACCTGCGGCGGTTCCACGCTCACCCAGCAGCTCGCAAAAAATCTCTTCCTCTCGCCCGAAAAACGCATCAAGCGCAAGATGATCGAGATCCTCATCACCTTCCAGCTCGAAGCCCGCTTTACCAAGAAGCAGATCTTCGAGATGTACGCCAACGAGATCAACCTCGGCCAGCGCGGCAGCTACGCCATCAACGGCTTTGGCGAGGCCGCACAGACCTTCTTCGGCAAAAATCTCCAGCAGCTCGACCTCGCCGAGTGCGCCCTCCTCGCCGGCACCATCCAGTCGCCCACTCGACTCAATCCCTACCGCCATCCCGAGCGCGCCATGGAGCGCCGCAACGTAGTCCTCGAGTCCATGGTCGAAACCGGCGCCATCACCGCCAGTCAGGCGCAGACCGCAAAGGCCGAGCCCCTCCGCCTCGCCCCGCCCAACATCGACGCCAGCGAAGCCCCCTACTTCGTCGACCTCGTCCACGACCAGCTCGTCAAACACATCGGCGACCAGGACATCGCCCACCAGAGCCTCCGCATCTACACCTCGCTCGACCCCGAACTGCAACGCGCCGCCTCCGAGGCCGTCGAGATCGGAATGAAGAACGTCGACGAGCTCGTCCGCAAACAGCATAAGACGCCTAAAGGCGAACAGCCCGGACCCATCACCTATCCCCAGGTCGCGCTCGTGGCCATCAACCCACACACAGGACAGATCCTCGCCCTCGTCGGCGGCCGCAACTACGGTGCCTCCCAGCTCAATCACGCCGTCTCCCAGCGCCCCACCGGCTCCATCTTCAAACCCTTCGTCTACGCCGCGGCCTACAACAGCTCCCTCAACGGCCTCTCGCTCAGCAACGGCGACACCGGCGGCAGCGGAGTCTTCACCGCACTCACCGAGCTCAACGACGAAGAAACCACCTTCACCTACGACAATGGCCGCCAGACCTACACGCCAAAGAACCTCATCAGCGGCTATAAGGGCGACGTCACCGCAGCGTACGCTCTCGCTCACTCGCTCAACGCAGCCACGGTTCAGCTGGGCCAGATGGTCGGTTTCGACAACGTTGCTGCACTCGCCCGTTCTGCCGGAATCACTAACGCGCGCGGCACTCCTTCAGTGGCCATCGGCACCTACAACGCCACACCTATCGACATGGCCGGCGCCTACACGGTCTTCGCCAACAACGGCGTCCACCTCACCCCCTGGATGCTCGCCTCTGTCCGCAACGCGAGCGGAGACATCGTCTCCGACTTCTCTCCCGACGCCAAGCAGGTCATGGATCCTCGCGCCGCCTACCTCACCCAGTCTCTCCTCGAAGGCGTGATGAACTACGGCACCGCCGCCGCCGTCCGAGGCCATGGCTTCACCGCACCCGCCGCCGGCAAGACCGGAACCAGTCACGACGCCTGGTTCGCCGGTTACACCTCCAACCTCATCTGCATCGTCTGGGTCGGCAACGACGACTACACCGACGTCAAGATCGAAGGTGCGCACGCCGCTGAACCGATCTGGACCGAGTTCATGAAGCGCGCCATCCTCCTGCCCCAGTACTCCGACGTCAAGCCATTCGTCGCGCCCGCAGGCATCACCACCGCCCGCATCGACAAGACCTCCAACCTCATCGCCGACTCCACCTGCCCCGGCAACATCCTCTACGCCGCCTTCCTCGACGGCACCGCGCCGATCAACACCTGCAGCCAGATGAGCGAAAGCCCCCAGAACCTCATCCAAAGAATCCTCGGCATAGGCGGCAGCAAATCCGAAACAACCACGCCTCCACCCACCACCGGCGCACCCATCGTCCGCGTCCCGCCCAACACGCCACCCGACGGCAATGCCCCCGACACCACGCAACAGCCAACCCCACCCAAGAAGAAAAACTTCTTCCAGAAGATCTTCGGCGGCGGCAAAGATAAAGACAAAGATAAACAGCAAGAGCAACCCGCCCCACCGCCTCAGTAGTCATCCTCAGCCGTCTAACATCCAATCTTGCCCCGTCGCACCAAAGACACCCTTCCCAACGGAGCGACGGTCTCCCCCATCCCCACCCACGGCTGGCACTCCGGACACCAGTAAGTCGAACGAGCCTGCAACCCCTGCTTCCTCATCATCACCGTCGCCCCACACCGTCGGCACTCCTGCCCCTGCCGCCCATACACCCACAGCCTCTCCTCGCGATTCGACGAGTGTGTCGTCCGCCGATTGCCCGAGTAAGTCACAATCCCCTCCCCGCCTCCTAGAGAAGAAGACCCGTCCGCCACATTCGCCTTCATGTATCTCTGCGACACGTCAACCATCACCTCCATCTCTCGTGTCGTAATCGTCCTCATCGCGCGAAACGGATTGACCCCCGCCGCAAACGCCACCTCGCTCTTATAAACATTCCCCAATCCCGCCAGCACTCGCTGATTCAGCAGCACCACCGCAATCTCCGCATCAGGATTCTCCCTCCCATACGCAGCCAACCGAGCCACACCACCTTCCACCGTAAACTCATTCGACAAAATATCAGGCCCCAGCTTCGGCACCTGGCTACTTCGTTCCAGAGACCGCGCCGTATGAAACTCTGCCACCGGAATATTGAACCCCACAGCCTCCCATTCCGCCGTCCGAACCACCACCCGCATCCGATCCCTTCCCATCCACCACTACTCCGCCCGTCCGATAAAGATGCCAGCTCCCGCTCATCAACATATGCGTCACCAGAATCAAATCGCCCGAGAAAGATATCAGACACCACTTCCCCCGCGACTCCACCTTCTCCACGGTCCGACCTACCAGCGGAGCATCATCATTCACCCGAGCTAGCTTAGCCAGCCCGGTATCAAACCCCGTCACCACCTTGCCCCCAATCGCCTTCTGCAGCGCCCGCGCCGCCCGATAGATGGTGTCCCCTTCAGGCATTTGCTCTCACCTCACCGCGAGCGCCCGGCAGCGGCGGCAATCCTCTCCGTACATTGAAGCCCATAGCTCCCGCCGCAAACCCCGCATCCAGCAAAAACCGCGCCATCCAATGCTCCGCCACCGTCATCCCATTCACACTCGCAATCAGCATCCCGCCGCGTCCATCCGCATCTTCCTGCTCCCGCACCCGAGACACCAGAAACTCCGCCAGACTCCGCGCCACCTGCGATCTCTGCGGCTCCTCCTCCGGCAGAAACACTTGCAGATTAGGATTCCCTCGCCGCAGATAAGTCACTAGCGCCCCATCGCAAAGAATCACCCGAGCCCCAACGCTCCGCGTCAAAAAAGATCCCACCTCCGCAGCCGCAGGCCACCGCATCAAAGCCCCATAAGGATTCGCCGGATCGGTCGCCGCCAGCTGCAACATCTCCGTCTTGTCGCCTTGGTTAGAACCCCTCAGCGACCGCAGCAGATCCACCGCAGCCGGCAGTGCAAACTGCGTCGCCCCCAGGTCCGCCGCAAAGTATCCTCGCCGAATCTTCCCACTCTCCTCCAGCGCCTTCATCACGTCGTAGATCGACGAAAACCCACCCGGCAGATTCTCCGCATGCGCCGTCTCGCGAAACACCACCCCATATCGCGTTAGCAACTGCTGCGCAATCGCGTGACTCCACTCCGTAGCCGATCTGTCCATCGCAAACGCAGCAGGATTCAACGCCCATCGCCCCTGCGCCGTAGGCGGAGTCGTCCTTCTCGAACGAAATCCAGTCTGCTGATGCACCCTTCGGGCTGGCTTCCTCGACCCACTCGCCGCCGGCCTCTCGCAGTACGCACGCAACGCCGCCAACCCATCGTTGGTCAGCATCCCTCGCCACATCAAACTCCAAAGAGCCTCGAGCGTCTCTCCCGGATATCCGCCGCCAACACCATCATGCAGATCCTGAAAGAACGAAGCCCCGCGCCCCTTCAGATACTCGACAATCGCGGTCTCCCTCTCATTCAGCGCAGCAGGGTCGTCGCTCTGAGTAGAACCAACTCCCCGCTCCTTCTGCCGTCCAATCGGCCAAAGCACCGGCAGCTTCTCCGCAAGATAAAGCCCAATCCGCCCATCTCTCTCCCCAATCGGATCGAACCCAACCCACACCACCTCTCCCGCCGCAATCAACGTATCCAGATCCGAACTCTTGTACCCCACCAATCGTGCCGGCAGAATCTCCGTCTCCAGAATCGAAGCCGGCAGCGGTGCTCCCTGCAGATTCTCAATCACGTCCAGCAGCGCATCCAGCCCTCGCCGAGGCTGCACCACACCCTGCCACCTCGTGAAGAGCCGCGCCAGCGTCCTCTGCTCCACCGGCTCGACCTCCTTTCGCAGCCGAGCCAGAGATCTCCGACGAATCGATCGCAGCACCTCGTTGTCGCACCACTCTCGATGCATCCCCCCTGGCCGAAATCCACCCTCCACCACCTTGCCGCTCTGAATCAGCCGCTGCAGCACTGCCTCCACACTCTCCATCGGCAGATCAAAACGCCCAGCAGCCTCAGGCGTCGTAAACGGACCATGCGTCCGCGCAAATCTCCTCATCAAGTCCAGCAGCGCATCCGGCATCTCCTGCAAAAACGCACCCGGCAGCCCCGGCGGCAGCGGCACGCCCAACGCATCCCGATACCGCGCCGCATCCTCCACCGCAATCAACCGCTTCTCCCCGGCGATCTGAACCTCCAGAGCCCGTCGCGCCCTCAACAGCTTCCCAACCTCTTCTGCAACCTCATCCGTTACAGATCGAGATCGCACCTCCTCCCGCGTCAGATCGCCAAGCCGCAGCAGCAGATCATGCACCCCATCCCTATTCCGCGCGCGATACCCCTCCGCAACACACTGCAGCTGCTCCTCTGTCTCCTCAATTGCATTGATATCCAACAACTCCCGAAGATCCGCATCCCCCATCAACTCCCGCAGCTGATCCTGATCAATCGAAAGCGCCTGCGCCCGTCTCTCGGCCAGCGGAGCGTCCCCGTCATAGATGTAGTTCGCCACATAACTAAACAGCAGCGCCGAAGCAAACGGCGAAGGCGTCCTCGAGTCAACCGTATGCACTCGCAGCGAGCGACTACCAATATTCCGCAGCGTCTCCATCAGAGCGGGCATATCGAACACATCCCGCAGGCACTCACGATAAGCCTCCAACACAATCGGAAACGAAGCATACTGGCTCGCCACACTCAGCAGGTCATACGCCCTCTTCCTCTGCTGCCAAAGCGGAGTCCGCCCATCCGCTCTCCTCCTCGGCAGCAGCAACGCCCGCGCCGCGCTCTCGCGAAACTTCGCCGCAAACAGAGCTGACGACCCCAACTGCCGCAGCACCAATTCAGCCGCCTCCTCCGCCTCCAGCAGAATCGGTTCAATCGCGGGAGCCTCTTCAGTCTCAGGAAAGCGCAGCACAAAGCCGTCCTCCGACCACATCGTCTCCACCTCCTGCCCGTTCCCCGCACGGAGCTTCGCCGTCACCGCCATCGCCCACGGCGCATGCACTCGACTGCCAAACGGAGTCAGCACGCAAACACGCCAATCTCCCAGTTCATCCCTAACCCGTTCAATCACGATATTGCGATCGTCAGGAACAACAACGGTAGCCAGCTCCTGGTCCGCCAGGTACCGCAGCACATTCTCCGCCGCCCCCGGCTCCAGATCATGCTCCGCCGTCAGCCGAGCCATCGCCACGCTCCGCGGAGCATCCCGCAACTCCCTTACCAGCGCCCCAATCCTTCGTCCAAACTCCAGCGGCCTTCCAGCCTGATCCCCATGCCAGAACGGCATCTTCCCAGCCTCCCCCGGTGCCGGCGTCACCAACACCCGGTCGTGCGTAATCTCGTCGATCCGCCACGTCGAAGCCCCAAGAATGAACGTATCTCCCGTCCGGCTCTCGAAGACCATCTCTTCATCCAGCTCACCCACCCGTACCGGCTTCGAGCGCTGACCCGCCAGGAACACTCCATACGTCCCGCGATCAGGAATCGTCCCGCCGTTCAGAATCGCAATTCGCTTCACCCCAGCGCGCGGCGTAATCCAGTTCCTCGTCCTGTCCCACGTAATCCTCGGACGCAGCTCAGCAAACTCATCCGACGGATACCGCCCCGCCAACATATCCAGCACTCCGTCGAAGACACTCTGGCTCAACCCCGCAAACGGAGCCGCACCCCGCACCAACCCAAACAGCGCCGCGTAACTGATTCCCGGACTCTCGTCCTCCTCCGTCTTATGCTTCGTGCGCCGCTCCGCATCCGCAACGTTCAACGGTGGATGAGCAATCACTGCCACCATCTGCTGCGCCAGCACATCCAGCGGATTACGCAGAAACCGCGTCGATTCCACATGCCCCTCATGCATCGCCCGCGTCACCGCCGCACACGCAATCAAATCCGCTCGATACTTCGGAAAGATAATCCCATGCGACGGAGCCCCCACCTGGTGCCCCGCTCTTCCAATCCGCTGCATCCCACTAGCCACAGAAGGAGGAGCTTCGATCTGAATCACCAGATCGATCGCCCCCATATCGATTCCCAACTCCAACGAGGACGTAGCCACCAGAGCCTTGATCTGTCCCGCCTTCAGCAACTCCTCAATCTCTGTCCTCTGCGTAGCCGCAAGCGAGCCATGGTGCGCCCGCGCAATCTGCTCTCCGGCAAGCTCATTCAGCGCACCAGCCAGCCGTTCCGCGACCCTTCGCGCATTCACAAAGATCAGTGTCGAGGTCCGCCCCTGAATAATCTCCAGCAGTCGCGGATGGATCGACTGCCAGATCGAAGTCCTCTTCGGCCCCTGCGAAGCCGGCCCGCTTGGCTGCTCCTCGATCTCCCCCAGCCGCGCCATATCCTCGACCGGCACCTCAACCTTCAGCTCTAGCAACTTTCTAGCCCCGGCATTCACCACCGTCACGGGCCGATACAGCGGAGCATTCGCGCCAACATCCGGCCTCACCCCATCCTCGCTGGCCGTACTCATCAGCACGCCGCTGGCCTCGAGCGCCGACTCTCCCACAACCCGCTGACTTGCTGACTCGCCGACCTGCTGACCTGCTGTATCCGCACCACCAAGAAAACGCGCTACCTCCTCAAGCGGCCTCTGCGTCGCAGACAGCCCAATCCGCTGCAGCCTCCTGCCAGTCAACGCCTCCAACCGCTCCAGCGACAGCGCCATATGCGCCCCGCGCTTGCTCGGCACCAGCGCATGAATCTCATCCACAATCACGGTCTCCACCGACCGCAGCGACTCCCCCGCCTCCGACGTCAGCAACAGATACAGACTCTCCGGAGTAGTAATCAGAATGTCGCCAGGATGCCTCCGAAACCGCGCACGCTCCTTCTGCGAAGTGTCCCCCGTGCGCACACTGATCTCCGGCATCCGCACCGCAACGCCTTCACGCTTCGCCATGTTGGCAATCCCCACAAGAGGCGATCGAAGATTGCGTTCCACATCCGACGCCAGCGCCTTGAGCGGCGAAAGATACACCACCCTGCACCCTCTCTCAGCCTCAGGAGCCGTCCGCATCATCAATCTGTCGAGACACCACAGAAACGCTGTCAGCGTCTTACCCGTGCCTGTCGGCGCCAATATCAACGTCGACTCTCCACGAGCAATCGCCGGCCAGCCCTCCACCTGCGGGGCCGTCGGCGCATCAAACACCGCCCGAAACCACCTCGCCGTAATCGGATGGAAAAGCGCAAGCGCATCCTCGCCGCCGAGATTCCCAGGCAGCAGCGGCTCCGTCTTCTCCGGGATTATTTTCTTCTTCGGCTTAGAAGTCTTTGGCGGCATAGTCAAAGTGTGCGCTCTCAGCAGCATAACTGCCGCACACTATTGGATGCGCGCCCAAGCTCTCAGGTCCAGCCCGCGACCGGCCATCTACCTCTCAACTCGCCCTCACCGGACTATAGAAGTAGCAGTCCGCCCCAAACTCCACCTCAAAAAGATTCGTGGAATCCTCCGCCTGCTCCGCATTCCCCAACACTAGATATCCGGCAGGAGACAGCTTCCGGTGAATCTCCCTGAAGAGCGCCCGTCGATCCTGCTGAGAAAAATAAAGCAGCACATTTCTCAACAACACCAGATCGAAGGTCGGCAGCAAAGGCAACGGAGCGCACAGATTGGCGTAGTGAAACTCGCACATCGACCGAATCTGCGGACTAACCTCCCACTCCTCTCCGTGACGGGTCATATACTTCAGCAGCATCCGCGCGGGCAACCCGCGATTTACCTCCAGCCGCCGATACCGCCCCTTCTGCGCATAATCGACAACATGCCGCGAGATATCGGTGCCGACGATCTTTACATCCCAGCCCGCAATCTCCGAAAAATGCTCCGCAATCATCATCGCCAGACTGTAAGCCTCCTGCCCGGTCGAACTCGCAGCACTCCATATCCGCAGCCGCCGCTCCTCCATTCGCCGTTCCATCAGCCGAGGAATAAGAATCTGCCGCAGCATCTCAAACGGCCTCATGTCACGAAAGAAACTCGTCTCATTGATCGTCATCGCCTCGGCAACCGCGCGATGCAGATGAGCCGGCCGCCCCGCCTTCAACATATTCACAAAGTCCTCAAGACTATCCGCGCCCGACAACCGTGCGATAGGTGTCAGCCTCGTATCAAACAGAGCATTGCGCGACGGATCAATCAGGTTCGCCGACTGCTCCAGCACAAGCTCACGAAGATAAGCGTAGTCCGTATCAGAGCAGGCCATCGTTGATCTCCCGTCGCGACGCCATCGCGGATGCTGCGTGGCGTGCTGTATCCATCTTCGTCAATCTTCCCGCGTCAACTCTCTGCTTCAGCGCACCCGCAATCTCCGCAAGCGGTAGCGTTGCGCTTGCAATTCCAGCCTCAGTCACCTTGGCTGGCATGCCCCATACGGCAGAGCTCGCCTCGTCCTGCGCCAGCACCACTCCCCCGCGTTCATGGACGGCCCGCGCTCCATCCAGGCCATCCGCACCCATACCCGTCATCACCAGCGCCAGCGCAGCCGCGCCATACATCCGTGCCGCAGAAAAAAACAGGTAATCCACCGCCGGCCTGCAGTGATTCAACGGCTCCCGCTGATGCAGCCGAACCCTGCTGCTCCGACCCGCCAACCCCCCATCCTGTCTGTCCGTTAACCCGTTGCCCGGGCCTACCTCCATGTGCGCATCCCCCGGAGCCAGCCAGATCGTGCCCGGTCGAATCATCGCGTTCTCATAGGCCTCTTTCACCCGCAGCGAACAGCATTTATCCAACCGCTCCGCCAGCGCACCGGTGAACAGCTTCGGCATATGCTGAACGATCAACACCGGAACAGGAAAATCTGCAGGCAGCCGCGGCAGCAACTGCTCCAGCGCAGACGGCCCACCGGTAGACAATCCAATCACCACCAGCTCAATCGGAGCGGACAACTTCGGCAACGCCGCACCAGCCGGAGCGTTGCCGGCATTGCCCGAACCGCCCCGAGCGACCACACTCTCCTGCTTCCGCTTCGCGCCTTTAGCCAGCGCAGCAATTCGCGGCAGCAGTTGCTGCGACAGCGAAAGCATCGCCGAGGCGAAATCTCGCTGCTCAGCCGGCTTGGTCACATAGTCTGCAGCGCCACACGCCAGCGCCTCCAGCGTCGACCGCGCCCCGCGCTCGGTATGCGCACTGCACATGATCACCGGCAGCCCCGGATTCTCCACCTGCAAGCGGCGCAAAACCTCCAGTCCGTTCAGCCTCGGCATCTCAAGATCCAGCACCAGCACATCCGGCGACAGCCGCTTCACCGACTCCAGGCAATCCACCCCGTCCAACGCAACACCGCATAACTCCATGCGCGGCAGTTCGCTCGACCGATCCTCCGCGTGCCTCTGAAACAGCTTCCACATCACGCCGCGCATCACCGCCGAGTCGTCCGCTGCAAGAATGCGGAGCGGCCGTTCCTCCATGGGTCCCATATCTATTTTCCTCAGGCTTTCTCTTCCACCCACAACCCTCAAGCTGCGATCACACCAAGCAGAAGCATCTTCTCGCGAAGGCTCTCAGGGGTAAACGGCTTCATCAGAAACTCATCCGCGCCATTGTCCAGCGCCGTCGTAATGAACGAGTGATCGGCTTCGGTCGTCACCATCATCACCTTCATCTCAGGCCCAAGCTTCGCCTCGCGCAGCTTCTTCACGCACTCCAGCCCGTTCATCACCGGCATGTTCACATCCAGCAGCATCAGATCGAACGACTCCTCCGCCCGAAGCACAGCCAGCGCGTCGCTCCCATCCTTCGCCTCTTCACACACCACATCCATCCGGCCCAGCAGGTGCCGCAGATACTCGCGGATAAAGCTCGAATCATCAACGATCAGGACTCGCATCTATACCTCCATTCGAACTGCTTTTAAACAATCCCACCTCCGACAAGCGCGACGGCGACAGCTTCCGTGGATCCAGCTGCACCATCAAACCCGCGTCCATCTTGTAGGCTCCATCGAACAACCACTTACCCCTCGCCTCCAGCGTGCAGGGGTTGTCCTCCAGCATCCGCCGGCTCACCGTCACCACGCCGCCCACCGCGTCCACCACCAGCCCAAAACGCTCCGCGGCCTCATCCTCCGCCATCACCAGCACGCAGCATCTGCCGGAGTGCGCCTCCATCCCCAACAGCGCCCGAAGATTTACTGTCGTGAGCACCTCGCCGCGATAAGGGACAACGCCCGCGATGAAGGGCGGCGACATCGGCACCCTCTGCAGATCCCGCTCCCCAAGCACCTCGCGTATCTTCCTAGTGTCGATGCCGAACATCTCACTACCCGCATACAGCGAACAAAGCGAGACCGCATCACTCTCATCCTGAATCTCGTCGACCTTCTCCCGACCGGCTATTCTCACGCAACCTCCTGCCAGGCAGCCTTCGCCTTCACGCCAAACTCACGATGAACCTGCGTCAGCTTCTCCTTCACCAGAGCAAGCTCCATCCCCTGCGTCGCCTCACCCTGATCAATCAAGGTTCCCGTCGAAACATCCAGAACCTGCCGCACGACCATGCCGCCCCGCTGCGCTCCTGCCACGCCGGCATCGCCGCAGATCAGTATCGTCACCATCGTCTCTTCGCCCGCCTGCCGCGCAGACTCCAGCTCCATCAGCACACTTCCTTCATCCCGTAGCGGCAGCAGTTCGCCGCGATACTGCAGCAACGGCCGTCCGCCCGCGTACTCAATCTGTCCCAGCGGCACACTCTCAATCCGCTCCACCACATCCAGCGGCAGCGCCGTTCGCTCTCTCACCCGATCCTCAAAGATCAGGAACGAGATCCCCGCACCCTCCAGCACCGCAGCCTCTCCAGCACCAATCCCAGAGACCTCCTCTTCGATTGGCTTCACCCCAGCACGTGCCGCGGTCGCACCGATATCCAGAATCAAAGCCAGCGTCCCATTGCCCAGCACCGTCGCGCCCGAGAACAAACCAATCTCCCGCAGCACCGGCGACAGCGGCTTCACCACAATCTCCTCAGGAGACATCAGGTCATCGACCACCAGGCCATACCTGCAACCCTCCGCCTCCAGCACCGCCAGGTAGTGTCCCTTCGACTGGTCCGGATTATCCGCCTCCAATCCCAGCAACCGATCCAGCCACACCATCGGCAACAGGCGCTCTCGCAAACGGTACAGCTCCGACGAACCAATCCTCTGCACCACCTGCGCAAACTCCCGCTCCGGAATATCCACCAGCTCCACCAGCGTGCTCTGGGGCAGCGCGAACGCCTGGCCCCCGCTCTTCACCACCAGCGAAGGAACAATCGCCAGCGTCAGCGGCACCCGCAGCCGCAGCGTAGTCCCCACACCTCTGCGCGACTCGACCTCAACGCTCCCGCCAACCTTCTCCACATTGGCCCGCACCACATCCATACCGACGCCGCGCCCGGAGACCGTAGTCACCGCAGCAGCAGTAGAAAATCCCGGCAAGAAAATAAGCTGCAACGCCTCCCGTTCCGACATCCCCGCAGCATCTTCCGCCGTTACCAGATTGCGTTCGATCGCCTTCTCGAGCACTCGCTCGATCGGGATCCCGGCGCCATCGTCTTCAATCTCGATCACCACCGAGCCGCTTTGATGAAACGCCTTCAACCGCAGACAGCCCTCAGCCGACTTCCCTGCCAGCACACGGTCCGCAGGCGACTCGATCCCATGATCGACCGCGTTCCTCACCGCATGGGTCAGCGGATCCTTGATCGCCTCGAGCAGGCTCTTATCCAGCCCCGTCTCCTGCCCGCTGAACTCAACCCGCACCTCGCGACCGCAGGTCCGTGCAAGATCCCGCACCATCCGCGGAAACTTCCCAAACAGATTCCCAACCGGCTGCATCCGAGCCTGCATCACCGTCTCGCGCAGATCCGCCGTAACGCTATCCAGCCGCCGCGCCAGCTCAGGAAAGTTCGCCGCCTCCATCCCGCTCTGCAGCATCTGGTTGCGGGTCAACACCAGCTCGCCCACCAGGTTCATCATGCGGTTCAGCACATCCACATCGATCCGCAGCGTCTTATCCGCGCTCGCCTTCTCCGTCACCACCGTCGGCTGCAACACCGGCGACGCACCACCATTCGAAGCGGCCGGCGCAGCACCCTCACTCTTCGTCGTCTCCACCAGAGCAATCTGCGGAGCCTCGATCTCCGGCAGCTCCGCAGGCACCTGCCCATTCAGACTCGCCAGTTCGGCGATCAGCTCGCCATCTTCATCACCCGCTCGAGTCCCTTCACTCCCGGTCTCCTCGATCAACATCAGAATCGAGCGCAGACCATCCATCAGGCGAAGCAACCCGCTGATCAGATCCGAGGTCACCGCAAGCCTTCCGTCCCGCAGCGACCCCAGTAGATGCTCTCCCGCATGCGCCAGCTTCTCCAGCCGGTCGAATCCCAGAAAACCCGTCGTCCCTTTGATCGTATGGACGGCGCGGAAGATCTCCCCCAGCAATCCGGTATCGTCAGGCCGCATCTCCAGCTCGGTCAGGCACCGCTCCATCCGGTCCAGACCCTCCTGGCTCTCCGCAATAAATTCTTTGGTTAGCTCGTCCACACACCTTATATCGGGCGCGGAGCGGTAACCATGAGGCGCCTGCCACTTGCTATCGGCCCCCGCACCCGATAGCCTCACTCACATCATGTCCTCCGAACTCTCCGCCGAACAGCCCAGTGCCGCGCTCACTCCCGCACAAATCGCCAGCCTGCAGCAGCAAGCCGTCACCGTCGCGCACCACGCCTACGCCCCCTACAGCAACTTCCGCGTCGGCGCCGCCCTCCTCCTCACCGACGGTACCATCGTAACCGGCTGCAACGTCGAAAACGCCTCCTACCGCCTCACCACCTGCGCCGAGCAGACCGCCATCACCTCCGCCGTCGCCCTCCGCGGCCCCGGCATCCGCATCCGCGCCATCGCCGTCGCCAACCTCAACCAGACCGCCAGCCAGCCCTGCGGAGCCTGCCGCCAGACCATCCACGAGTTCAGCACCCCCGACACCATCGTCTACTTCCCCGCCGAAGGCGGCTCCATCGCCCAGGCCACCATGGCGGAGCTCCTACCCGCCGCCTTCCTCCTCAACGAGTAATCATTCAAGTCGATTGATCAATTCTCTAGTTAAGGAAGACTGCTTTGATAATCCGTGACACAAATGGCAAAGCACTGCGTGATACGGCGTTTGACACTAGCCTTGATCTTTGTGACCTGCGCAACGCAGACTTCCGCGGCCAATCCGTGGAGGTTCTTGATCTGTCCGACGCAGATTTAAGAGGAGCTGACTTCACTGACGCCGACCTTTACGGTACTTATCTTTTCAGGGCCAATTGTGAAGGAAGTATCTTTCGGAATTGCCGACTAAGCGGAGTGGTCCTCGATGGTGCCAATCTACGCAGGGCGGACTTCACGGGAGCATATATTTCCTATGACAACATCCTCCATGCATCGTCTCTCCTCGAAGCAGATTTGACTGACGCTCTTCTCGACGGAGCAGATCTGAAGGGATCGCGATACAGCAGCCGGACCATCTTCCCTCACGGATTCGATCCCAAGGCAAATGGCATGATTCAAGTTAGCGAGGAACAAGGATTGGTTGTACCCACAAGTAGCAAGCCAGATCGAGAAAAATAGATGACCCAGACCATCCATCCCATCGACGTCCTCCTCCACAAGCGCGACGGCCGCGTCCTCACCGACGCAGAGATCCAGGCCTTCATCCACGCCCTCGTTCACCGCACTCCGGACAAACAGCTCGTCACCGACGCCCAGATCGCCGCCTTCCTCATGGCCGTCTTCCATCACGGCCTCACCCCGCAAGAGCTCGCCACCCTCACCGCCGCCATGCGCTACTCCGGCGAGACCTTCGACGCCGCGCCCCTCCACAGCTTCACCGTCGACAAGCACTCCACCGGCGGCGTCGGCGACAAGACCTCCCTCCTCATCGCCCCCATCCTCGCCGCCGCAGGCCTCGCCTCGCCAAACCCCGACGGCATCCCCAGCATCTGCGTCCCCATGATCTCTGGCCGCAGCCTCGGCCACACCGGCGGAACCCTCGACAAGCTCGAAACCATCCCCGGCTTCAACACCCAGCTCACCCTCGACCACCTCCTCCTCACGCTCGAAAAGTGCGGCGCAGCCCTCGTCGGACAAACCCCGCATCTCGTCCCCGCCGACCGCATCCTCTACGCCCTCCGCGACCACACCGGCACCGTCGAATCTCCGTACCTCATCTGCGCCAGCATCATGAGCAAAAAACTAGCCGAAGACCTCAACGCCCTGGTCCTCGACGTCAAAACCGGCAGCGGCGCCTTCATGCCCACCTACGACCAGTCAAAGCTCCTCGCCGAACTCATGGTCCAGACCGGCGAAGCCTCCGGCACCCGCACCGTCGCCCTCCTCACCAACCACGACGAGCCCCTCGGCCGCTTCTCCGGCAACTGGATCGAAGTCTGGGAGTGCGTCGACATCCTCCGCGCCACCCGCATCGAGGATCGCCACCCCCTCTCCGCCGACCTCATCCAGCTCTCCAACCTCCTAGCCGGCTGGATGCTTCATCTCGCCGGCAAAGCCGCCACCCCCGAAGAAGGAGCGCGTCTCTCCGACGAGATTCTCCTCAGCGGCGCAGCCTTCAAAGCATGGATCAGAGTCGTAGCCACCCAGTGCGGCGACGTCTCCCTCTTCCACGACCCCGCCGCCCACCACCGATACACCGCCTCGCGCACCCTCACCGCTACACACACCGGATACCTCGCCTCCATGGACTGCAAACAAGTCGGCTGGGCCGTCCAGCGTCTCGGTGCAGGCCGCGCCAAACCCGGCGATCCCGTCAGCGCCCACGCCGGCATCGAGATGCACGCCAAGCTAGGCGACTCGATCAAAGCCGGGCAACCCCTCGTCACCCTCTTCAGCGAAGACCTCTCGCTCCTCGACGAACCCGAGACCATGCTCCTCGACACCCTCCACATCGCCTCCGGCCCGCCCCAACTCCAGCCTCTCCTCCGCGAAGTCATCACCAAGAACACCTGATTCCCAGACCAAAAAGTGGACCCGGAGATCTTCATCGCCGGGTCCTGCTCACACAAAGTACAAACTATTTGAGAGCAATCAGAACATCGCTATTGACGCGTACGGATGCTTCCTGTGCCTGAGCCCTGGCCCACTTCTCCTGCTTCGAAGTCGTCAGGTGGCAGCTCATCGACGAATTCGCTGTGCGAATCTCACTCAGGAAGTACTGGTTCCCGTAGTGGTGAAAGACCAGCTTGTTGTCTGCCGAGACACTGTTATCAGGGACCGTAGTCGCCATCACGGCAATGCCCTTCTCTCGGTCCGAAATGCTCAGAATCCGCGGCGTGTTGCTCTCGTTGCCGATGGTGTAGTTCCCGGCAGGCAGCGTGCGGCCATTGACCGTGAAGTTGAATGGAACGGTTGCCGTGACCTTATGATCCTGGGCCAGAGCACTACCAGCGGTGGCAATACCGGCGGCGACGAAGAGTGCGATTGCAGTAAGGTTTTTCATGACGATCTCCTTTGTGAGATACCTCTCTCAGGTTCCGATTGGTCTCTGGATTTCGTTCTCTCCGGAGCTTGTTGTTACGCCCGGATACATTGCAACCGCATGGCCAAACCGCGCCAAACTCCCGTACATCGGCAGCTCACTTTTATTTGCAACAAGATGGAACCGCAGCGTCCGCCCGCAGGCCGGCGAATCTCACCCACGCTTCAATCTCCCGGTATCCGAATGGTTCCCCGCGGTATCTGATCGGCTCCCGTGTTCCCGCATCGTGTCCTGAATCGTGCCCCGGAATCGCGGTCGCGCAGCCGATTCAGCTACACTCTCCTTCAACGGAGACCCTATGAAACCGCGGCTCCTCGCCATCTCGGGCTCGCTGACCGGAACCGTTCGAGAGCTGAGCGATAGCCCAATCTCGGTTGGCCGACTCGAAGAAAACCAGCTATGCCTCACCGATCCAGCGGTCTCTCGAAGCCACTGCACCATCCAGCCTATCGACGGCCAGAACAACCAGGGCCAGAACAGCCAATATGAACTGGTCGACCTCGACAGCAGAAGCGGCACCTTCGTCAATGGAATGCCCGTCCTGCGCCGATCCCTCGACCACGGCGACACCATCCGCATCGGCAACGCCAGCTTCCTCTACCTCACCCACGAAGACGAAGCAGGCCCTCCCAGAAGGCGCGCAAGCGACCTCTCTGCCAACGCCTCTCTGGAGACAACGCGAGTCGCGCCCCCCATCGAGTTCGGGCGCATGGCCCGCGACCTCACCGCCCTCTTCAGGATCAGCAGCGTCATCAACTCCATCCGCGACTCTCAACTCCTGCAACGCGAGCTCCTGCAACTCATCTTCGAAGTCGTCCCCGCCGACGAAGGAGCGGTCGTTCTCATCACCGATCTCGAAGAGGAAGCATTCGAAACCTGCACCTGGAACCGCCATACCGACTCGCCGTCGAAGATATCCGTTCCAAAAGAACTCGTTCACCGCGCCTTCTGGGAGCGCGCAGCCATTCAGATCGACGCCGATCCAAGCGCCGGCGAGCAGCAGAACATCCTCTGCCAGCCGCTGGTCGCCGTAGAACGAACCATCGGCGTCCTCTATCTCACCTCTCTCCCTCCCGCTCCGCCCTTTGGCGAAGATCACCTCTACTTCCTCGACTCCGCCTCCCGAATCGCAGCCGTGACCCTCGAAAACATCCTCGCCCTCGATTCCCTGCGCTCAGAAAACTCAAAGCTTAAACGCCAGCTCAACACCGCCACCAACCTCGTTGGCGAAAGCCGCCAGATCCGTCAGGTCAGCGACTTCATCTCCCGCGTCGCGCAGAGCGACTCCACCGTACTCATTCGCGGCGAGAGCGGCACCGGCAAAGAGGTCATCGCACGCTCCATTCACCAGAGCAGCCCCAGAAGCGAACTCCCCTTCATCGCCATCAACTGCGCCGCCATCCCCGAGACTCTGCTCGAAAGCGAGCTCTTCGGCCACGAGAAGGGCGCCTACACCGGAGCCCTCGGCATGCGCAAGGGCAAGCTCGAAGCCGCCGAAGACGGAACCCTCTTCCTCGACGAGATCGGCGAACTCGCTCCGCCCATGCAGGCCAAGCTCCTCCGCGTCCTCCAGCAAAGAGAGTTCGAGCGAGTCGGCGGAACGCACTCCGTAGCCTTCAAAGCCCGCGTCCTCGCCGCCACCAACAAAAATCTCGAGCTGGCTATCAAGTCCAACGAGTTTCGCCAGGACCTCTACTACCGTCTCAACGTCGTCTCAATCTCCGTGCCCCCGCTGCGCGAACACTGCGAAGACATTCCTCTGCTGGCCCTCTACTTCGCGTCGAAGTACGCGCAAAAAAACAAGCGCCCCTTCAAAGGCATCTCCTCCGAAGCGCGCTCCCTGCTGCTCGGCTACAGCTGGCCAGGCAACGTCCGCGAACTCGAGAACGCCATCGAGCACGCCATCGTCCTCGGCCTCACCGAAGAGATCCTCGCCGAAGACCTTCCCACCATCATCCTCGAGCAGCAGTCCGCAAAGCTCGCAGGAGGGAAGTACCACGACGTCCTGAACGAATCGAAAAAAGAGATGATCCTCAACGCGCTTCGAGACTCCAAAGGAAGCTACCCCGAAGCCGCGCGCACCCTCGGCATTCACCCCAAGTACCTCCACCGCCTCGCGCGAAACCTGAATCTAAAATCCGAATCTCCGCAATGACCTCGCGAAGTAACGGTTGCCGACCATCGAAGCCAACACCGTCTCAGGAAATCGCTAGGCCCCTCTCCTCGCAACCAGTACACTCAACCAAAGTATTCAAACTGCGTTCATCTCAGCAGCAGGAGCGAAGCCTTTGTCTCGATTCACCGGTCTGCTCGGCCTCATCACCTTCCTCGGCCTCGCCTACGCCTTCTCCACCAACCGCCGAGCCATCCGCTGGCGCACCGTGGCCTGGGGACTCGGCCTGCAGATCTTCTTCGCCTTCCTCGTCATCAAGTGGAACACCGGCCAGCTCATCCTCCACAACATCTCCTCCGTCATCACCTCCCTCCTCGGCCACTCCGTCGACGGCTCCTCCCTCGTCTTCGGCCGCATCGGCACCCCAGGCGACCCGCTCGCCACCCTCGCCTTCGCCGTCCTGCCCACCATCATCTTCGTCAGCGCCTTCTTCGCCATCATGTACCACATTGGCCTCATGCAGCGCATCATCCGCATCGTCGCGTGGATCATGCAGCGAACGATGGGCACAAGCGGCGCGGAAAGTACAAACGTTGCCGCCAGCATCTTCATGGGCCAGACCGAAGCCCCGCTCACCATCCGCCCCTTCCTCGCCGGCGCCACCCGCAGCGAGCTCATGGTCATTATGACCTCCGGCATGGCCCACGTCTCCGGCGGCATCATGGCCGCCTACATCAGCTTCGGCATCAACGCCCAGGACCTCCTCTCCGCCGTCATCATGACCGCCCCCGGCACCATCCTCGTCGCCAAGATGCTCGTACCCGAAACCGAAGTCCCCGCCACCGCCGGCACCGTTCACATGCCCCCCAGCGAGGAGCACAAGAACGAAAACTTCGTCGCCGCCATCGCCCGCGGCACCATCGACGGCGGACAGCTAGCCTTCAACGTAGCCATCATGCTCATCAGCTTCGTCGCCCTCGTCGGCCTCGCCAACGCCATCATGCTCGGCATCTCGAACTTCGCCTGGGCCCACGGCAACATCCCCTTCCCCCACTCCCTCAACGCCGTCCTCGGCGTCGTCGGAGCGCCCATCGCCTGGCTCATCGGCATCCCCTGGCACGACGCCCGCACCATCGGCAACCTCCTCGGCACCCGCACCATGATCAACGAGTTCGTCGCCTTCACCCAGCTCGGCCTCATCAAGTCCGCCCTCGCCCCGCGCACCTTCTCCATCGCCACCTTCGCCCTCTGCGGCTTCGCCAACGTAGGCTCGATCGGCATGCAGATCGGCGGCATCGGAGCCCTCGTCCCCAACCGCCGCAACGATCTCGCCCAGCTTGGCCTCCGCGCCATGCTCGCCGGAACCATGGCCAACCTCATGTCCGCCAGCATCGTCTCCATGCTTATCAAATAAAATCCACGCAAATCCCACGATGCACTAGAATCTCCGCACATCCTGCATCTCTTCCCGCAGCCTTCCCTTTTGAAGAGAACGCAGCGCAGAAGCGCGTTCGAACTGGAGAATCCGCAGCATGGCGTTCCGAAGGAGCAGCAAGAATACCGCCGAGTACAAGCGTCTGGTCCAATCCGAAGAGAACAAAACAACCGGGCTGTTGAACCTGGTAGTCGTCCTCGCTATCGCCGCCGTCGCCTACACTGACTGGATCGTAGTAGCCAATATCTCCCTCGGATATCTCTACGTCCTTCCCATCGCCCTCAGTGCCCTCATCAACCCGCTTCCAGTCACAATCGCACTCGCGATCCTCGGCAGCATCTTGCAGGAGCTCTTTGGTCCCGCCGGCGACAGCCCCCACGTCAGAATCGTCCGCTTCATCGTCAGCCTTACCGGTTTTCTCATCGTCAGTTCCCTCGTCACCCTCATCGCGCACCAACGCGAACGCCTCGCCGCAGAGGTACGCCGCCAACGCGACGAGTACGAGCGCGATCTCACCCTCGCCGCCCAGGTCCAGCGCCGAGTCCTGCCCAGGCCTCCCACCGTCCCCGGGCTCGAACTCGCTGCCGCCATGCAGACCGCGCGCCTGCTCGGTGGCGACTACTACGACTTCTTCACCATCTCCGACGAGATCGTCGATGTCGTCATCGCCGACGTCTCCGGCAAAGGCGCCGCAGCATCTCTCCTCATGCCCTCCCTCGCCGTAGCTCTGCACCTTCGCGCCCGCGAGCTCAGCGGCCCCGCAGCCATCCTCAAGGATCTCGACGAAGTCCTCAAACAGATCACCAACCCCGCCACTTTCGTCACTATGTTCTACGCCCGCCTCAACCCCTCGCTCCGCACCCTCGAGTACGCCAGCGGCGGGCACAACCCACCCCTGCTCCTGCGAACCAGCAAAGACGAATCGTTTCTCCTCGAAGAAGCCGGCCCCATCATGGGCATCCTGCCCGACGCCCAGTTCTCCAACACAATCATCCCCCTCGAACCCGGCGACATCCTCGCCCTCTACACCGACGGCGTCACCGAGCAGGAGAACGAACACGAAGAAGAGTACTCACTCGACCGTCTGACAAAACTCATCCTGAGCAAAAAATCAGAGCCAGCGACCGCGCTCGTAGCCGACATCACCGAAGCCGTCTCCACCTTCGCCGGAACCAAAGAACAGACCGATGACCTCACCCTCGTCATCGCCAAACTCCTCTAACAAACTCCCCGAGTAGATCATCAACTCATACGAAAGCCGTCATCTCGACCGAAGCTGTTCACAGCCTCATCGTGAACAGCGCAGTGGAGAGACCCCCGTATTTGCTGTTGTCTTTGCTGTTGTCTTTGCTGTTGTCTTTGCTGTTGTCTTTGCTGTTGCCTTTGCCTTTGCCTTTGCCTTTGCTGTTGCCGTTGCTGTTGCTGTCATCCTGAACGCAGTGAAGGACCCCGACACCTTCCACCCACCCATACCGTTCGAACCTTTCAACCCAAACACTCCAACGGTTCCCTTTTTTCCCCCCAAGAAAATCGTCATCTCGACCGAAGCGGTTCACAGTCTTATCGTGAACCGCGCAGTGGAGAGACCCCCGCATTTGCTGTTGTCTTTGCTGTTGTCTTTGCTGTTGCCTTTGCCTTTGCAGTTGCTGTTGCTGTCATCCTGAACGCAGTGAAGGATCCCGACACATCCCACCCACCCATACCGTTGGAACCTTCCAACCCAACACCCCAACCGTTCCGCTCTTCCCACAAATCGCATCTCGACCGAAGCTGTTCACAGCCTCATCGTGAACAGCGCAGTGGAGAGACCCCCGCATTTGCTGTTGCCCCGCCCTTCCACAGCGCAGCGAAGGAATCCACACTCCCTCCGCCTCACCCAACCAGCTTCAGATAATCCGGCTCATCCGCAATCGTCTTATACCGGAACTGCCGCACAATCTTCGCCCCTTTTAAAAAGAAGATGCCCTGCATCTGATGTCCATCCTCTTGGATCGCCCCGATCCCATGTTTGAAGATCGCCCCCTTCAACCACCCAATCCACACCGAAGGTTGCAGCAACGTCAGCGCCGGATGCATCCGCGGCAGCGCAAACACAGGAAGCTGGTACACCACCGCCTCCGGATCGCTCACCCGCTCCACATCCCCAATCCCGTAATAATCAAAGAACGGCTTCGCTCGCTCCGGAGTACCCAGGTGCACAAACACCGGCCTCACCCCGCGCCGCGCCAACTCACCACGAATCTCCGCAACATCACTGATCGCCTGCCGGCAGAAAGAGCACCCAAAGTGCCGCAGAAATACCAGCAGCACCGGCGAAGCCTCCACCAGCGCCAGCAGGCTCGCACCCGACTCCGTACGAATCGAAGCCAGCACCCCCGCGACCTCGTCCGTAGAACTCATACCCATCCAACCAACGGCCGCACCCGATCCCCCACTCGCTGAATCGAACCTTCGTGCTGAAACTTTACTCTTCTCATCGTCTCCCGTTTTTTCCTGTCAAGCTCCTGCCCGCGCAAAGAAGAAAATAAATCCGCACGCACCCTCCACAAAACCCACGTCAATCCAGCGTTTCCGCACACTCGCCACGCAAAAAATAAATCCCGAAACCGTGGCGCATCCACCCCCGCCCACTCGATAAACTATTAACAGCGGCCTTCAACGAAACCGAACCGCAGTAGCCTCGCTTCGAATGGCGACCGTAAACCGTTTGAATAGAATACTTTACCAAAAAGTCTCAGACAATCGACACTTTACCCTGAAAAGTCCACCACTAAGCATTTTATTTTGAAGACTTTACACAAAAAGCATACAGGGAGGGGATACCATCCTGTATGTCCGCCCGACCGCCCTTAGGAACGCGAATGACCGAGACCAACAAGACGATCGACCTCTACGGCAAAGCGCAAGCCGCCGCCCACTACATCCGCAGCAAGACCCCACTCCAGCCAGCTCTCGGCATCATCCTCGGCTCCGGTCTCGGCAGCTTCGCCACCCACGTCAAATCCGCCACCCGCATCCCCTACGCCGACATCCCCCACTTCCCTCAGTCCACCGTCCAGGGCCACTCCGGCCACCTCGTCCTCGGCCAGATCGCCGGCGTCCCCGTAGCCGTCATGCAGGGCCGCGTCCACGCCTACGAGGGCTACAGCATGGAGCAGGTCACCTTCCCCACCCGCGTCCTCGGTCTCCTCGGTTGCAAAACCCTCATCGTCACCAACGCCGCCGGCGGCATCCGCACCACCCTTGCGCAGGGCTCCATCGTCGCAATCTCCGACCACATCAACCTCACCGGAACCAACGCAGCCCTCGGCCCCAACGAGCCCCGCTTCACCGTCCTTGGAACCCCAGCCCAGCGCTTCTTCGACATGTCCACCGCCTACTCCCTCCGCCTCCGCACCCTCGCCATCGAAGAGGCCGCCCGCCAGGAGTTTCTCCTCACCGAAGGCGTCTATCTCGCCGTCCTCGGGCCTAGCTTCGAAACCCCCGCCGAGATCCGCGCCTTCCGCACCCTCGGAGCCGATCTCGTCGGCATGTCCACCGTTCACGAGGTCATCGTCGCCCGCCACATGGGCATCGAAGTCCTCGGCCTCTCCCTCGTCACCAACATGGCCGCCGGCGTCCCCGCCTACGGACGCGAAACCGCCGACACCATCGACCACGAAGAGGTCATGGAGACAGGCAAGCGCGTAGAAAGACAGTTCACCTGCCTCCTCACCGCCCTCATCCCCCAAATTGCAGCCCAGCCCGCAACCCTCCAACCCGCAACGACAAACCAATTGTGACCGTTACCGTAGCAATTTCAGCGAATATGTGACCCGGAACGTCACATATTCACCAACAATCCCAAACCACACCTTGACCAGCTCCTAAAGCGCCCCAACCAACTCGGAGTCGTGCTCCCACCCGACGTTCGCCCCAGCCTCCAGCCCCAGCCCTTCATACATCTCCGCCACCACCCCCTGCGCCGTCTCCGAGAGCACAAACCGGTCCCCCCGCTCGACGATCTCCTCCCCAAACCGTATCTTTGCCCGCAGCCCTCGCAGCCCAAGAAATTTGAACATGTGCGACCCAAACTCCATATCGCCCCACCAGCACACATCCTCCCCAACCGTCGCGCCGGCATTCACCACATGCGGATCAAGCGAATACCTCAGCGCCGCAACCCGCAACGCAACCCCACCGTTCAACACCGAGTGAAACAACCCCCGCCGAAACGGCAGCACCTCTGCTCCATCGGTCGTCGTGCCCTCCGGAAAGAACAGCACTGGCAAGCCGCTCCGATAAGCCTCCGCCATCGCAGCATTCACCGCCGGATACGTCTTCGGCCCACCGCCCCGCTCCACATACACCGTCCCCGCCTGCGCCGTCAGCCAGCCCAGCAGCGGCCAGCCCCGCACCTCCTTCTTCGCCACCATCACAAACGGCTGCACCGAGCTATACAGCAGAATATCCAGGTAACTCAGGTGATTCGACACCACCGCCCCGCCCGACGGAACCGCCCCCTCCACCATGCACTCGAACCCCAGCACCCTCACGATCCGTCGGCACCACCCATGAATCCAAACAGCACCCTCAGCCCCAACCCTGGGCCGTCTCATCCAGCAGTCCACCACCGCCGCCACCAGCAGTCCTACAAACAAAAAACTACGCAGCCCCGAACGCAAAAATCGCCACACAGCGATCGCCACATTCACCTCAGCACCCCTCAAGAAATCTCTTCGCCACCCGCGGATGCAGCGTCTGCAGATCCAGCAGCGTCAGAAAATCGATCGTCTTGAAGTCGCGATCGATCGCCGGCTCGCTGCAGATCTTCGCTCCAATCGTCAGATAGGCCCGCAGCAGCTTTGGAGCACGAACCTCCGTCATCTCAACCTTCGCCGCCGGCAATCGAAACGGAGCCGTAGCAACCGTCAACAGCGCCGGCTCCACCATGCAGCCGCGCAGCGACTCATACACCGCATGGCCCATCTCCGCATCCTGCGACGTCAGCGAGCAGCACCCCATCATGTACCGCCCCCCGTTCACCAGCGCATACCGCGCAATCCCCCGCCACAGCAGATGCAGCACCTCCGACGACCGATGCTCCCGATGAATGCACGCCCGGCCCAGCTCCACAATCTGTCCACGCATAGCCTCATACGGCTTGAAGCAAAACTCCTGCTCGCCGTAGTACCCAAAGTACTTCCCGGCCACATCCCCCATCTGCATCCGGTACGTCCCCACAATCGCGCCTGTGCTGCGCTCTTGCACAATCATGTGGTCGCACACATCATCGAAGTGATCCTTGTCGTACCCATCCGCATAGGCCGACTCAAGCCCTTCGTTCATCTCCAGGTTGAACACCAGAAAGCGCAGCCTGTACGCCGCGGCCCGCTCCCCCTCGCTCAACGCCAGCCGCACAACGTAATCTCCAGCCTCCAGTCGAATATCCTTCTTCGACGGCAGCTCCGGAGACACAGCCCTATTCGGAAGAAGTGCGATAGACCGCGACTCAGTCACTGTAAGCATCGACTCTCCTTGCAACATCCAGGATTGTGGTGCGTTCGATGTCAGTCTGCGTCCTCTTCTGTTACAGAATGTTCACGTCAAATGAACATTCGTTGAATCAAAAATGGTGCATCTCCCCCGCCACCTGCTCTCCTTCCCTAAAGGTGTTAGTTCTCAGCGCAGCCACCGCCGCCCGAGCCTCCACCGCCGCCCGCTTCCGGTGCAGCACATCGCTCGAAAACTCCATCGGCTCCTCGGCAAACCGAACCTCCGCCCGCACCCCGCGCAGCCCGAGAAAGGTAAAGACATGCCCCAGCATATTCCGGTCCCCCCAGTAGCAGACGTCATCCGCAACGCTCACACCTGCCCCATTGTCTTCTCGAAGTTCATAGCGAAGACAAGCCGCCGTCACCGGAGCGCCACCATCCATCGCCTGCGCCAGCAGCCCGCTATGAAACTTCAGCAACCCATTTCCATTGCTCGTCGTCCCCTCAGGAAAAAACACCACCGGCAATCCCGCGTCCAGCGCCGCCTGCATCTCCGCCCGCGCCTTCATGGCCGACCCGCCATGCCCCCGCTCAACATAAACCGTCCCCGACATCGTCGTCATCCACCCCACCACCGGCCAGCTCCTGATCTCCGCCTTCGACACAAACACACACGGATGCACCGCCGCAAACACCACGATGTCCAGATAGCTCAGGTGATTCGAGATCACCGCCCCACGCTCAGGAAAACTCCCCGCAACACTAATCTCAATCCCCATCTCCCGCATCGCCGTCGCACAAAAGCGATGCAGCCAATCAGCCCGCGCCTCTCGTGTCGACGGGCGCGTCAGCGCCAACTCCGCACCGAACCTCACAAACATCCCCGCCAGTCGAACGCTCCGCCACGCAGCCCGAAAAAAGTTCACCAGATCGAATCCTCACTCGCCTGAAGCCGCGCTTCTTGAACGAAGCCTCCTCGCGCAGTCTATCCTGTCAGCAGTGCACCCTAACGAATCCAACCTCAGCGTCGACAGCCAAGTCCCCGCATCCGTTCATCACAACTGGCTCTATCGCCGCGTCGCACTCCCCGTCCTCGCGCTCCTTCGCATGGGAGCGTCGCCGGAAAAACTAGCCTGGAGCCTCGCCGTAGGACTGCTCATCGGCATCAACCCCATCCTAGGCAGCACCACCGTCCTCTGCCTCGCCGTAGCCTTCCTCCTGCGCCTCAACATAGCCGCCTCACAGCTAGGCAACCACATCGTCTATCCACTCCAACTCGTCCTCGTCATCCCGTTCATCCGCCTCGCCAGCCGCGTCTTCAACACCGCACCTATGCCCCTCTCGGCAAACGAGCTCCTCCACGCCGCCCGCGAGCGTCCCCTCGCCCTCTCCCGTCAGCTCTGGCTATGGGAGTGGCACGCCTTCATCCTCTGGGCCATCTTCGCCGCGATCGCAATCCCAGTCATCGCACTCGCACTCACCCCATTCCTGCGAAGACTCCTCAAGCGCGTCGAACACCACCAGTACCCGCTTCTCGCATCAACACAACCGGACAACAGCCCTCACTAGTCCGCCCACTTCGAAGGCGGCAGCGGCTCAGCGCTCTTCACCCACGCCGAATAGATCATGTCCCGCAACTCCGTAGCTCCCGCTGCCAGCCTCTCCTCAGCAAAAGCCTTCCCCTCCGGCGTTCCCGCCCCCGCAAACGCACCAGCCTTCTCCAACTGATACGTCTTCTCCACCAGCGAGTTCGTATGCCGCAGATAAGCCATGTAGTCGGTAAACACATCCCCCAGCACCACCGGCTTCTCCGCAATCAAGGGAGCCACCTCTCCCGGCTTCACATTGGCAGACACAAAAGTAGACTCGAACAGCGCATGAATCCTATGCTCCGTCGTATACCCCTTCGGATTCGGCCCCGTCCACCCGTTGTACTGGATCGTCGTATGCAGCGGCTGCGAACCATCCGCAACATAGTGCCCCAGCCATCCCGCCAGAAACACAATCTCGCACTCTGAAGGCTTCGTCTCCTTGTGGTCTTCCTTCAGCTTCCGATAGTCCCGCATCGCACTCTTCAACCGCTCCCAAACTTCAACGGTTACATAAGGCTGCAGCCCCACCTTCTCAGGAGTCAGTGCCAGATCCAGGTGCGACTTCTGTGCAAACTCAAGCGCACGCACATAGTCATAACGCCGCCTCGGCAACTCCCCAATCAGGTCCGCCCACTCCAGATCGATGTAATGTTCCGGAAAACCCGCCGCATTTAGCTCCGGCTCCAGCGGCGACTTCCACCGGTCCGGCTCCGGCCCGTAGTATTCCAGCGCATCCAGCCCCTGCTTCGATCGTAAAAACTCCGGCACGTCCGAAGGCAGCGCAGCCCCTGCCAATCGATTAATCATCATGTGCCCATCCCTGCCCCACGCCAAACTCTGCTGAACCGTCATCACCGGCAGCAAAGCCACTGCTGCCGCAACTCGAACCAAGCCCATCCATCTCGTCATGGGAAAAAAGTATACGTGGCGCGCACTAACAAAAAATGAACAAGCCGAGCAACGCGAGGCCCACAGCACTCACACCAGCAAGTCAAGGTATACAAGTCACGAAGTGACCGCCGCCCGCGCAGGGCGCCCGGCCGGCAGGCCACAAGCTTCTAAACCGTAACCAAAGCCCCCTCCACCGCCACACTCCCAAACACCCGCCGATACCGAGCAATCTCCTCCGCCGGCCCAGTAGCCTTCCGCGCATTATCCGACAGCTTCACCGCCGGCCGACCCTCCACCGTCATCAGCTTGCACACCAGGCTGATCGGATCGAGCCTCGTCTCCCCCCGAGGGTCGCATCCGCGAAAATCGTTCGTCAGCAGCGTCCCCCAGCCGGCGCTGAAGCGTATGCGTCCGTGGAAGTAATGATGCAGCCGAAGAATCTCGACCACGTCCAGCCCATCGGACGCAATCAGCCGTTTTTTGCGTGAATCCCGCCCATGCCGCAGCAGCCACGCGATATATTCATCGCCGGCGACAGACGGATCCTTGCTGTCGCACCGCTGCCCCGTCCAGTCCGCCACCCAATCCGGCGCGCCCTCGAGGAACTGCGTCGTCCCAAACGTATCCGGCAGCATGATCAACAACTCCCCGCCATAGCTCTTCTGCCAAAGCTCCAGCACGTGATACTGCGACTGATGCAAAGCGTCATCGCCGTTCGCCAGGGCCGCCATCGCCATCGGCAGCTCATGCGCATTCGTTCCCATCGCCTCCAGGTCATGCTTGTACGCGAGAAAAGTATTCGAAGTCCCCGACAGGCTCGCCCCCAACGCCGCCCGCATCACCTGGATCACATACTCCTGCCAAAGAAAGCTATGCCGCCGACGCGTCCCAAACTCCGAAATCCTCACCTCAGGAACCCTGCGCAGTAGCTCAATCTTCTCCCAAAGCTTCGTCTTCGCCCGCGCATACAAAACATCCAGCTCCAGCTCGCTCAGGGTACTCAACGCCGCCCGAGTCTTCATCTCACTCACCAGCGCCAGCCCATAGACCTCCCACATCGTCACCTCGGTCCACAACCCCTCAAACCGCACCACAATCTGCCCATCGTGTTCGGTCACCGTGTAATCCGACAGCCGAAAGTCCCTCTCCAGCCACTCCAGAAACGCCGGCTCAAAGATCGACCGCGTCCCATAAAACGTATTTCCCGCCAGCCAGATAATCTCCGACCGCCGAAACCGCAGCCCGCGCACATGCTCCATCTGGTCCACCAGCATCGCCATCGGGACATGCTCCGACAGCCGCACCGACACCGTCCTATTTGTAACCTCCGAAGTCACATGAATCTTCGGAAAGTTCTTCCAGATAAACTGCAACATCAGCAGCTTGTAGAAGTCCGTATCCAGCAGCGACCGTACAATCGGGTCCAACTTCCAGTTATGGTTATGGGCCCGTTCCGCAAAGTTAACGTTCATCCCAACAGTCTCGTCTCCAATTCACTTCAAAGCAACTCTCTTCCCCTTGGCCCGTCCGTTGAGTCGACAAGTGGCCCTGTACATCGAATCGGCAAAGGGTTGATGATGATCTCGCAACCCCGGGCGCAAATCCCGATCTCGCAACTCCAGAAGCTAGCAACTCCTGGCGCAACTCCAGCAATTGCCCAGCCGCAGCTGAAAGCCGCACACCTTCGCAAAGGGAGCTACCACGTGAAGTCTGAACCTCAGGCAACCTCTTCCCCCCGCATCTTCGCCGAACCGGCCGAGCGCGAGTGTCCGGAGTGCCCCTACCTGCGCATCTTCAAATCCACCGTCTACGTCCGCAACCACGACAAGAGCCTCAAGTTCTACGTCGACCAGCTCGGCTTCAGCATCGTCGCCGACGCCCACTTCGACTTCGACGGCCGCTGGGTCGCCATCGCCCCTCCCGACGGCTCCGCTGTCCTCGCCCTCATGGCACCCAAGCCCGGCTCAGAGAACTACAAACTCATCGGCCGCAACACCCAGATCGGATTCATCTCCGAGGACATCAACACCACCTACGAGCTCTGGCGCAACCGCGGCGTCCGCTTCCATCACCCGCCTCAGCAGACCATCTTCGGTGCCACCGTAGCCGGCTTCTACGACATCGACGGCAACTCCTTCGAACTCCTCGGCTCCAACGAGATCAGCCGCGAGATCGAGCGCCAGCGCCTCCACGCCACCGAGAAGATCGAGGCCGACCGCCGCACCGCGCAGGAGTTCGAGATCGCCCGCCGGGTCCAGGCCCGCCTCTTCCCCCAAACCCTCCCCCCGCTCGAAACCCTCGACTACGCCGGCATCTGCATCCAGGCCCGCCACGTCGGCGGCGACTACTACGACTTCCTCTCCCTCGGCCACGGACGCCTCGGCCTCGTCATCGGCGACATCGCCGGCAAAGGCATCGCCGGCGCGCTCCTCATGGCAAACCTCCAGGCCAACCTTCGCAGCCAGTTCAGCCTCGCCCGCGACGAGCCCCACAGCTTCCTGCAATCGGTCAACCGCCTCTTCTTCCAGAACACCATCGACAGCGCCTACGCTACGGTCTTCTTCGCCGACTATGAAGACAGCACCCGCCTCCTCCGCTACGCCAACTGCGGCCACCTCTGCGCCATCGTCCTCCGTCACAACGGCGACGTCGAACGCCTCCACTCCACCGCCACCGTCCTCGGCCTCTTCGAAGAGTGGCACTCCCCCATCGTCGAGTGTCCGCTCGCCCCAGGAGACCTCTTCACCCTCTACACCGACGGCGTCACCGAATCCTTCAACGAGTCCGAAGAGGAGTTCGGCGAAGACCGCCTCATCGCCGCCCTCGAGCGCCACTCCAAGCTCCCGCCCCAGGCCCTTCTCTCCGCCATCGTCGACGAGATCAAGCTGTTCAGCCCCCAAGAGCAACACGACGACATCACCCTCATCGTCGCAAAGTGCACCCCAGCAAAACTAAAGCAACAACCCACCCGACCAAAGGGAAGACCGAGGCAGTCCATCCCACCCAGAAAAGGTATACCCGTCACGAAGTGACCGCCCGAACCGGGGGTCCCCGCAAACTGGTCTTCGTTTGCGGGGTGGCCTAGCGCAGCGGGCCCGTCCGGCAGGACACCGACAGAGAGCCCTAAAAAATAAAATGACAAGCACGCTTGACAATTATTTCTCTTTATGTCAAGCTTAGTTGTCTTTATGGAAGGGACTCTTGTCATGACCTGCATTCCGAAGTCAAAAGCCGAACTCCGCTACCTCTACCGCCTCGCTCCCACGATGCTTGCTTATGTGGTCTGCCTCGTTATTGCCAAAAGGACGTTCCATCACCACCACCCCACCGGCCTCGCCGCCTACCTTCTCGCAGTACTCCCTGCATTGCCTCTGGTTGGCTCACTCGTTATCGTCGGCCTCTACATCGCCGAAGAGTCCGACGAGTTCCAACGCTCCATCCTCATTCAGTCGATGCTCTGGGGTCTCGGCGGCGCTCTTTCGGTCGGCACCATCTGGGGCTTTCTCGAAGACTTCGCCAACGCGCCCCATATCTCCATCTTTTATGTCTATGTCGTCTTCTGGATCTTCATGGGACTCTCCCAGCCGTTCGTACGAATGAGATACCGCTGAAAGAAACACTGTCAGCGATCGCAACCGACGCTGCAAAGATCAGTCAGCCTAATCCACCTCAGGAAAAGCCAATGAAGAACCGCCTCCGCGTCCTTCGCGCCGAACGCAACTGGAGTCAGGCCGATCTAGCCGAACGACTCGAAGTCTCCCGGCAATCCGTCAACGCGATCGAGACCGGCAAGTTTGATCCAAGCCTTCCACTCGCCTTCAAACTCGCTCGCCTCTTCAACAGCCCCATCGAAACCATCTTCACCGACGAAGAATAAGCCCTCACAAGCCGTCCCGCCCATGCATCTGCTCATGACATCTGTCACCTCACTTCAGTGACGCGAGCCACTAACAACCGGGCAATAAACCCGGCACACTAAGAATCGTTCGAAGGAGCTCAGCCATGACCTTATCCCGCACAACCTACCGCCTCGTCATCCTCCTCCTGATCCTGGCTGGCATCCTCTTGCTGAGAAAACCAGTCTTCAGCCAGGCCATCACGGCCGCACCCACCCGCTTCTCCGTCGTCATCGAAGGCGTCGCCCCCGGCAAAGGCCCCGACGTCCTCCTCATCCCCGGCCTCGCCAGCTCCCGAGACGTCTACGCCGCCGAAGCAAAACTTCTCACCGCAGCCTATCGACTCCACCTCATACAGATCGCAGGCTTCGCTGGCGAACCCTCCGGCCCCAACGCCACCGGCCCCATCCTCTCCCCAGTAGTCGAGCAGCTCCACCAGTACCTCGTCATCAACCACCTCCAGCCCATCCCCGTCATCGGACACTCCATGGGCGGCCTTCTAGCCCTCATGCTCGCCCAGTCCCATCCCGAGGACGTCAGCAAGCTCCTCATCGTCGACACCCTCCCCTTCTACGGTCTCGTCTTCAACCCCGCCGCCACCGTAGAAAACGTCGCACCCCAGGCCCAGGCCATGCACGACCAGTTCATCGCCACGCCGAACGATCAGTTCGCCGCATCCTCGCCCACCTACACCAACCGCCTCGTCAAAGATCCCGAAGGCCAGCGCCTGGTCACTGCCTCTTCCCTCGCCTCCGACCGCACCGTCTTCGCCAACGCTATGCTCGAAGACCTGGGCACCGACCTCCGCCCCCAGCTCGCCACCATCAAAACGCCGATGACGCTTCTCTATCCCTATGAAACCGCGGAAGGCCCAGCCGACCAGGTCACAACCCTCTACACCACCGCCTACGCCACCAAACCCAACCTGAAGATCCTCCGCATCGACGACTCGCGCCACTTCATCATGTATGACCAACCCGCCGCCTTCGACAAAGCCGTCCAGACCTTCCTCAAACCCTAAAGAGATTCCCACCCGACCAAAGGGAGGACCAAGGCCGCTCCTGTCACCCAGAAAAGGTAGACATGTCACGAAGTGACCGCCCTCCGCGCAGGAGGCCCGTCCGGCAGGACACACGCATCTCATGAAATTCCCATGAAAACCAGCGTTATTCCTAGTTAAAGTTGATATTCTGTAAAGGCCATGCCTACAAAAAAAGAACTCCTAGCCCGCCCCATTCAGCACCTCGACATCAAGCAGCACAACGTAGTTCCTCTGGTCGACGCGATGTCCCAGATGGCCTACTCCGCGCGTGACACCGCCCGCGCCGCCAACATCTACGACATGATGCTCCGCGACACCGACTGCGGCGTCATCCTCTGCCTCGCCGGCTCCCTCATCTCCGCCGGGCTTCAAAAAATATTTGTCGACCTCATCCGCAACAACATGGTCGATGCAGTCGTCTCCACCGGCGCCAACATCGTCGATCAGGACTTCTTCGAGGCCCTCGGCTTCAACCACTATGTCGCCGGCGACGAGTACAAGTACGGCGCAGGCGATGCCGAACTCCGCGAGCTCATGATCGACCGCATCTACGACACCTTCATCGACGAAGAAGAGCTTCGCCAGTGCGACGAGATCACCCACCAGATCACCAACTCCCTCGAGCCCAGGCCGCACAGCTCCCGCGAGTTCATCCGCGAGATGGGAGCCTACCTCAGCAAAAACGGCAAGACCCCGCAGGCCGGCGGACGCGACTCCATTGTCCTCGCCGCCTACGAGAAGAACGTCCCCATCTTCTGTCCCGCCTTCTCCGACTGCTCCGCCGGCTTCGGCCTCGTCGCCCATCAGCACGCCCGCCAAGGCAAGCCCATGGTCTCCATCGACTCCGCCAAGGACTTCTACGAGATCACCCAGCTCAAGATCGCCAATCCCACCACCGGCCTCCTCATGATCGGCGGCGGCGTGCCCAAGAACTTCGCCCAGGACATCGTCGTAGCCGCCGACATCCTCGGCGTCGAAGCCTCCATGCACAAATACGCCATCCAGATCACCGTAGCCGACGCCAGAGACGGCGCCCTCTCCGGGTCTACGCTCAAAGAAGCGTCCAGCTGGGGAAAAGTCGACCTCACCTACGAGCAGATGGTCTTCTCCGAAGCCACCCTCGCCCTGCCCCTGATTACCGGTTATGCCTTCCATAAGAACGCCCAAGCTTCCCGAAAAGGGAAAAAATGGACCAGCGTTCTCGATCAGGTAGCCGTAATCGCCTAACCCCTATAAAACCCATAAAAAGCCGCCTTTTCCCCCGAAAAGGCGGCTTCTTCATGTCAATTATCGGCCTAAGTGCTTTGCCTCCAATGTTGTCATCTGTGATAACCCACCGACGTGTTATTCCCACTACAACTTAGTTTCTGTCATCCTCAGCGTGAAATCCGATTTCTTACGCTGACGGACAGGGGTTCCTGAAATCTCCAGCCGAGCCCTCATCCAAAGTGCGCTTTAACACGTACGTGCTATAAAGCTTCCAACGGTTACCAAATAAAGTTACCGACAAGTAGCATAAGAGTTACCATAGGTCACCGGCAAAAATGCACATCCTTCCTCTACTTGGCTATCTCTCGCTCCTGACTACCTCCGCAGTTTTGCTTATCGCCTTTTTGCGCGTTCAACGTAACTGCCGCGAGATGACCGACCAGCTGAACCAGGCCCGCGAGCAGCAACATCAGCACACCCTTCAACTCACCCATCGCTCCGAGCTCGACACCCTCAAAGACGAGTTCATCTCCACCGTCTCGCACGAGCTCCGCACTCCCCTTACCAGCATCCGCGGCGCACTCGGCCTTCTCTCCTCCGGCATCATCGGCGACGTCGACGCCAAAGCTCTCAACCTCCTTCGCATCGCAGTCACCAACACCGACCGCCTCATCCGCCTCATCAACGACATCCTCGACCTCGAGCGCATGGAGTCCGGCCGCGCCCCGCTGCAGATTCGCCGCTGCTCCCTGCGCGATCTCGCCCAGCAGGCCATCGACACCATGACCGCCATGGCCGACGCCAACACCGTTCATCTTGCGCTCGAACCGTCCACCGTCGCCCAGGTCGCCTATCCCGAAGCCCTCTTCTTCGACGGCGACGCCGACCGCATCCTCCAGGTCCTCACCAATCTCCTCTCGAACGCGATCAAGTTCTCCCCCGCCGCTTCTACGGTCCGCATCCACACCGAAGCCGCCTCCGACTCCATCCTCCTCAAGGTCGTCGACGAAGGCCGCGGTATCCCCGCCGACAAGCTCGACACCATCTTTGACCGCTTCCAGCAGATCGAACCCTCCGACGCCCGCCAGAAAGGCGGCACCGGCCTCGGCCTCGCCATCTGCCGCAGCATCGTCCAGCAGCACTCGGGCTCCATCTGGGCTCAGCGCAACCTCGGCCCCGGCACCACGCTCTACATGATGCTTCCCCGCACCACCCGCGCCACCGACGTCGCCGTTCCCTCCCAGCTCCCCCCGCGCGGCGAAGGCGCCATCCTGGTCTGCGACGACGACGCCGGCATCCGCACCGTAGTAGCCGAGCACCTCACCCGCCAGGGCTACACCGTCGTCGAAGCCAGCTCCGGCGAACAGGCCCTCATCCTCGCCGCCGAGCATCACGTCGAAGCCATCCTCCTCGATCTCTACATGCCCGGCCTCAGCGGTTGGGAGACCCTTCAGCGTCTCCGCAACAACCCCATCACCGCCAACATCCCCGTCGTTGTGCTCAGCGTTCTGTCCTCCACCCTCCGTCCCCAGCTCACCGGCGACGCGCAGGGCTGGGTCCAGAAACCCTTCAACGAAAACCTCCTCTTCGCGGAACTAGGTCGCGTGTTGCATCAGGGGGAAGGCCCAGCCTATGTCCTCCTCGTCGAAGACGACGAAGACCTCGCCAGCGTCCTCACCGCCAGCTTCCAAGACGCGGCAGTCCACGTCGATCACGCCGCCACCCGCCAGCAGGCCATCCGCCAGTGCATCACGCGCCCGCCAGACCTCCTCATCCTCGACCTCACCCTGCCCGACGGCGACGGCTTCTCCCTCGTCGAGTGGCTCCGCCAGCAGCCCACCCTGCGCACCATGCCACTGGTCGTCTACTCCGGCCGCGAGATGTCCGAGACCGAGATGGCCAAGCTCCGCCTCGGCCCCACCGAGTTCCTCACCAAGGCCAAGGTCCAGCCGCAGGAGGTCGAAGAACTCGTCCTCTCCATGGTCCACCGCCTCCGCACCAAGTTCGCCGACCTCGCCACCGCAGGTCCAGCCGCCTAGCAACTCAACACCCCGCAAGCGAAGCCACGAAGACAACTCCACGAACTCCCATCGCATGAGAGAATAAAACTCGCTCATGCGACGCATTCTCATAATCGACGACGAAGATGACATTCGCGAGGTAGCCGCGCTATCCCTGGAAGCAACCGCAGGCTGGGAGATCCTCACGGCCAGCTCCGGCGCAGAAGGCATCGACATCGCCTCAGCCGAGCAGCCCGACGCCATCCTCATGGACGTCATGATGCCCGGCGTAGACGGCCCCACCACCTTCGCCAGAATGCAGCAGACTCCCGCCATCTCCCGCATCCCCGTCCTCCTGCTCACCGCCAAGGTTCAGGGCGTCGATCAGCGGCGCTTCGCCGGACTAGGCCTCGCAGGAATCCTCTTCAAGCCCTTCGATCCCCTCACCCTCGCCGACCAGATCTCCACCGCCCTCGGCTGGGCCGACTAACGCCCGTCTCTAACAAGAAGCCCCACCCCCCACTCAAGCCTCTGCTGTCATCCGCATTCAGCCTTTCGCTGTGTCATCCGCGCTCAAGCCTTTGCCGTCATCCTGAGCGCAGCGAAGGATCCCGACGAACCTGACCCACCCTGACCACCTAGTCCCTTTCACCCACCCATTACCTCCGTGTCATGAGGCAACATCAGGCCATGACATTCGCTCCTCCCAGCCGCACAATCCGCAGTAAACTACCCGCATGCTTTGTTCACCGAGCCGCACTCGATCTTTCCCCGAAGCTCCCCACCAAAGCCCTCCCGCATGAAAAAAGCTGACCAGATCGACAACGTCCTCGCCAGCCTCTGGAAGAAGAACCTTCCAACCCTGCGCGAACGTCTCGACCTGCTCGACCGCACCGCCTCCCTCGCCGCCTCCGGCACCCTCCCCGAAGAACCCCGCCTCGAGGCCTATAGCATCGCCCACAAGCTCACCGGCTCTCTCGGCATGTTCGGCTATCAGCAAGGCACCGACATCGCCCGCAAGATCGAGCACATCCTGAAATCTCCCACCCCTGCTGAGCTCACCACCCTCGCCGCGCTCGCAAAAGATCTCCGCACCTCTCTCTCCGCCGGCCTTTAGAGAATGTCCTGCCGGACGGGCGCCCTGCGCGGGCGGCGGTCACTTCGTGACGCGTGTACCGGTCCTGGTGGAACGAACGCCATAGGTCCTCCCGTTGGTCGGAAAAGAAGATAGCTCGCGACCAACGGGAGCGCCAACCGAAGGGGTATACAAGTCACGAAGTGACCGCCGCCCGCGCAGGGCGCCCGTCCGGCAGGACAACCCAATCAATTACAAGCCAGCGCCATCCACATCCCCGAAGCCGTCCCACTCGCACCCGTCACCGTAAAGTCCACAAAGTTCCCCGCCGCCACCGTCACATTGCCCTCCTGCGTACACGACGCGCCCGGCGCGACCGAACAAGCCAGCGACGTATTCGCCATACTCCCCGGCGTCCCCTGCCGCAAAATCACATTCACGGTATTCGTCGTCTCACGCGAAAACACACTCAACTGCGTAGCCGTGCACCCCGCCGGAACCCAGGTCAATACAGCGTCAGTCTCCGTCGCCGCATCCGCCGAACTATTCACCGAATGAAACAGCAGATTGAACGAGACCGAGTGATAGATCGAAGAAAACGGTATCCCACTCGTCCCCGCTCCACCGCCACTGCCGCCCGTCCCATTCGCCCCCGCGGCTCCCTGCGGAATCGTAAAATTCAACACCGCGGCATTTGCACTCCCAACATTGGTCACGCTCGCCTGCGTTCCCGCCGCGCCGGTCGTCACCGTTCCCACGCTCACCGTAGCCGCCGCACCAGCCGGCCCCGTGGCCCCCGCGCTTCCATCCTGTGCCAGCACCCCCCACACCGCCGGCGAGAGATCCGGCTCCGCACCAACCGACCCGGTAGCCGCCAGGTACGTCGCCCCACCAAAGCTGACCACATCGTTGGCATGGTAGGTAGCCGCAACCCCCCATGGCCCGCGAAACGTCACACCCACTGCCCCCGCCGGCCCAGCCGGACCCGCCACACCCTGCGGCCCCTGCACTCCCGTCGTCCCCTGTGCGCCGGTCGCCCCGGCAGGTCCCGTCGCGCCAGCCGCACCCTGCGCCGCCAACAAACTCCACACCGAAGGGTTTACATTAGGAGCATTCCCTAAATTACTAGAAATAAAGGAGATATAACTCGACCCAAGATAGCTCACCGCATCGTTCAACCCATAGTTTGTACTTGAAGAGTAGGCTCCCCGATAGACCATCCCCGCTGGCCCCGCAACTCCAGCCGGTCCCGCAGCACCCTGTGGCCCCGCCGGTCCCGTAGCCCCAGTCAAACCCGCCGGGCCTGCAGAACCCGTAGCTCCGGTAGGCCCTGCAACACCCTGAGGCCCCGGAAACCCAGTCGCGCCCTGCAGACCGGTAGCGCCCGTAGCCCCCGCAGGCCCCTGCGCCCCAGCCTGAGCCAACAATCCCCAATAGCTGGGACTCAGATCCGGCTCTCTTCCGACATTCGCCACTAGCGCAATGTAACTCGACCCACCAAAGCTCACCGCGCTTCCGACCGGGTAGCTGGTCCCCACCAGCCATCCGCCCACAAAGCTCACCGGAGGCCCCTGCGGACCCACCGCACCATTGGCCCCCGCAGGCCCAGTCGCACCTGCCGGCCCCACTGACCCAGCCGCACCAGCCGGCCCAGCAACGCCCTGTGCCGTCAGCACCGCCCACTGCCCCGGACTCAGCGAAGGTGTATTCCCAACATTCCCCCCCACCAGCGAAACATAGGTCGATCCATTGAAGCTCACCGCATCATGCAGCGCATAGTTCGTCGACGACAGATAGTTCCCCGTATAGTTCGCCACCGGAGGCCCCTGCGGCCCCGTAGCGCCCGTAGCCCCCTGAGGCCCCGCCGCTCCCGCAACCCCAGCCGGACCCGGCAAACCCGCCGGGCCCGCGGGACCCTGCGCTCCCGTAGCGCCCGTCGAACCCGTAGCGAACAAAGACCACTGCGCCGGGCTCAAGCTCGGAGTATTCCCAATATTCCCCGCCACCAGCGAAACATAAGCCGACCCGCCAAACACCACGCCATCCGCCAGCCCATAGTTCACCGCAGACGAATAAGTCCCCCGAAACGTCATCCCCACCGGTCCAGCAGGCCCCTGCGGACCCATCGGCCCACCTAATCCCTGCGCCCCCGTAGCTCCCGTCAAACCCTGCGCCCCAGCCTGCCCAGAAATCCCCTGCAACCCCTGAGGACCCGGTGGCCCATTCGGCCCCACGGACCCCGGCAATCCCTGCGCCCCCGCAATCCCCTGCGGTCCCTGCGCTCCCGTAGTCCCCGCCGGTCCCTGCGCGGTCAAAACTCCCCACTGCCCCGGACTCGCACTCGGAGTATTGCCATGATTCCCATTCAGCAGCGAAGCATAGCTCGCTCCCTGCCACAGCACCACATCCCCCAGCGCATAGTTCGTCGTCGAAGCATACGCCCCCTGATAAACCAACCCCGGCAGCCCCGGAGCACCGGCAGCCCCTGCAGCTCCCGTCGGCCCCGCAGCCCCGATAGGTCCAGCCGGCCCGGTCGACCCCTGCAACCCCTGCACCCCAGCAGGCCCCGCCGGTCCCTGAATCCCCACCGCCCCCAGCGCCAGCACCCCCCACTGCCCCGGACTCAACCCCGGAGTATTCCCATGATTCGCCACAATCAGCGAAACATAACTCGACCCCTGATACGTCACCACATCATTCAGCGCATAGTTCGTAGCCCCGGCATACGTCCCCTGGTAAGCCAACCCAACCGCTCCACCGCTGCCACCCGAACCCGTCCCTGCCTGCGCCAGCACCGCCCACTGCGCCGTGAGCCCCGGCGTATTCCCCCGGTTCCCTCCCGTCAGCGAGACAAAACTCGACCCCGAATAAGTCACCACATCATGCAGCGCATAGGTCGAACCCGCCGCATACGCCCCCTGAAAGCTCAACCCCGGCGCACCCGCAGGCCCAGCCGGTCCAGTAGCCCCTGCAGCTCCAGTCGGACCCGCAGGCCCTGCAGGTCCAGTAGCTCCTGTAGCCCCAGTAGCTCCCCCCGAAGCCAGCGCCACATCCAGCACCGCCGCATGCCCCGTCAGGTCGTTCTCTTTGCTGTCGAACTGCACCACCGCCGTCCCCGCCGTCAGCGCCACTCCATTGTTGGTCGCCGGAGCACTCACCCATCCCTGCACCAGCCCCGTCACATCCACCACCACATAAGCCCCGGCCTGCCCCACCGCCACCGTCTTCACCGCACTCCCCAGCGCCGGCAGCGTCCCATACGTCACGCTGTACTCCCCCCAGCTCCCATTCACCGGCTGCACACTCACCGAACCCGCCGTATCCATCCGATTACAATAGAGCCGCAGCGTAGCCCGCGACACCTGCGCCGCCGTAGTCCCCGCCGGCAGCATCGAAAGATCAAACTGCAGCAGCGCCGTATACCCGCCGCCCACATTCAGATTCGAGATCGCCCCGCTATTGACCGCCGGCCGCGCGCTGTTCACATGAGCGTCCGCCACCAGCGTCGTCTCCACCGCAGACGCGGGCAAAGCCGCAGCCCAAAGCCTCGCAAGCCCCAACCCATACAGAAGAATCCGTCGTACCTGGCCCATCCAACCCCTCATGGACAGGCCCGCGACGCACCTTCGCGCCAAACAAGACCAGCCATCGTTTCCACGATCAAAACTCAACAGCGCACGTCGAAGCCGGCTAGAAAGCGGCCCAGCAGTGTTACAAATCAAAACACACAACCCGGATCATTCCCGTTTTAGGCTAACCGCACCCAAAACACAAGCACCTTCAACTGCGACTTCCGTGTCAATCCCGACTCTCCCGTCAAACCGACGTCATACATCTTCCACACATCCGCATCCCATATAGTGTCAAAGGTCGCAACAATCAATCGGCACACGAAGAGGGACAAAACGGCATGAGCCATCCAACTCAGACTCCCAACCAGCCTGGCCAGCCCCCACTCCCCGCCAACCTGGTCAACCTCTCTCGCCTCATAACCGCCTACTACACCCTCCATCCCGACCCCGCCATCCTCGCCCAGCGCGTAGCCTTCGGAACCTCCGGTCACCGCGGCAGCGCCTTCAAAACCGCCTTCAACGAAGACCACATCGCCGCCATCACCCAGGCCATCGTCGACTACCGCCGCAGTCCTGAGAACGCCCAGAAAGCCACCGGCCCCCTCTTCCTCGCCCAGGACACCCACGCCCTCTCCGAGCCTGCCTTCGCCACCGCCCTCGAGGTCCTCGCCGCCAACAACGTCGAAGTCATGGTCGACACTGACCTCGCCTACACCCCCACCCCCGCCCTCTCCCACGCCGTCCTAACCTACAACGCCCAGCACAAAGATCATCAATCGGACGGCATCGTCATCACCCCCTCCCACAACCCGCCCGAGGACGGAGGCTTCAAGTACAACCCACCCAACGGCGGCCCCGCCGACACCACCGCCACCAAGTGGATCGAGAACCGCGCCAACGACATCATCGCCGCCGGACTCACCGCCGTAAAACGCATCCCCTACACCCAGGCCCTCAACGCCGCCACCACTCACCGCCACGACTACATCACCTCCTACGTGGATGACCTTAGCAACGTCATCGACTTCGAAGTCCTCAAGGGCACCACCCTAAAACTAGCCGTAGACCCACTCGGCGGAGCCGGAGTCCACTACTGGCCCCGCATCGCCGATAAGCATCATCTACCGTTACAAATCCTCAACCCCAACGTAGACGCCACCTTCCGCTTCATGACCACCGACTGGGACGGCCGCATCCGCATGGACTGCTCCTCCCCCTATGCGATGGCCAGCATGATCGCCAACAAAGAAAGGTACGACGTAGCCTTCGCCGCCGACACCGACCACGACCGCCACGGCATCGTCACCCGCACCACCGGCCTCCTCAATCCGAACCACTACCTCTCCGTCTGCATCCAATACCTCTTCACCAATCGCCCCCAGTGGTCCGCCAAAGTCGGCATCGGCAAAACCCTCGTCTCCTCCTCCATCATCGACCGCGTAGCCAAAGGCCTCAACCGCCCCATGTTAGAAGTGCCAGTGGGTTTTAAGTGGTTTGTGGCAGGCCTCATCGACGGCACCCTCGGCTTCGTCGGCGAAGAGTCCGCCGGCTCCACCTTCCTCCGCCGCAACGGCCAGGTCTGGACCACCGACAAAGATGGCCTCATCCCCGGCCTCCTCGCCGCCGAGATGACCGCCCGCACCGGCAAAGACCCCGGCCAACTCTACGCCGAGCTCACCGCCAAGTACGGCAACCCCGTCTACGAACGCATCGACGCCGCAGCCACCAAAGATCAAAAAGCAAAGCTCGCAAAACTCTCACCCGCACAGGTCACCGCAAAAACACTAGCCGGCGAACCCATCACCGCCATCCTCACCGAAGCGCCCGGCAACCACGCCCCCATCGGCGGCCTCAAGGTCACAACCGAAAACGGCTGGTTCGCCGCCCGCCCCTCCGGCACCGAAGACGTCTACAAGATCTACGCCGAATCCTTCAAAGGCCTCGATCACCTCAAACAAATCCAGACCGAAGCCCAGGCCCTCGTAACCGCCGCCATCTCCTAAGTCGTTGCAGACCAACTCAAAGCCGCGCAATCCGCTCCTTAAGCACCTTGGCAACCAAAAAAAGCTGCATAAAGGACCCAAAAGATGCACACAAATGACGTTGTACTTCGTCTACCCTCTGCTATAAGAGATTTGAAGTAGGCGGCTCACGGTGCGATATCGGATAAAACTGGGACCCTTCCTATTCAAGCGTTAAAACTGGAAGGGGCCTGCCCACACCCAGAAAATAGCGTACGAAGAACGAATGCTGAAGATTTCTGGGAGAGATGAATTTGGTAGTTTTATCCGTTGACTCAGCAGCCTATGAAACTGCGCCCCCCAGTCTCAACCACTCCAGCAGCAACCTAAGCAATAGACTCATCCCCCTGACGGCTCTGGCCTCAGCGACCTTTCTGCTCCACGGCTATCATCCCTACTCGCAGGATGGAGCCATCTACGTCGCCGGCCTCGAGAGAACCATCAACCCCTCGCTCTTTCAGGCCGACGCCATATTCGTCGATGGCCATAGCAGGCTCTCTCTCTTCTCCCATCTCCTGGCCTGGATCTCAGTCCACGCTCATCTCCCCTTCAATATCCTTCTGCTGCTGATCTACTGCGTCTCCATCTTTGCCTTCCTCTTCGCCTCTCATCTCCTCGCCATGCGGCTCTTCCGTTCGGAGTACGCGCGATGGAGCAGCACCCTCCTCGCCGCCGTCTGTCTCACCATGCCCGCCGCGGCAACATCTCTGCTCGTGGCCGATCCCTATCTCACCGCCCGATCCCTCTCCACTCCGCTCACCCTGCTCGCCATCGTAGCCTGCCTCGATCGCTCTTGGACCCGCATGGCGATCTGCACCCTTCTCGCCTGCTCGCTTCATCCGCTCATGGGCATCTACCTCATCGGCTTCCTCCTGACGCTGATGCTGCTTAGCCAGCGTCGCCTCCTCGCCGCCCTGGGTCTCTGCGGAGCAGCCTTCCTCCTCTGCGGCCTCATCGCCTGGATCACCCGCCATGACCCCGTCTCCCCCTACTACCGCGAAGCCGCCCTCAGCCGCACCTACTACTTCCTCTCCCGCTGGCAATGGGAGGAGATCCTCGGCCTCATCGCCCCTCTTCTCCTCATGGCCATCGCCGCGGTAAAGTCCGGCCTCCGTTCCAACGCCGGCAAGCTCTGCCTGGCCTGCGTCTTCACCGGAGCCACCAGCTGCCTCGCCTCCCTCTGCTTCGTTCACCCGGATCACCCCGATCTGCTCATGCGTCTTCAGGTGCTTCGCAGCTTTCACACCATCTACGTCCTCGGCCTCGTCATGCTCGGCGGCTTCATCGGCCTCCACATCCTCCGGCGAAGAGTCCTGCCAGGCATCGCCGTCCTCATCATCGCCATCGCCGGAATGGCCTTTGGCGACCACCAATCCTATCCCGTCTCCTCGCACATCGAGTGGCCCTGGGAGCGGCCAACCAGCCCCGAGGAACAAGCCTTCCTCTGGGTCCGCGCCCACACCCCTCCACAGGCCCTCTTCGCTTCAGACTCCACCGCAACCCACAGCTCCGACGACGAACCCGGCTTCCGCGCCATGGCCGAGCGAAGCACCCTCAACGACAGCAAGGACGAGGGCGTCTCCTCTCTCTTTCCCGCGCTCGCAGCAGTCTGGGGACCCTACCGCGACGCACAGCGAGGCCTGAATCAACTCACCGACGCCGAGCGAACCGAGCGCCTCCGCCCCTACGGAGTCACCTGGATCCTCCTCTCCCCCCAGGCCACCACCGCCTTCTCCTGCCCCTACCGCAACTCCGCCGTAGCCGTGTGCCAGATCAACACCCCATCCACCACCCTCGCAAAAAAATAATCGCCCCTGTTTGTTCGTGTTGTCATCCTGCCCCTGAGCGAAGTTGAAGGGGGAGGAACCTGCTGTTGCATTTGTATCTGGGTACCCCAAGGCTTCAGCCTTGGGTCTCTATCGAACTAGCCAGTCGTGGGGCTTCAGCCCCTGGGGTATGCCGTCCTCTCCCCCACCCAAAGTCATCCCGACCAAAGCAGCGGAGCCAAACGTTTTGCACAGCCTCCCGCCTAAAAAACACGGCCACTTCCTCCCCACTCCCTGCGTCTAATCACGCAGGCAAGTAGAGAAGGAGTTTAACGAATGCAGATTCAGATCAGCAGCGATAAAAACATCTCCATGCACAGCAAACTCTCACACTTGATCGAGTCCGATCTTCACCGCATCCTGAACCGATTCAAAGATGAAATCACCCGCGTTGAGGTCCACCTCAGCGACGAAGATGGGGACAAGGCCGGAGCGCAGGACAAACGCTGCCGCCTCGAAGTCCGCCCAAAACGCCACCAGTCCCTGGCCGTCACCAACAAATCCTCGAACATCCCCGCCTCGGTCACCGGCGCCGCCTCCAAGATGCAGCGGCTCCTCATCAGCACCTTCGGCCGCATCCAGGACAAAAACCGCGCCCTCACCACCAGAGCCAGCGGCCAGGGCCAGAACCTGGTCCTAAAGCCCGAAGCCATCTAACAAACCTCCCAAAAGGGGGGAGCCATCCCCCCAACTGGGACCCACTCTTCGCTGTCATCCTGACCCTGAGTCGAAGGCGAAAGATCCCGACACATTCCACCCACCCACACCGTCCGAACCTTCCAGCCCCCAAAACTCCGTCATCTCGACCGGAGCGGTTCACCGTCTTATCGTGAACCGCGCAGCGGATTTCGGCCACAGCCCTCAGTTGCAGCGAACCAATTCATGCTGCGGTATCCGTCAAGACCCCCGCATTTGCTGTTGTTGCTGTTGCTGTCGTTGCATTTGTTGTTGCCGTCATCCTGACCCAGAGCGAAGTCAAAGGGGTAGAAATCCGCTGTTGCATTTTGCCTCTAGGTACCCCAAGGCTTCAGCCTTGGGTCTCTATCGAACTAGCCAGTCGTCGGGCTTTCAGAGGCTGCTGAAAAGTCTGTTTTGCTTAAGGGCACGGCTTCAGCCGTGCCGCAAGAGCTTTGATTGCATTGCGGCTTTAGCCGCTGAGGTCCGCCTTTCGTTTCGGAGGATATTTTTCATCACCCTCTTCAGCCCCTGGGGTATGCCGTCCTCTCCATGTCCCGATCCAAAATTCCCCCACAAAAACCTGTCAAGCCCCCAAACCTCAAATCCCCGCGCCCCACAAGGGTTTTCGCGTGGCGCATTAGTTTCCCCCCACAAGCTAAAATAGAAACAGGAACAAAAAAGCCCCAGCATTTAGCCGGGGCATTTTTATGGAGAGCCAAAGCAAAACCAGCCGATGAGGAACCAGCCCTAACTCACTCATTCTAGATATTTTGCACGCAAGTCATTTATTATCTAATTTTTACGCCCAATACCCCCTCCGCAAACCATTGATAAAAAGCAAGTTACGCACATGTAACCGGGGGGGAGGGGGGTACCCCCGAAACCAGCAAAACCAACCCCGTGGTACCCTTTCCGCCGAAGAGGCTCAAACCCCATGGCCGTCACCCGCCGCACCTTCTGCTCCCAAGCCGCGACCCTCCTCCTCTCCCCAGGCCTCCTCCGCTCCCAAACCCTACCCCAGCCCAAACCCATCGCCCGCCCCGACGTAGCCGCCATCGACCACGACCGCATCCTCGCCCAGGCCAACCGCTACCTCACCCAGCCGCCCGTCCCCCTCACCACCCTCCCCTGCCCCCGCAGCCCCGGCACCCCCCACGACTTCTACTCCGAACCCGAAGATTACTTCCCCGACCCCGCCAACCCCACCGCCTCCTGGATTCAACAGACCCAGCACACCGACACCACCGCCCCCAATCCCGACGCCTTCACCGCCCACCGCGACGCCCTGCTCAACCTCAGCCTCTACGTCCCCGCCCTCACCGCCGCCTACCTCCTCACCACCGACCCCCGCTACGCCCAGCAGGCCGCCGCCCACCTCCGAGCTTGGTTCCTCACCTCCGCCACCAGCATGACCCCCAGCCTCCAATACGCCCAGACCATACCTCCTGCAAAAAATGGCCGCCTCGAAGGAGTCGTCGAAGCAGTCCACCTCGCAGAAGTAGTCCAATCACTCCCCTTCCTCACGAACTCCGAGGCCCTCACCTCCGAAGAGCTCACCGCCCTCACCAAGTGGTTCACCGCCTACTTCGACTGGCTCAATACCTCACGCATGGCCGGCCTCGCTCGCGACAACAAGAGCCACCATGGAACCTCCTGGCTCCTCCAGGCCTCCGCCATCGCCCACCTCACCGAACCAGCAGACGACCGCCCCCTCACCACCCTCCGCCACCAGTACAAAACCTCCACCCTCCGCGCCCAGATCGTCGCAGACGGCACCTTCCCCCACGAGCTCACCACCCCAAACCCCTACCGCAACACCCTCTTCAACCTCGACATGCTCGCCGCCATCTGCCTCCTCCTCTCCTCCCGCTTCGAGAGCGTCTGGGAGTACGAGCTACAGGACGGCCCCGGCATGCACACGGTCATCGCCCGCCTCTTCCCCTACCTCCTCAACCGCGGCACCTGGCCCTACCGAGCCGACGCAGCGTACTTCACCGCACTCCCCATCCGGCCACCCAGCCTCCTCTTCGCCGCCCGCGCCTACGACCGCCCCGAGTACGCCACCCTCTGGAAGACCCTGCCCCCCGACCCACCCAACCTGGAGCTCCAGCGCACCTTCCCCATCCGCCAGCCCCTCCTCTGGACCACCCGCCCAAAGCCCTGGCTCCCACCCGGCACCCCCGCAAAAACCTAAACCGGATGCTTCGAACGAAACGCCTTCACAATCTCCAGATACTTCCGGGCAATATCGGTGATCACCTCAGGCCGTCCCTCCGCAATCATCTTCTTATCCACCAGATCCGACCCCACACCAAGCGCAAACGCACCAGCCTCCAGAAACTCCGCCGCCGTCCCCAACATCACGCCGCCAGTAGGAATCATCTCGATCTGCGGCAACGGCCCCTTGAGCGAAGTTAGGTACTTCGGCCCACCCATCGCACTCGCCGGAAACACCTTCACCACATCCGCCCCAGCCTGCCAAGCAGTCACAATCTCCGTCGGAGTCAGCGCTCCCGGCAACACCGCAACCGAATACCGATGACACATCTCGATCGTCGCCACATTCAGCGCCGGACTCACCACAAACTGCGCTCCCTCGAGGATGCACATCCGCGCCGTCTCCGCATCCAGCACCGTCCCCGCCCCAATCAGGATCTCCGGCCTCTGCTCCGCCAGACGACGCATCACCGCGATCGCCCCCGGCACCGTCATCGTCACCTCAAGTACGGTCACCCCACCCCCCGCAATCGCATCCGCCAGCGCCATCGCCTGCTCAATCGAATCCGCGCGCAGCACCGGCACCAGCCCAATCTCCCGCAACTCCCGCAATACCGCAGCCTTCTCCATAGCTCTCCTCACTCTCAACTCTACCGCTGCACTCCGGCCGACCCACCCGCCATCACACGCTCCACCTCGCCCAGCGTCGCCATCGAACTATCCCCCGGCGTCGTCATCGCCAACGCCCCATGCGCCACTCCGCAATCAAGCGCCCACTGCAAGCCCTTCGCCTCCATCAACCCATAAATCAAACCTGCCGCAAAAGAATCCCCACCGCCCACGCGGTCGAGAACCTCAAGATCGTCAAACCGAATACTCTCGCAGGCCCTTCCCTCCGCATACCCGAACGCCCCCCAGTCGTTCCTGTTCGCAGTTTTAGGCCTCCGCGTCGTCGTAGCAATCACCTTGATATTCCCGAACTCCTGGCACACCCGCGCCGCCATCTCCCCATAGCTCTCATAGCTATGCCACGGCGCCCCATGCGATGCGTCGCACAATACCGCCGCCAAGTCCCCTTCATGCCCAAACATCACATCCACAAACGGAGCCAGCATCCGATTCACATCGCTCGCTCCTTGCCGCCCAGCATTCTTCCAGAGCGACGGCCGATAGTTACAGTCATACGACACAACCACCCCATGCCGCTGCGCCGCCACCATCGCCTCTCGGGCCACAGCAGGAGCCTCCGCCGACAGAGCACACATCACACCACCCGTATGAAACCAGCGCACTCCCTCTCCGCCAAAGATCCCATCCCAATCGACCTGGCCCGGCTTCATCTGCGAGATCGGCGTATGTCCCCGATCCATCATCCCCATCGCACCGCGCAATCCAAATCCACGCTCCAGAAAGTAGATCCCGTTGCGCGCCTCCCGCCCAACCCCGTCATACTCCACCCACCGCAGATGCGACAGATCGACGCCGCCCTCCAGCATCAGATCCTCGAGCAATCGGCCCACAGGATTATCCGCCAGCGCCGTAACAATCGATGTCCGCCTCCCGAAACACCGGCGCAGCCCACGCGCCACGTTGTACTCGCCCCCACCCTCCCACACGCGAAAGTTTCGCGCTCCCGCAATCCGCTCTTCGCCCGGATCAAACCGCAGCATCACCTCGCCGAGGCTCACCAGGTCCCATCTGCAAGCGTCCGCCGTACGAATCGTCAACCCAGCCGAGGCATCGCTCATCTCAAGTCCGCAATCGACACAGGGTCCATATCGCCGTAAGCCTGATTCTCTCCACCCATCCCCCAACAAAAAGCATAGTTCTTCGTCCCAACCCCAGCATGGATCGACCAGCCCGGCGACACCACCACTTCCTTATCCGCCACTACCAAGTGACTCGTAGCATCGGGCGGCCCCATCAAATGTAGTACCCGATGAGCAGGGTCCACATCGAAGTAAAAATAAACCTCGCTCCGTCTCATATGCGTATGCGGAGGCATAGTATTCCAGTCACTCCCTGACTCCAGCAAAGTAAACCCCATCACTAACTGGCAGCTCTGAATTCCATCCTTACAAATAGCTTTATAAATAGTTCGCTTGTTACAAGTCTCCGCAGCTCCTAACTGCAATCCCTGCAAATCAGCGAACTTCACCATTGCAGTCGGATACTCTGCGTGAGCTGGATAACTCAAGAGATAAAAGTAAGCCGGATCCTTCGCGCTCTTACTCGAGAAAGTAACCGCTTTACTTCCACGACCTACATAGAGACAGTCAAGCTTACCCATCTCAAAGCTCTTTCCATCTACCATCACCGAACCCGCCCCACCTACATTTAGAACCCCAAGCTCACGCCGTTCCAGAAAATACTCCGACCGTAACTCCGGCTCTGTCTCAAGCGTCAACGCCTCCTTCCCAGGCACAGCCGAGCCAATCACCGTTCGGTCAAGATCCACATAGGCAAATTCGATCTCCCCAACTTCGAACATCCCCTCCAGCAGAAAGGTCTCACGCAACTCCTCGGTGTTCATCAATCCGTAGCGCACCGCATCTGCCATCTGATAAAGCCGCATTCCCTGTCTCCGATCCAATCCAGTATAAGAGTCCCGTACTATCTGCATCCGCGCGCCACTCTGGCTATTTCGCCGCGACGCTTCCTTCAACCGCCGGCTTTTCCACCTTGATGACAAAGATCGTGATCGTCTGCCCAGGCCCTTCAATCGCCTGGTGCGGCGTCCCTGCCGTAATGTGAAGAATATCTCCCTTGTGCAGCGCGTGGGCCGTAGCACCCTCCAGGCGCGACCCACGCGTCTCCCCATTCTCCCCTTCCTTCGGATCGACCACCGTGCCGCCCGTCAGTTCCGTGCCTCCTCCGTCCACCACAATCAGAAAGTCGGAGTAGTGTGCATGCACCTCGGCCCCACCGCTCTTCGCCCTCGCAGTAATCATCGTGTAGTGTCCCGGATACTTCGCCAGCGTCACACCGGAGCTCCCGCTCGCACTCGCCTTGGCCTTCTCAAGCTGCTCTGCACCGCGAGTCGCAAGATCACTAGGCGTCAGCAGATCCACCAACCCAGCCTGTGCCTGCGTAGCTGCTCCAGGCGCCGTTGTCTGCGACCACCCCACCGATGCCACCAGCGCCACGATCCCAAAAACAGTCGTCAGCCTCGTCAACCATTGCATATAGTTGTCTCCTCAAACAATACCCCCAACCATACGGAACCATCGCTTCATCGTCAACCTCTTCCGTTTGCTCCTCAACCCGGATCCCAGTACATTTGCCTAGATGCCCACCAAGCCCTTCAACGTCCTCGAAAGCTTCCGCCTCGACAACAAAGTAGCCCTCGTCACCGGCTCCGCCAGCGGCCTCGGCGCAGCCATCGCCATCGCTCTCTCGCAAGCGGGAGCCTCCGTAGCCTGTCACGGCAACCGACGCGCTGCCACAGAGACCGCCGCAGCCATCGGCGAAAACGCCGCAGCCTTTCGCGCCGATCTCGCCTCCACCACCGGCGCCGAAGATCTCTTCACCCAGGTCAAAGAGAAGTTCGGCCGCGTCGACATCCTCATCAATAACGCCGGAACCATCCACCGCGCCGCCGCCGAAGAGGTCACCCTCGATGACTGGCAGCAGGTCCTTCAGGTCAATCTCACCAGCGTCTTTCAACTCTCCCAACTCGCCGCACGCGACATGATCCCGCGCGGCGGCCTCGGCACAAACTGCGGCAAAATCGTCAACATCGCCTCCCTCCTCAGCTTTCAGGGCGGCATTCGCGTGCCCGCCTACGCCGCCAGCAAAGGCGGAGTCGCCCAACTTACCAAAGCCCTAGCCAACGAGTGGGCCCCCACAGGAATCCAGGTCAACGCCATCGCCCCCGGCTACTTCGCCACCACCAACACCGAAGCCCTCCAGGCCGACGAGACGCGCAACCGCCAGATCCTCGACCGCATCCCCGCCGCACGCTGGGGCCAACCCGAAGACCTCGCCGGCGCCGCCCTCTACCTCAGCTCTCCCGCCAGCAACTACGTCACCGGCACCGTCCTCACCGTCGACGGCGGATGGATGGGCAGATAGAAGACGGGCATGTAGAAGAGCAAGTAGAATCTGCTCCCACTTCAGCCAGAACAAGCATCCAAACATCCAAGAAGCCAAGGAGCACCTCATGCCGCAGAGCCCGCACGACCGCGCCGCCGAATATCACAACAAAGCCGCCCACGCCCACCAGGCCGCAGCCACTGCGCACGGCAAAGGCGATCACCTCACCGCCCACGAACTCTCCAAACAAGCCCACGAGCATTCCACGAAAGCCTTCGAGCATTCGAAGGAGGCGAGCGAACACGCCGCATCCAGCAAGAACTAACCGCCTGATGCATCCGGCCGACTCCACGCATGAACTCCGATTGACTTAGCAAGCTCTAAACTGAACCCATGCTTCGAGTCCCCTTCGACCAACTCCACGCGGCCCTCCTCCGCGCCATGCAACAGCTTGGGCTCACCCAGGATCGCGCCATTCTCTGCGCCCGTCTCTTTGCAGAAACCACCCGCGACGGCGTCTACACTCACGGCCTCAACCGATTCCCTCGCTTCGTCGAAACGATTCGCAACGGCAGCATCGACATACACGCAGAGCCCAACAAAATCGCCGGCATCGGAGCTATCGAGCGATGGGACGGTCATCGCGGCGTTGGCAATCTAAACGCCCACGCCTCCATGCAACGAGCCATCGCCCTCGCCCAACAACACGGAATAGGCGCAGTAGCTCTCGGCAACACCAATCATTGGATGCGCGGCGGAACCTACGGCTGGCAGGCCGCCGAGCAAGGCCTCTTCGCCCTCTGCTGGACCAACACCCTCGCCAACCTCCCTGCCTGGGGAGCCACCACCCCCGCCCTCGGCAACAACCCCCTCGTCATCGCAGTCCCCCGCCCCGGCGGTAACGTCGTACTCGACATGGCGATGTCGCAGTTCTCCTACGGCACACTAGCCGCCTACAGCAAGCGCGGACAACCTCTCCCAGTCGACGGCGGCTTCGACACCGCAGGCAATCTCACCCGCGATCCAGCAGCCATCGAGTCCTCCCAGCGCGCCCTGCCCGTCGGCTATTGGAAGGGCTCAGGCCTCTCCCTCGTCCTCGACATGCTCGCCGCGATGCTCTCCGGCGGTCTGGCCACCCACCAGATCCCCCGCGATCCACTCCGCGAGTCCGGCCTCTCTCAGGTCTTCCTCGCCATCGACCCCACCGCCATCGCCAACCCCGACGAACTCACCCGCATCGCCGAAGGAATTCTCGACTCCCTCCACCAAGCAACCCCAGCCGACCCCAACAAACCCAGCCGCTACCCCGGCGAACAGACCCTGCAACTTCGAGAAGAGAACATGCGCCTCGGCGTCCCGGTCGACCCCGAAATCTGGCAGCAGCTAACCCTCTCCGCAACCTCGTAACCGCAAGCCACAGCGCCAATCGCTTACCCACAAACTATCCAACACCTGATAGCTTTACTGCATCCATTAAGTGCAGCCATAACTTCTATGTGACTCTTCCTTTTCTCTTTTGCAGTCTCACTTTAGGAGCGATTTGAAAGACCCTGTGAAAGCTGAGAGTCCATGGCGGGATCGAATCCGCGCCCTGCAAAACATGCCCGCAGTCCTGCGCATCCTCTGGCAGTCAGGACGTGCCGTCGTAACGTGGGGCTTGTTCCTGCGCCTCGTCGTCGCCATGCTTCCGTTCGGTATCGCGAAGATAGCCGCATACATCCTGAATGACATCGCAGAGGTTATCCGCGGCCACGCTCTAGCCGCCAACTTCTGGCACCTCGTCGCCGCCGAAGTCGTCCTCAACGTCTCCCTCGGCCTCATCACCCGAGCCATCGACTACTCCGACTCACTCCTCGCCAATCGATACACTCAGTACGTCAGCGTCCGGGTCATGGAGCAGGCCGCACGTCTCGACCTCACCACCTACGAAGATCCCGTCTTCTACGACCGCCTCGAACGCGCCCGCGTGCAGGCCACCGATCGCCTCGCGATGATCCAGCAGCTAGGCCGTCTGGTCACCCAGATCATCACCACTCTGGCATTTTCGGCAGCCCTGGCGTTTGCCTCTCCGTGGCTTGTCCTCCTGCTCGCACTCGGCGTTCTTCCCTCCTTCCTCGGCGAAACCCACTACGCCTTCCTCGGCTACGCAAAGAACTTCCGCCAGACCCCCGCCAAGCGTCAGATGGACTATCTCCGGCAGGTCGCCGGCAGCCGCGAAGGCGCCAAAGAAGTAAAGCTCTTCGGCCTGAACAAGTTCTTCACCAACAGATTTCAAGCGTTAGCCGATCAGATCTACCTCGAAGACGTCACCCTCTCCCGATCCAAACTCATCGTCGGCGGCCTGCTCGGCGTCATCGGCACGCTCGGCTACTACGGAGCCTACGTCTACGTCATCTGGCGCACCCTTCACGGCGCCTACAATATCGGCCAGTTCGGATTCCTCACCACCGCCATCCAACAGGCCAGCTCGAATCTCCAGCAGGTATTCTCCACTGCCTCTGGAATCGCCGACCAGGCTCTCTTCCTCACCGACCTCATCGCCTTCTTCGACATGAAGCCAACCGTTATCTCCAACCCCGACGGGCATCCCGCCCCCGCCAAGATCCAACGCGGCTTCGAGTTCCGCAACGTCTCCTTCACCTATCCAGGCACCAACCGAACCGTCCTCAAAAACTTCAACCTCACCCTCTCGCCCGGAGAAAGAATCGCGCTCATCGGCGAAAACGGCCAGGGAAAGACCACCGTCGTCAAACTCATCACCCGCCTCTACGATCCCACCGAAGGCGAGATCCTGCTCGACGGGATCGACCTCCGCGAGTACAACCTCGAAGATCTCCACCGCAACATTGGAGTCATCTTTCAGGACTTCATGCGCTTCGAGATGACCGCGCGAGAAAACATCGCAGTAGGCCGCGTCGATCAGCCTTATCAGGACAGTGACATCGAGGTCGCCGCCCATAAAAGCCTCGCCGACACCGTAGTCGACAAACTCGCCGGCGGCTATGATCAGATGCTCGGTCGACGCTTCGAAGGAGGCGTCGAACTCTCCGGCGGAGAGTGGCAGAAGATTGCCCTCGCCCGCGCCTATCTCCGCGACGCCCAACTCCTCATCCTCGACGAGCCCACCGCCGCCCTCGACGCACGCAGCGAACTCGAGGTCTTCGAGCGCTTCGCCGAGCTGACCCTGGGAAAGATGGCCCTGCTCATCTCCCACCGCTTCTCCACCGTACGCATGGCCGACCGCATCGTCGTCCTCGCCGGCGGCCGGCTCATCGAAGAGGGCAACCATCAACAACTCATAGAAAAAAATGGACTCTATGCGAGCATGTTTGAGATGCAGGCCGCAAGCTACAGGTAAGCCCACCCTCGCATCTCACCCAATCAGCACCGGCAGACGAGTCAACATCAGCAGATAATCGCAGTCAGCACCCGCCGCGGCGGGAGAATGGTTCGAGAAAAGCTCCATGGCACCGTCTTCAGAGAATCCTGTCACCGCAGAACACGCTCTGCCGCCCACTGCTCCGGCACCGGAGATGCCGACTGCGGGCCTTCCCGAAAAACCCTCCGTCTCTGACGCAGAACTGAGAGCGTGTGCCGATGCCATGAGCCGCCAGTGGGAGATGGTGCCAGCCAGCACCAAATCGGACGGCCTCTCGAAACGACTCGAAAGCCTGAAGCAGCGTCTTACCGAAGTCCTTCGCACCTGCAAAAAAACCGCCTCCATCCACGAGCTCACTCCAGAGCTCGAACTCCTCGAGAGCACCCGCATGCTCGAGTCCGCGCTCATCGCTGGAGACAACACCGCCGAAAGCTTCGCCTCCCTTCCCCACGTCCGCGTAGACAAAGACAGCGAACTGCCGCGAGCCATCAATCTCACCGAGGGATACCTCGTCGCAGCCCGCGGCATCTGGTCCGACGAGTCCCTCACCGTCTACGTCAACCAAGCCCAGCAACGCGATGCGCTCCTCCTCGAAGAGATCACAGTCCTCCCGCAAGCCCTCAAGCTCGCACAACTCGAATACATCCTCGACCGTGCCGAAGAAGCCTTAGCCGCCGGCCCGCTCCCACCCATTGAGCAGTCTCCCTTCTCCGCAATCCTCCACAGCATGCGCCGCCTCAACCAGTTCGAGTGGCGCAACGTCCTCGAACCCCTCATCGCCTTCGACTCCATCCTCCGCGAAGACCCCGCCGCCGTCTTCGCCCGCATGGAGGACGAAACTCGCCACACCTATCACATGCGTGTGGCAGAGCTCGCCCACTACGCCGACGCCAGCGAAGTAGAGACCGCCCAGATCGCCCTCAACCTCGCACGCAATGCCGCAGTAACCTCCGACCCCGATCCTCGCCTCGCTCTGCGCACCCGCCACATCGGCTACTATCTCTTCGCCGAAGGCCTCCCCGAGCTTCACCGCCGCATCGGATACCACCCTCCTCCCATCGAACGCATCCGCAGCTTCCTCCGCCGCTTCAACGAGGACTTCTACATCCTCGGCATCTTCACCCTCTCATGTCTCCTCATCGTCGCCATCATCGCCCCGCTGGTCCCGCATCACGCCTTCTGGCCGGTCATGGTAGCGCTCCTGCTCGCGCTTCTTCCCGCAACCCAGGGCGGCGTAGACCTCATCAACAACACCGTCACCGCGCTCATGCACGCGGAGTCTCTCCCCAAGATCGATCTCTCCAAAGGAGTCCCCGACGACGCCATCACCCTCGTCGTCGTCCCCACCCTCCTCCTCAACGAGATCCAGGTCCGCGAGCTCTTCGACGAACTCGAAGCCCGCTACCTCTCCAACCAGGATCCCAACATCCACTTCGGCCTCCTCACCGATCTGCCCGACACCAAGGCCCGCCCCCTCGACGAAGACTCCAACCCCCTCGCGCAACTTGCGGCGGACTGCGTCGATCATCTCAATGCGAAGTACCCCCGCACCAAAGGCGGAGCCTTCTTCCTCTTCCACCGCTACCGCGTCTTCAACTCCCGTCAAGGCGTCTGGATGGGATGGGAGCGCAAGCGCGGCAAGCTCCTCGACCTCAACAAATTTCTGCTCAACGAGTTCGACAGCTTCCCTCTAAAGGCCGGCCCACTCGAAGCTCTACACCACGTCCGTTACGTCATCACCCTCGACTCCGACACCCAACTCCCTCGCGGCACCGCGGCCCGCATGGTCGGCACCATGGCCCACCCGCTCAACCAGGCCATCGTCAACCCGCGCCTCCGCATCGTCACCCAGGGCTACGGCATCCTCCAGCCACGCGTCGGTGTCAGCGTCGCCTCGGCCTCGCGCTCCCGCCTCGCCTCCCTCTACTCCGGCGAAACCGGCTTCGACATCTACACCCGCGCCGTCTCCGATGTCTATCAGGACCTCTTCGGCGAAGGCATCTTCGCCGGCAAAGGCATCTACGAGGTCGCCGTTCTCCACGAAGTCCTCGATCGCCGCTTCCCCCGCAACGCTCTCCTCTCGCACGACCTCATCGAAGGCTCCTACGCCCGCGCCGGCCTCGTCACCGACATCGAAATCATCGACGACTACCCCTCGCACTACTCCGCCCACACCCGCCGCAAGCATCGCTGGGTCCGCGGCGACTGGCAGATCGCCCGCTGGCTCTTCTCCGACGTGCCCGACGAATCCGGCAAATCCGTCCCCAACCCCATCAACACCATCTCGCGCTGGAAGATCTTCGACAACCTCCGCCGCAGCCTCGTCGAACCCGTAACCTTCCTCCTCTTTCTCCTCGGCTGGTTCGTCCTCCCCGGCGGCGCACTCTACTGGACCATCGCCGGCCTGGTCCTTCTGCTTCTCCCAGTCCTCGTGCAACTCGGCTTCAACCTCGGCCGAGCCCTGCTTAAACTCAGCTTCGTCGGCGCGCGCGAGGGCGTCCTCACCTTCGCCACCTCCTTCGGCTTCACCATGCTGAACCTCACCTTCCTCCCGCATCACATGTTCCTCGCCATCGACGCCATCGTCCGCTCTCTGAGCCGAACCCTGGTATCTGGCAAACACATGCTCGAGTGGGAGACCGCCGCCCAGGCCGAATCCGGCGGCAAGTCCCGAACCCCGCTCGACATCTACCTTCAACTCTCTCCCGTCGCCGCCGTACTGATAGCGGTCGCGCTAGCCTTCCACAGCCTCTGGTCTCTCATCGCTGCCGCACCAGTGCTCGTTCTCTGGGCCATCGCGCCTCTGGTAGCCATCTGGCTCAACTCACCACCAAGTCGCGAAGAAGGCCCGCTCACCGCGGAAGACACTCACTTCCTGCAGCAGCAAGCCCTCCACATCTGGCGCTACTTCCACGACTTCGGCGACGAAAAAAATCACTGGCTCATCCCCGACAACGTCGAAGAGCAGAACACCGTCCAGATCAGAAAGCTCTCCCCCACAAACCTCGGCATGCTCTTCAACGCTCGCCAGGCCGCATACGAGTTCGGCTTCCTCACCCTTCCAGCGTTCGCCCAGGCCACCCTCGGAACCCTCACCACTTACGACCGCCTCGAAAAGCAGCGCGGCCACATCTACAACTGGTACGACATCGAAACCCTGCGCCCCATCCTGCCCCACATCGTCTCCGCAGTCGACAGCGGCAATCTTTCCGCCTCGCTCTACACGCTGCGCACCGGTGCCCTCGATCTCCTCAAGCGTCCCATCCTCAACCCAGAGACCTTCGCCGGCCTGAAACAAATGCAGCAAACACCAGTCAAGACGACCATCACCCTAACGCCAGCGGAACCTCCAGCAACCGCAATCCGATCTCATCTCCGGTCCATCGCTAAACAAGCCAGCCCCGCAAGCGACGCCACTTCCAATCAGGATCGCAACCAATGGTTCGCCAACGAGATCTCCAACCATCTCGCTGCGTTATCTCTCTTCGCCGAGCAGTACACTCCCTGGCTTCTTCCCAAGTTCGAATCTCTCTTCACCCCGCCTCAACTTGTCGGCTCCGAACACAAGACAATTCCAACCCTCCTCGACGCAGCCGAATACGTAACAGAATTGGAATCACAACTTACCGGCACATCGCGCGACCTGCCAAAAGACTCCGCGCTCGCCGCCGCCGCCGCCGAGTTGTTGGCCCTTCTCCCCGCCACCCAGCAACGCCTCGCGCAACTCAAATCCGACATCACAACCATCGCCAGCGAAGCAGAGCGCCACGCCGACGCTATGGAGTACGGCTTCCTCCTCGTCGAAGCCCGCCAACTCCTCTCCATCGGCTACGACGGCATCACCCACGAGCTCTACTCCTCCTGCTACGACCTCCTCGCCTCAGAGGCCCGCATCGCCTCCTTCATCGCCGTAGCCAAAGGCGACATCCCCCAGCAGTCCTGGTTCCGCCTCGACCGCTCTCACGTCCTCGTCAACGGACGCGCCGCTCTCCTCTCCTGGACAGGAACCATGTTCGAGTACATGATGCCGTCCCTCTGGATGCGCACCTTCCCCGACACCCTCATCGCGCGCTCCCTAGAGTCCGCCGTTCGCATTCAAAAGGACCACGTCCACAACATCCCCTGGGGAATCTCCGAATCCGGCTTCTCCAAAAAAGATCCTCACGGCCGATACAGCTACCAGGCCTGGGGAATTCCAAAACTCGCCTTGAAGTACGGAGCCGAAGATGGTCCCGTCATCTCGCCCTACTCCAGCTTCCTCGCCCTCGCTCTTCTTCGCAAAGACTCCATCGCGAATCTTCGTCGCATGGCAGCGATGGATTGGATGGGAGCCTATGGCTTCTACGAAGCAGCCGACTACACCCAGGGCAATCAGCCCGAGCTGGTTCGCTCCTGGATGGCCCATCACCAGGGCATGTGCCTTCTCGCTGTTACCAACCTGCTAAAGAACAACATCGTGCAGGAGTGGTTCCACGGCACTCCCCGCGTCCGCGCAGCAGAACTCCTCCTTCACGAAAAAGCCCTCAGCAAGGAAACCCTTAAGGATCTGGAAAAAATATCGAAGTTACAGGCAACCGAATAGCAACCCACATCGCAACAAAAAAGATGGGCAGTGGATTCAATCCCACCGCCCATCTTTCTTTACTGCGTCTGCCGTTAGAAGTGGAAGCCAAGCTCTGCCGTCAAAGCACGCGGCGTCACATAGTGCGTACCGCTGAACGTCGAGAGGAAGTTGTAGAGCGCATATTTGTTCGTGATGTTCACACCCGTCAAACGAAGGCTCCACTTGTTCTTATCGCCGTTGAACAGATTATCCTGCCCAATCGAAGCGTCGAACAGGCTGCGCTCAGCGATACGCGGCGGATGCTTATCGTCATTCTCCGTTCCAGGTGCAGGAATCGAAACCAGCTTGGACGTAAGCTCTGAAGCCAGACACTGATTCCCAGGGATACCTACAAACGGAGTCGCCTTCACTCCATTGCAGGTAAGCCCAGCCTGAAACTGCTGATCCGGCGTCAAGCCGCTCAGATCGATCCCAGGCTGTCCGTTAATCGTAATCGACGGCCCCCCGTTAGCTGGATTGCATCGGCTATTCGGATCCGTCACGTTGTAGCACGGCACCGAACCAGCCGTCAGACCGCTGTCGAACCGCCAGTTGAATCCAACCCACGGGCTGCGCTTGCCAGGTATCTGGTACTGGACATGCGTCGTCTGGTTGTAGCGCTCGTCGTGGTCGATACGGAAAGGAAATCCGCTGCCGCCAACAGTAGCGCCTGCGCCCGCTGTCTGCGGCGGAAAGAAGCGGGCCGCGACCGACGACATCACAACGAACGCCGACAAGTTATGGAAGTTCGGCACGTCCGCCCGCAACGCGAAACCCGGGATCTTGGAGTTATGCCAGTCAATAGGAAACGTGATGGGTGTATTGCCCAGCACGCTGAAGTCGAAAGCGTTATGCGTGTACTTCCAGATGTAGTCCCCGCTGATTACAAGGTTCTTGCCAAACGCCTGCTGCAGTCCGGCATGGAACTCGTTACGAAAGCCGGGCTGCAGATTGCCTGAAACCCCAGGAGTGCAAAGCAGCAGCGGAGATAGAACCTCGTTCAAACATCCCTGGCTCGACAACACCAGGTTCTCGTTGAACGGAGTCTCCAGCGTTCTCGCGTAAGAAAGACGCAGCACCGTGTTCGTCTGCTTCACACTATAAGCGAGCCCCACACGCGGCTCAGCCTGACGCGCAGTCGTCAACCCGTTATACAAGTCTCCCCGAATGCCCACATTGAACAGCCAGTTTCCCGCCTTGATCTGGTCCTCAGCATACAGGGCCAGTTCCTTCACATCGGTGTGTCCAATAAAGTTGAACTGGCCGCCCCCACGAGTCAAATCGTAAGGCAACAAAACCGAATTGAAGCTGCCGCCAATCGAAGGATCGTTCGACACCAGTCCCGCCGCAGCACATTGCGATGGATCCGTGAACCCTGGCTGGGACACCCCATTGCCATCGACGCATGGCGAGTTGAAGGCCGAGTTGACGATTCCCAGCCTGTCACTCTCCCGCAGAAATGTCTGCGAGTAGTTCGCCCCGATCTTGATGTTATTGATTCCCTTTACATACGAGAGATCGGTATGAACTCCAGCATTTGTGAGCGAACGCGTTTGAGCTATGCTTTGGTTCTGTATCGGTCCAAGATCAGCCAGCGGATTCCCGCTCGGATAGTAGTTATACTGGTCCTTGCGAATATACGGGCCGAAGTTGAAGACCGAATTAGCCCCAATCGTGCGCGTATACGTCGGAGCAATATCAAACGTCCCGATCTTCGAGCGTTGATCGGTATTCCCTACATTCTCGAAGACAGGATTCGCTCCCGCCCCTCCGCTAATCACGTTCTGCACATTCAGGTTGTCAAAAGCATTCGGCGTCTGAAACCACGAACGACTGTAATTCAAATTCAGGTGAACCGAATCCACAGCAGAAAGCTGACGGTCGATCCGGTCGAACACATTAATCTCGTTTCCCTTGTCGTGAAAGACCGCGAACTCCGGAGGATCGAGAAAGCGGCCAGTATCCAGACCATCGACCTCAATAAAGTTCCCCCAGTTATCCCCACCATAACTTAGATCAACTCCACCAGTCGCCGATCCGAAGCTTCCATACGAGGTCGTCACACTCCCAGTCGGTTTCTTCACCCCAAGTCCCGACCGCGTAGTCACCTGGATGACAAGGCTCGTCTTACCGCCAAACTCCGCAGGAGGCGCTCCCGAGATCACCTCAATCGACTGAATCGAGTTCGAAGGAATCTGGTTCGAAAACACCTTGCTCTGCTGATCCGTAATCGGCTGGCCATCAACCGAAAAAGAGTTCGAAGCATGGTCGCCCAGCCCATGAAACAGACCATTCGAATCCGCAGCCACACCCGGCGACGACAAAGTCACCAGCGAGCTAAGCGAAGAAGACTGGCTCTCCAGCGGCAGTTTGTCGAACAGGCCGCGGTCCACATCCGTATGGAACGTTGAATCGCTCTCCACCAGATCGCTGCCCGTCACATTCACAACCGTCGAAGTTGTCCCGATAGTCAGACTGGTCTTCACCGTAATCGGCACAAACGACCTGACCTGAACATCCTGAGTCGAAGACGCAAACCCCGTCAACGAAACCACAACGTGATAAGGATTCAGCGGCAGGTTCGTGAACTGATAGTGCCCCGAACTATCCGTCGTAGTTACCCGGCTATATCCGCTCACCGGATTCTCGATCGACACCGTGGCGCCCGGCACAATAGCACCCGTCGCATCCGTTACCGTACCAACCACAGTGCCGGCATTCCCGGCAGACTGCGACCACAAAACCGTACTACTGCAAACAAAGACAACTACAAATAATGCGAAGATGACGCGCCATTTCGACGTGTGCATACCCAACCCCCTTGAGTTAAAGCCTGGTTTTTGACGTCGTTCTAAGCGAGAACAGAGTCAACAGGCGGCGGGCGGGTGTAAAGTGCAAACGTGAAAAAAGTCTTCATCCGCGTCGACGGATCGAAGACTTCTACTGCAGATACGACGGCGGCAACAATCAGCGCCACCGGCGGCTGAGCAACTTCTACGGCAACGTGGGCCGTAAGGCAAAGCGCGCAGTCCGTATGCGAGATGTCGCCAACAGGGTGGGAGTGAACAGCCTGAATCGTCCCGGTCGCCAGAACCAGCAACACACAAAGCAACGCGAGGAAGATCCTCCACGAGCCCTGCGCATTCGGTTTTGGCCCCAGGCTGAACACTATAAATCTAATATAGCGCAGTATCCTAGTCACAAAAGCGCTGCAGAACCGCGCCTGGATCATCCCAAACCCGCAGCACATTGAAAACTAAGGACAATCCCTCATTTTCGCTACTGCGAATTTATTCTTGATAATCTTCAGACCAGCTGAACTTCCACCTTCTTCATCTCGCGATCCAGCAGCGTGATCCGAAAGCTCCGAACCTGCCCCGCGCGAACCGGCTCCGCCTTTGCCTCTGCCGCACTCGGCCCATTCTTCCATCGCGCCGCCAGCATCGAGCTAATCGACGACAGATCCGCCCCCGTCGACTTCGCCTCCTCCTTCACCGCAGCCTCCGCAACCAGCCGCGCCCGTGATCGAATTCCCTCGCCGAGCTCCACGGTCCCGTGATCCCCCGAGACCTCAATCAGCCGCCCCGTCACCACATCGCCCTGCGCATGCTCGGCGATGTACTCATCCAGCCCCGTCGGCACCAGCTGCTTCATACTCAGCTTGATCTGCCGTTTCTCCCTGTCGAAATCGAGCAGCTTCGCCTTCACCACCTGCCCAACGCGCAGCACATCCTGCGGCCGTTCAATCCTCTTCTCCGCGCTGATCTCGCTGACGTGAATCATCCCCTCCACACCCTCCGTCAGCTGCACAAACGCACCGAACTTCGTAAAGCTCACCACCGGCCCCTCCACCTGCGAGCCCACCACAAACTTCTCCGCCGCATCCACCCAAGGATCGCCCAGCGTCTGCTTCAGCCCCAGCGACATCCGCCTCTCCGCCGCACTCACGCCAAGAATCATCACCTCAACCACATCCCCCGGCTTCACCAGATCACCGGGCTTCCTCACCTTCTTCACCCACGACATCTCCGAGACATGCACCATCCCCTCAACGCCCGGCTCCAGCTCCACAAACGCGCCAAAGTCCGTCACCCGAGTCACCGCGCCCCGCACCCGTTCTCCCGCGACATACTTCCCCGCCACCGCGTCCCACGGGTGCGCCATCAACTGCTTCATCCCCAGCGAGATCCTCTTCCCCGCCGCCTCCACCTTCAACACCTTCGCCTCAATCTGCTGCCCCACCGTCAACACCTCCGCCGGCTTCTCCACCCGAGCCCACGCAATGTCGCTGATATGCAGCAGCCCATCCACTCCACCAATATCAACAAACGCGCCATAGTCCATCAGGCTCCGCACCGTCCCCGAAACCACATCTCCCTCACTGATCTCCCCAAACCGCCGCTCCTTGGTCGAGCGATCTTCCTCCTCCGCCACCGCCCGCCGATCGACAACCAGATCCTCCTCCGCCACATCCAGCTTGATGATCCGGCAGCGAATCTCCTGCCCCACCAGCTTCTCCATCTCCGCCGCATCGCGCGCCCCACTCCGCGACCCCGGCATAAACGCCCTCACCCCCACATCCACCGTCAGGCCGCCCTTCACCACGCCCGTCACCGTCCCCACAATCACCGACTTCTCCGCGAACGCCTGCTCCAGCGCGCTCCAATCCTTCGGCTGCTCCACCCGCATCCGCGACAGCTCGTAGTACCCCTCCTCGTTGCGCCCTTTCACCGAAACCAGCAGCTTGCCGCCCGGCTCCACCGTCTCGCCCGCGCTCTGAAACAGAGCCAGCGGCAACACACCCTCAGTCTTGTACCCAATATCGACAAACACCGAATCAGCCGACACCGCGACCACCGTTCCCGCTATCTGCTTGCCGCCCTCACCCGACCGGCGCGAGTGCGTCTCTTCATACTCCGACAAAATCGCGTCGAACGACTCTGTAGACTCAGGGGCCAACTCTGTGAACTCAGGGACTTCGCCAGACTCGGTGGCATCAAAAGATGGGTGCTCTGGAACGCTGGGGTTTGACATGAAAAGCTGGGCCTCATTCCTACTGATTCTGGCTAGAATATCACCGCATCCAGCCACCCTGCCTCCACCACACCCGCACGAACACACAACAATTTACTCTCTACAAATCTCCCCTCTGTCATAAACTCTCCTCTCATGCTCCCCGCCCGAAAAAGAACTCTCCTGCCAGCCATCACACTCCTCGCAGCGACGATCCTCTCCGTCACTCCTCCAGCCAGCGCCACCACCAACTACCAAGACCTCAACCACGACAACGCCTCCATCCTCATCACGCCCTCACAACTGATGAACGGATCACCCTATCTCCTCACCGTCACCCTGCCGAACCGAGCCCTCTCCGTCACCGGCAACTGGCAGTCTCATCCCATCTCCTTCTTCTCAAACTCCGATCGCCGCACCTGGTTCGCGCTCGCCGGCGTCGACGTCGAACTAAGCCCCGGCAGCTACCCCCTGATCATCGAAGCCGCTCTCAAGGACGGAACCCACCAGACACTGCATCAGCAACTGACCATCGAGACCGCACCCTACCTGCAGGTTCCCCTCACCGTGCCAGACAAGTTCGTCGAACCCGACCCCAAAGCGCTCAAGCAGATCGCCGCCGACAAAATAGTCAAAGACAAAACCTTCGCCTCTTCCGCCTCAAAACCGCAATGGACCGGAAACTTCCTCCCGCCCCTCCGTCTCGCGCCCGAGTCCGACTCCTTCGGCAACCAGCGCCTCTTCAACGGCAAGATCGCCAGCGTCCATCGCGGCCTGGACTATCACGCCAAACTCCACACCCCCGTAGCCGCCATCAACTCAGGTCGCGTCGTTCTCGCACGTCCGCTCTACTTCGAAGGAGGCTGCGTCGTCATCGACCATGGCCTCGGCCTTATGAGCGTCTACATGCATCTCTCGAAGATCGAAGTCACCGCAGGCCGCCGCGTTCGTCGAGGCCAGATCATCGCCTTGAGCGGCGCCTCGGGCCGCGCCACCGGCCCACACCTTCACCTCGGCGTGCGCTGGCAGGGCAGTTATCTCGACCCAGCAAAACTATTCGAAATCCAGATGCCGCCCAGACCAAAATAACTATGCGGAAGTGCGCCCTGCGCGGGCAGCGGTCCGGCAGGACAAAGAGCCTGTCAAGCCCCTTCCGCGCACAACCCGATCTTTTGCAACAACATACGCGTGGCGTATGAGTTACCCCCAACCCGCTATACTGGAAACAGAACTAAGAAATTCCCGGCAAACCCGGGGATTTTTCACTTTAACCGCATAACCCTTTTATTTGCAAGAATCTGCAAGTAACCCTATTAGAATCACGTTTTTACGGGAGGCAATGAGCCACAAGTAAATGATAATAAAAGACTTATACGACGGTAATATGGGGGGGGAAGGGGGTACCCCGGGGGGCTAGGGCAGAGGCTTGGCCGGACTCTGAGCCTCTTCCAGGTCGGTGCCGAGCAGCCGCCGAAGCGGTCTCTGGATCGCCCGCAGCAACGCCCTGGCAGCCAGCAAAGCCGCCACCAGCAACAGAACCGCAATAGAAGCCGCAGCCATCGGATGATGCGTCGCAAACCAAGTCAGCCCCACCGCCGCCACATCCTCAGTCGAGCTAAGCGCAATATTCGACACCGGTTCAGGGCTAGGCGTCACCGCAGCCCGCAGAGCCGTCTTCGATCCATGCGCCGCCAGCGCGACCGCAGCTCCAATCGCCGTCGCCAGCACCTGCATCTGCGGAGACAGTTGCGAGCTCGCGTGATACGCCACCAGCGCAGCAATAGGAATTCGCACCACCGTATGCAATGCATTCCAGATCATGTCGAACGCCGGAATCTTGTCGGCCACGAACTCGATCGCGAACATAATCCCGCACACCACCAGCACCCAGGTGTGCCCCAACGAATCCAGACCAGGAGGCAGCGCAACCCACTGCGTACGCGCCAGAATCCCAAGCGTCAGCACGGTGGCATAGATATTCAGGCCAGCCGCAAAGCTGGCAGCAATCACAAGCGCCGTAATATTGGCTGGACTGAAGCTCATTTGGCTGAAAGTGTATCGCCTCCCGAAAGCGGTGGCTCACATTTATTATTCGTCCGAGAGTTCTACCGGCGAACAGCCCGCTTGATCTGCGCATACTGCAACAGAATGAAGCTGTCGGTCATTCCAGCGATATAGTCAGCCACCACGCGAGCCAGACCCTGCTTCTCTACCGACTCGAAGTGGTTCACCGGCAGCTCCTCCGGATCGCTGATCCAGTAGTCGAAGAGTGCCGTGACGACCTCTTCCGCCTTGTCGTGCTCATGCTCGAGAGCCGGGCAGGTGTAAAGCGTGTCGTAGAGATACTGCTTCTCCTGCAGACGCTCCGCCTCGACCTCAGGCGAAAACAGCGCGAGCCGCCTCGGGTGTCTGCGCACGTCAGCAAGCGACTCGGCCCCTATGGCAACCGTATTCCGTGCAGTATTTTCAATCAGATCGTCGGTCAGAACGTTCTGCATCAACTGCAGCGCCTCGTTGAACAGGAACTTCTCATCGACCCCGGCATGTTCTCGTTCCACCGTCTTGTAGCAACGCGCAACAATCTCTACATGCTCGCAGATATGACTCACCTCAAGCAGCCCGGACTCGACCCCATCGTCAAGATCCGCCGTAAGATAGGCGATCTCGTCAGCCAGATCGATCAGCTGAGCCTCGAGCGGTGGTCGCTGATCCAGCAGCAGACCTGTCAGATCCGGATGCTTCTCGATGCTGTAGTCCCGCGAGTGCTTGATGATCCCCTCGCGAACTCCCAGCGTTAGATTGAGTCCGCGATGGGCCGCATACCGCTGCTCGAAGTGGTCAACGATGCGCAGGGCGTGGATGTTGTGGTCGAAGCCACGGCCATGACGCTTCAGGCACTGGTCCAGCGCCCGCTCCCCGGCATGTCCAAACGGCGGATGACCGATATCATGAACCAGGGCCAGCGTCTCGGCCAGATCTTCCTGCAGACCAAGCGCCGCCGCAGCCGCCCGCGCGATCTGTGCGACCTCAATGGTGTGGGTAAGACGGCTGCGAAAGTGGTCCGAAGCGCGACTGGTAAAGACCTGTGTCTTCCCCGCCAGGCGTCGAAAGGCGCGGGCCTGCACAATCCGCTCCCGGTCCCGTTGAAACGGAGTCCGTGAAGGCCGAAAGGGTGCCGGGTACACACGAGTCAGCAGCAGGTCGCCCGGATCGGCGACGACCGCGCATCGATGAAGATCGACTGTCATAGTCAGCTCTAGTGTAAACGGCAGAGGCTCCTCGAGATCGCTCGAGGAGCCTCAAACCCTAACCACGATGCGACGATGCCGCTATTTGACCGAAACGGTCCCTACCTTCGCCAGCTTCACACGCGCGTTTTCGAGCTTATGCTGAACCTTCGCAACATCCGCGGGATCGGCATCCGCGGGCAGCGAGCGAGCATATTCGGTCATCGAGCGCTCCCACTGCGTCACCGCCATCTTCAGGTTCCCGGTCTTCTCATACACCTCGCCAAGATGATCGTGAACCGTGGGGTCGGTGCTAATTCGCTCATTCGCCTTGCGCAAATTTTCCTCGGCCAAAGCATATTGACCGGATTTGTAGTAAACCCAGCCAAGCGAATCCAGAAACGCACCATTCTGAGGATCGAGCTCAACCGCCTTGCGGATCAGCGTCAACGCCTCCGGAAGCCGAACACCGCGATCAGCCAGCATGTAGCCAAGATAGTTGAGGACTGTCGCATTCTGCGGATCGATCGCAAGCGCCTTGCGAAACTCTGCTTCAGCCAGATCGTACTGTTTCTGCCGGTCATAAAGTGCACCACGCAGAAAAGCCACGTAGAGCTTCTCGTCGGGCTTTGTAGCGAGCGCGTCAGCACTCGTCAACTCGGCAGAAGCATCCTGATAGCGCTTCAGGCGAGTGTAAATCTGGGCCAGAGCCAGATGCGAGTCACGCTCGTCAGGAGTTCCCTTCGTCGCCGCCAGCTGCGCAGTCGCCAGCGCAATCCCCTGATCAACAGCACCTGTATCAGAAAGCTGACCAGCGTACATCAGCTGAATCCCATGATCGTTCGGCATCAGCTTCGCGATCTCAGCAGCAGTCGCAGTCGCATCCTTCCACTGATGAGCATCGCGATAGGCATCGATCTGACCTTGATAGCCGGTCTTGACGTAATCACCGCCAAGCGAGGCCATCTGCTTGTAAGCAGCAACTGCGTCTGCAGTCTTGTTCTCCTCGCGATAGATGATCGCCAACCGATCGAGGAAGATCGATCGGTTAGCCTTCTCTCCGTCGGTGTACTTTCCATCCGGATGCGCAGAATCAGCCACCAGCTTGGTCAGCACTCCAATCGCATCGTCATAACGACCGAGCGAGTCATAGATAAGAGCCTCGTTGTAAGTAAGCTCAAGCGAGTCCGGAGCCAGCGGCTTGGCCTTATCCAAGGTCTTCAGCGCTTCGTCGTAATGCCCTTGTCTCCGCTCAATCTCGGAGATATGGATCTGCGACTGAGCGTCTTGCGGCTCAGCGGCGACAATGCCATTCAACACCTTCAGCGCCTCATCCAGTTGACCATCGCCAAGCAAGGCATTGGCAAGACCACGCTCTGTATCGAGATTATCGGGCTCCGCATCCAGAGCCCGATGATAGGCAGCGATTGCGTCCTTATTCCTCTTCAGCTGCTCGTAGCTTGCACCTAACGCAAACTCGACGCGAGGCGAACGATCGTCAACAGGAATAGCAATAAGAACGTCGGCGGCGCGCTTCGGATCTCCCTGCTCACTGTAGAGCCGAGCCATATTGAGCGCGACCTCCTCCGAATTGGCGTCAATACCTTGGGCAGCCTTGAACTGAGCTTCGGCTTTCCCCGAATCGTGATTCAGCCCATACAATTGGCCCAATAGAAGATGAGTCTCCACATCGTTCGGCTTTAGTTGAGCAAGCTTCTCGTACTCTGCAATCGCGAGTTGAAGCATCTGTCCGGACTGAGAGCTCTGCATGTCTCCCAGCGAGCGTAGATAGACCTTTCCCAGCAGAGTATGAGCTTCGATATCATCAGGATTCTTGTTTACCTGGTCCTGAGCAGCCGTCACCGCCTCGCGGATGCGGCCGATCTTGAAGTAAAGGTCCGCCAGACCATCCTGCAGGAGGCGCGAATCGGGGTCGGCGTCCAAGGCCAACTTGTATTGCTCCACCGCCTGTGTCGCATAGTCCGACCGCCCCGCGTTGACCGCCATATCTTCATATAGCCTGGCCAGGCCATAGTGGTAGTACGACGATGCGCGATCAGGCTCAGCGGAGGCAGTAGCCAGGTTCTTCGAAGCAACTGGTGCCTGAGCAACCATCGTGTGGGCAACAAAAAGAAGTGCGGCAGCGGGAATCAGCCTAAGTTGGCGAATAGACGAGGCACGTAAAAGAAGGGTCATGTTGTAGTTTCCTGTGCCGACGGAAAATGAAGTCGAAGCTGTGCAACCAGACACTGGTTAGACGATTCCGCCCGCAGATTGGATGCAGACGGCTCAGACCAGCTATTTGCGTGGCATGGCCGTCATTATATCCATCCTTGCGGCGAACCCATAGGATTATCCATGGCGAAAGTGCCTGACACCTGTAAACACCATCGCCACGCCCAACCCGTCCGCAGCCTCGATCACCTCGGCGTCCCGTACAGAACCCCCAGGCTGAATCACCGCTGTAGCACCTGCGTGAGCTACCACTTCCAGGCCATCGGCAAATGGGAAAAATGCGTCGGAGGCGGCAACTGTGCTGTTTAACGGCAGTACGGCTTTCATTGCGCCGAAGCGAGCTGCATCCACCCGGCTCATCTGGCCGGCCCCGATACCCACTGTCTGACCATGCCCACCACTAAACCGAGCGTAGACTATCGCATTCGATTTGACGTGTTTGCAAACTCGCCACGCAAAGAGCAAAGCACGCAATTCCTCTGCGGTAGGCGTTCGTTTGGATACGATCTGCAACTCTCCTTCGCTGATACGTAACCGATCGGAATCCTGCACCAGCAGCCCACCTGAAACCTGCTTCAAGATACGTGGAGTCTCTGCGGACGAAATCTCAAGGAGCCTAAGATTCTTCTTCGCTCTAAAACGCTCCAACGCGTCAGAGGTAAACGAAGGTGCAACGATCGCCTCGACAAACAGCTTGGAGATCTCTTCGGCTGCTGCTGCATCTACCTCGCGGTTTATCCCAATCACTCCGCCAAAAGCCGAAACCGGATCAGCCTCAAGTGCCCGGCGGTAGGCTTCAACAACGGTGGATCCAGTCGAAGCCCCACATGGATTGGTGTGTTTTATGATGGCAACCGCCGGCTCATCGAACTCACTTACCAACTCCCAGCAAGCGTCCAGATCCACGATGTTGTTGTAGCTGAGTTCCTTACCCTGCAACTGTCTGGCGTTAGCCACCCCTTTTTCGCTGCCGTCTGTATAGAGCGCAGCTTTTTGGTGGGGATTTTCTCCATAACGAAGCGATTTGAGAAGAGGGTCACTGACACGAATTGTCGTCGGTAGCTGCTCTGACAAAAAAATCGCCTTGCCGCTTGGAGTTTCAATGCTTTCCAACGCCGTCGCTATGCCCGCATCGTAGGCTGCAGTGACCGCGAAGGCCGTCTTGGCGAGCCTCCAGCGTGTCGCGTGAGTCAAACTGCCCGAGTTCGCGATCATCTCATCCGCCAATCGCGAGTAGTCTGCAACTGAGGTCACAATCGCCACATCCGCGAAGTTCTTGGCCGCCGAACGAACCATCGAAGGTCCACCTATATCGATATTTTCGATCAGGTCCGCGAACGCAACTCCAGGGCGACTCGCCGTTTTCTCGAAGGCATAGAGATTTACCACCACCATATCGATCGGCTCGATCTGATGCTCGGCGACCGAAGCCATATGTTCAGCGTTATCACGAATATGCAGAATTCCACCGTGGACCTTCGGGTGAAGTGTCTTCACACGGCCATCGAGCATCTCGGGAAATCCGGTAAGTTCGCTGATATCGCGCACCGGAAGACCAGCTTCCCTTAGCGCTCGAGCGGTTCCCCCTGTTGATACGAGGTCCACGTCGAACGAAGCGAGAACTCGCGCAAAATCAACAAGTCCTGTTTTGTCGGTAACCGAGAGCAGAGCGCGGCGAATCCGCCGTAGATGAGTTGGAGTAGCTAAGAAAGCGGCGTCGTGTTCGATCATCACTCGACTATTCTAAGCCAGCACAAGCCGGAGCATATTGTCAGAGCAGAGCCGAACCGGTGAGCGAGCTTGCCTGCAGAACCTCATGCGCGATACACCAACGTTTGAGTCCATTCGCAATGTTCTCGACGGCGCGTGGATCAGCGTAGCTGGCAGTCCCAACCTGTACTGCGGTCGCTCCTGCCATCATGAACTCCACCGCGTCCTCGGCCTGTACAACTCCTCCCATGCCGACGATAGGAATCGTCACATTCTTTGAAACCTCATGGACCATCCGCACGGCAATTGGCTTGATTGCAGGTCCTGAGAGTCCGCCGGTGATGTTGGCGATACGAGGTCGACGGGTCTCGACATCGATCGCCAAGGAGACGAAGGTGTTGACGAGTGAGACCGCGTCCGCACCACCGTCCGCCGCGACGCGAGCCATTAATCCAATGTCGGTCACATTGGGCGAAAGCTTCACCATCAAAGGCCTGCGAGCGGCTGCCTTGCACCGTGCCACCAGCTCCCAAAGCTGCGGCGGATCGGTCCCAAAGACCATGCCTCCGTGGCTGGTATTGGGACAACTTGCATTCAGCTCATACATCGCTATATCGGGGGCGTCGTTCAGGAGTTGGATGACCTCGACACAAGCCTCGATGGTGAACCCAAATACATTCGCAATAATGACCAAGCCTTTGATTTGTCTCAGCCTGGGAAGTTTTTCCGCGATAAATGCAAGAACCCCCATGTTCTGTAACCCAATCGCATTCATCATCCCGGCGGCGGTCTCTATGATCCTCGGAGTCGGGTTTCCTGCCATCGGCTCGCGCGAAAGCCCTTTGGTGACGAACCCTCCTATGCGATCCAGAGAAACTATTTCCTCGAATTCGATTCCATATCCGAAGGTTCCGCTTGCCGCAATCACCGGCGAGCTAAACTCGACGCCGGCGACGGTCACCCGCATGTCGGGGCCTTTAGTTCGTGCAGCCGCGCTCACTGTTCCGATTCCATTCCCATACCTAACTAGTGTAGCGGTAACTTATCGCTCGCCATCGATCCGAGGAAATGGAAGTATTGGAGATATCGCAAGTTTGCGTGGCAGGAAGACGCTAAAATGTGAGGTGATGATTGATCTTGCCTTTGTGCGGGCTAATTTGGCCCTTGTAGAAGAACAGTTGCGTAATCGGGGAATGGATCCCGCCATTGCACTCCGTAACTTTGTTGAAATCGACCGCGAGCGCCGCGAGGCTATCACTCGAGTGGAGACGCTGAAGGCCCAGCGAAACAAGTTAACGGAAGAGATTGCGAAGCTCAGGCGTGAAGGCGTAGATACAACTGCACAGACCGATCAGACACGCGTTCTGAAGTCCGAAGCGGAGTCGCTCGAGTCCGCCGCAGCGGCCTCCGACGAACGCTTGAAAGAGATACTGCAAGCCCTACCCAACTTACCCCAGGATAGCGTTCCCATTGGGAGATCGGCTGACGACAACCGCGAAGAGAAGGTCTGGGGTGCGAAAACAATCTTCGACTTCCCGGCAAAACCTCACTGGGACCTTGGCGAAGCGCTGGGCATTCTCGATTTTGGCCGCGCTGCCAAAATCTCAGGCTCCCGTTTTGTTGTCCAATTCGGCCAGGGAGCCAGGCTTGAACGCGCCCTCGCCAACTTTATGATCGACCTTCACACTGGCGAGCACGGCTATACCGAAGTCCTGCCACCGTACATGGTCAACTCTAGATCTCTATTTGGCACAGGCCAACTGCCCAAGTTTGCCGAAGATCTCTTCCATTGCGACGATAAAGGTGGCTACCAACCCGGGGTTTACCAGGAGAACGATCACTGGCTCGTTCCGACCGCTGAGGTTCCAGTCACAAACCTATTCCGCGATGAGACACTCGACGAATCGCAACTTCCAATATCCTTCTGCGCCTACACCCCTTGTTTCCGCTCCGAAGCAGGCTCCTACGGCAAGGATGTTCGTGGCATGATCCGCCAGCACCAGTTCCAGAAGGTTGAGTTGGTCAAGTTCGTACGTCCGGAAGACTCCAACTCCGAGCACGAACGGCTCACGCGCCACGCCGAGACCGTGCTTGAGCGCCTTGGCCTCCCCTATCGACGAATGCTGCTCTGCACAGGCGATATGGGCTTTTCTGCTGCCAAAACCTATGACCTCGAGGTGTGGTTGCCCGGTCAGCAGCTCTATCGCGAGATATCCTCGTGCTCCAACTTCGAAACCTTCCAAGCCCGCAGGGCAAATATCCGCTACCGCTCGACCAAAGCAAAGAAGAGCGAGTTCCTTCATACCCTCAACGGCAGCGGACTCGCTGTAGGACGCACCTACCTTGCGATTCTGGAGAACTATCAACAACCAGACGGCACCATAAGGGTCCCAGAGGTGTTGGTACCCTATATGAACGGCGACACGGTGATCGGCAAGCAGCAAGGCTGGAGCTAAGACATGTTCAAACTGATTCGCAACTACATCTTCTGGGCCTACGAACGGGGTAGCTTTCACTATGACGTCATGGTGACTGCCATTCTCGTCTTCATGTTTGTCTCACCCCACTTGATCGACTTCAAAGACAAACCTGTCGAGACCGTCGCTCTCCATGCTAGCGAGGTGCTGGTACGGGAGGCTGGAACCGCCGGCGGGAGTAGCCGCTTTATCTATCAGGTTCGCGCTGAGGATATGGGCAGCGCCAGTACAGACGCCGAGCGCCAGGTCGCCATTTTGCGGTTGATCGAACCGATCTCAGGCGAGGTATCGATCCAGCGGTACGAACCCGTTCGCGACGCACAGGGTAAGATCATCGCCTACAACGCCTGGGTTCTCCGTTAACTTCTGGCGCAGAAGCATCCAACCTTCGGGAGTACCTGACTTATGACCACATTTCGTCGTATTGTTGCATCACTTTTCCTGTCATCCGTGGTTTCCGTCATCGCTACAGTTTCTGCGGTTGCGCAGCCGAAGCCTGGGCACCTGGATGAAGTTCTTCGGCAGATGGATGCGGCGAGCTTGAAGTTCCAGTCGGCCGAAGCCACTTTTCAGTGGGACCTTTACGAGAAGGTTGTGCAACAGACGACGACGCAGAAGGGCACCATCTACTTCAAAAAAGATGGAACTAAGACCGTGATGGGGGCGAAGGTCACGTCCCCCTCCATCAAGATTCTGGAGTATCGGAACGGCATTTTGACTCTGTTTGACCCTGGCACGGATCATGAGACGATCGTCACTCCCAAGGGCAACCAAGCTCAGATGGAGAGCTTTCTGACGCTTGGGTTTGGCGGCAGCGGCAGGGAGATGGCCAAGGCGTGGACGATCTCAGATCTTGGTGATGAGGTGGTGAACGGGGTGCAAACGGCGAAGCTGGATCTGGTGCCGAAGGACCCTGCTGTCCGCAACAACTGCACGCATATGACGATCTGGGTAGATTCTGTCCGCGGCATTACTCTGAAACAAAGCTTCTACATGCCGTCAGATGATTATCGAACGGCTGTCTACTCCAACATCAAGTACAACCAGGGCGTCGATACTAAGCCTTATCAGATCAAGACGGATAGCAAGACGACGACTGATTCCCACTAAGGGCTGTCACTGACGCATTCGTCGAAGGATCAGGCTATCGGTCTGTCTGGCTATCGGTTCTGTTTGGCTTAGGCGTCGAGTAGAAACTGGCCGTCGCGCATGATCTGCTCTTCGCCGTGGGCGTCGCCCAGCCAGATGCTGAACTCGAGGCCGACTACGTCGATGTGGGTGGAGGACTTCCAGGGGGCTCCGGTGTGGGCGCCATAGGGGTCTCCGAAGGCGATGTGGATGCCGGGGAATTTTTCATCTTGCAGGATGTTGCCGATGACGCGGTCGACGCCGATGTTGGTGCCGATGGCGAACTCCCCTACACGGTCGGAGTTTTCGTCGGTGTGGGTGTAGGCCCAGAAGTCGCGCTCGAGGGCTTTGTTTTCGCTGGAGACGCGGGTGATGCGGTTGCCTTCGATGTTGATGGTGAGGGGGTGGGCGCGGAGGATGCCGTAGCGGGCGCAGAGGAAGTCGCCTACGACGCCGTCGACTACGAAGACGCCGTTGACCTCGCCGGGTGCGGTGAAGCACTCGCCGCCGGGGAGATTGCCCCACTTCTCGGTGCTGATGATGCCGGAGGTTTTGAACCAGCGATAGTCGGGGTTGAGTTGAGCGTGGATGTCGGTGCCGGCAGGGGTGGTAGCGCGGACGTAGGTGGCGGCGCGGACCTTGTCGAGGACAGCTTGCGAGAGGCGGTCGATTGCGAGGAAGTCGGCACGCATGCCCTGAGTCATGATCTCGGGGGTGATGTTGACCATGTGGGCGTGGCGCATGCGGCGGCGATTGACGACGTCAGTCATCTGCATGCGGCTGTGGAGTTCGTTGGGCTGGACTTCGACGGCGAAGATGCTGACCTGCGAGGACTCCATGTCTTCGAGGATAGTGGCGGGCAGATCGATTAGCGGGCGGGGCGCGAGGGCTTCGAGGACGAAGGCGTTCCAGGTGCAGCCGATCTGGTCTAGCTCCGCGACGAGGGAGGCGGCGATGGTGAGGCAGCGCTCGTCGGTGATGAGGGTGACCTTCTCGCTGGGCTGGATGCGGAGGCAAGTAGTGACGGCGTTACGGGCACCTGGGGTGAACTCAGGGGGGAAGGCGGTGGTGCGGAGGTCTGGTGCTGCCTGCGTTGCTTGATCAACCATGGGTGCGGCCTTCCGGATAAAACTTCTTTCTAAGATAGCTTGTTACTGATGAGTTACAGGAGAAAAAGGAGTTTGAGAGGGGTATCTACGGCTCCCCCTCCCCGGCACTTTTGCGCTAAAGTCTTCCATCTTTGAGGCTTAGGTTTGGACTTTCCTTTTGGCTTAGATTGACTTAGAGGCAAAGTCTTGAAAAGACAGATGCTTCTTTCGATCACTCCCTGTAAAGTCTTCATTCCAATTGCCTATGAAAACGAAAACCCCGACGCGAGGTCGGGGCACTCTTTGGTACTGCTTTAATTATATCGGGTTTGGCGGGGTATTGTGCCATGCGAATCTGCTTGTCTGGCGCGGCGATTTGCGATTTTGGGGCTTGACAGGTTTTTCGGGATTTTGGATTGGGACACGCAACGGCTGGTGTGTTGGGCTGGAAGGTTCGAACGGTTTGGGTGGGTGAAAGGGTGTCGGGATCCTTCACTCGCTCAGGATGACACATCTGTGGTGGGTTGAGTGGTTGGTGGGGTAAGGGCGGTTCGCAATATTTAGAGGCCGGCGCGGGTTTCGGCGGCCATGTAGTCGACTACGGATTTCAGGCTGTTGGTTTCGCGAAAGACTTTTAGCTGGCGGTCGGCTCCGGAGCCTTCGCGGAGCATGGTGTGGATGTAGTTGATCTCGGTGCGGCTGCCTAGCTCGTCGAGGACGTCGTCGACGAAGGCGAGGTATTCGAGGATGAGTTCGCGGACGGGAACCTCAGCCTGTTTGCCGAAGTCGATCATCTTGCCGTCGAGGCCATAGCGGACGGCGCGGAATTTATTTTCCATCAGCAGGGCGCGGGAGTACTGACGGTAGTCGATGTTCTTCGAGTGGAGGTGCCAGAGCTTGCAGGCGGTGGCCTGGATGAGCGCGGCGATGGCGATGGACTCGTGCGCGCGGAGGGGGATGTCGCAGATGCGGACCTCGACGGTGTCGAAGAAGGGATGAGGGCGGACGTCCCACCAGATTTTTTTCGCATTGTCGATGGACTTGGTCTTGATGAGGAGGTTGACGTAGCTCTCGAACTCGGAGTAGCTGGCGAAGCTGTCGGGGAGGTTGGTGCGGGGGAAGTTTTCGAAGACCTTGGCGCGGTAGCTCTTGTAACCGGTCTCCATGCCGAGCCAGAAGGGGGAGTTGGTGGAGAGCGCGAGGATGTGGGGGAGGAAGTAGCGGAGGGAGTTCATGATGCGGATGGCGGCTTCGCGGTCTTCGATGCCGACGTGGACGTGGAGGCCGAAGATGAGGTTGGCGCGGGCTACGAGTTGGAGATCTTCGACGACCTGGGCGTAGCGGGGATCGGGATAGATCTCCTGAACGCGCCAGTCGGCGAAGGGGTGAGTGGCGCCGGCGATGAGGAGGAGATCGTGCTCTTCGGCGAGGGCGATCATGTTGCGGCGGAGGTCGAAGAGATCCTCTTGCGCGGCCTGGATGTTGCTGCAGATGCGCGTGCCAACCTCGATGACGGATTGATGCATCTCGGCCTTGACTCGCTCTTCGAGACGGAGCTTGCCTTTGGCGAGCATCTCGGTCGCGATGTGGGAGCGCAGGTCGCGGGTTTCAGGGTCAACTGTCTGGTACTCCTCTTCGATGCCTAGCGTAAAGGATGGCCGCATACACTCTCCGCATTCCGTTGTGAAACAGAAGCGTATCACCCATCGTGTCCTGCCGGACGGGCCTCCTGCGCGGAGGGCGGGCGTTCGCACGCCTTTTTAGAGCTTCGCGTGGTCCTCCCGATGGTCGGAGTCATCTTCATCGCGACCAACGGGAGCGCCAACCGAAGGGGTATACAAGTCGCGAAGTGACCGCCCCACGCGTAGTGGTCCCGTCCGGCAGGACAGCAGTTCTTCAGCTTTTTTCTTTCTTTGCTGCACTCTTTCCCGCAGGTTTTTTAGCGATCGTTTTTTTCTCTGCAGATTTCTCCCTCGGATTCAGGAACGCTGTCCAGCGGAGTTCGGACTTGACCGGCCTCTGGGCCTTCTTTACAGCGAGCTTTGATACTTTGTCGACGATCCAGTCGAAGCTCTCTTTGCCGACGGCGTGGAGGTCGGCGTCGGGCGCGGGATTCATGAAGTCGATGGCGTAGGGGATGCCGTCTTCAACGGCGAACTCTACGGTGTTGAGATCGTAGCCGAGGGCTTTGCAGAGGGTGATGGCGTCTTTTTCTACGCGCTTGAGAAGCTTCTTGTCGTACTCGGGCGGGTCGAGAACGTAGCGGTGTTCGTGCGGGCGGCGCGGATCGTAGGGCATGATGCGAACGTCGGTTTGGCCTACGACATAGCAGCGGAAGTACTCCTTGAAGTTGACGGCGGCCTGAAGGGTCATGCAGAGGTCGCGAGTCTGGTCGTAGGCGTGGAAGAACTCTTGCGGCGAGTGGACGTGGAAGACGTCGCGCCAGCCGCCGCCGTCGTGAGGTTTGAGGAAGGCCGGGAAGCCTACGTAGTCGAAGACACCGTCCCAGTCGAGGGGAAACTGGAGGTTGCGGAGGGAACGCTCGGTGATCTGCGGGGGATATTTTTTGTGGGGGAGGAGGACGGTTTTGGGGACGGCTACGCCTAGTTTTTCGGCGAGGGCGTAGTTGAAGAACTTGTCGTCGGCGGACCACCAGAAGGGATTGTTGATGATCTGCGTGCCGGTGAGGGCAGCGTTTTTGAGGAAGGCACGGTAGAAGGGCATGTCGTGCGAGATGCGGTCGACGATGACGGCGTAGCCTGAGGGCGCGGCCATTTGCACGCCGCCTACGCAGACGAACTCGGCCTGAATGCCTTCGATCTCCATCGCGTTGATGCGATCAACCAAGGCTCCGGGAAAGGTATTTTCCATTCCGAATAGAACACCGATCTTCTTCACTGAATCCTCCATGCGGGTTGGTATGGTTTGGGGCGGCTAGAGTTGTTTATCCTGCAGTGTCCTGCCGGACGGGCCCACTGCGCGTGGGACGGTCACTTCGTGACTTGTATACCGGTCCTGGTTGGGGATGTGCTTGGGTCCTCCCGTTGGTCGGGTCGTTGGTCGGGTCAAGGCCTGGCTTTAGAGATAAGTTTGCAGCATTCTCTGCCACCAGGGCCAGTCGTGGCCCGTGTTGTCGCCCCAGACGTCGAGGCGGCAGGGGATGTTTTTTGCGCGGAAGATTTGCGCCATGCGTTCGTTGTCGTTCCAGCACTGATCGTGGACGCCGGTGGCGAGGACGTAGGTGTTACGGCGGTAACGGTCGAGATACCACGAGTCACTGATGTTGGGGAGGTAGTGCATGGGGATGTTGAAGTAACAGTCGTCGTCGTAGTAACCGCGAAGGAAGTGGGACGGGTCGTAGGCTCCGCTCATGGAGAGCATGCCGGTGAAGACGTCGGGGTGGCGGAGGGCCATGTTCATGGCGTGGTAGCCGCCGAAGCTGGTGCCGATGGTACCGATGCCGGAGTACTGGTTGAGCTGGCGGATGAGGGCGACGACCTCGTTGATGATGTAGTTGCCGTACTGCACCTGGCGGGCAATGCGCCAACGGGGAGGGACGTCGCGGTTGTACCAGCTTTCGCCGTCTACCGAGTCGACGCAGTAGAGCTGGAGGTGGCCGTGTTCGAGCTTGTCCTGCACGGTGCTGACCATCTGGCGATCTTCAAACTCGTAGAAACGGCCTTGGGAGGTGGGGAAGACGACGGCGGGATAGCCTGCGTGTCCGAAGACGAGCAACTCCATATCGCGCCCGAGGGAGGGTGAGAACCATTTGTGGTATTCGCGTTTCATCGGGCTCCCTCTGCTAGTCTGATGCAATCGTAGTTTATTTGGAGCAGCTTCTTTCGCATTGAAACAATCATCGCCATCTCATTCCATTCCTGCGCTTACGCCTCTCGAGGGCGAGACTGCGCTCGTCCATTTGCCCGAAGCCGTCAATTTGCCCGAAGAGGCGATTAGAGAGCATACCCCAAACGACCTGGATTCTAATCCGAGATACAGCGTCAGCGAGTTTCACTCGGAGATTCTGCCGGATGACCGGGTTGTTTCGGTCTATCTGCCGCCGCAGTATCTGGAGGATGAGGAGCGGCGCTTCCCTGTCTTCTACTTGCACGATGGGCAGAATCTGTTCGACGGGAGAACGTCGTATCTTGCAGAGCGAACGTGGAAGGCGCATACGACGGCTGACGAGCTGACCCTGAACGGCGAGATTGAGCCGGTAATCCTGGTCGGCGTGGCGAATACGGGGCTTCGGCGGATGGCAGAGTACACGCCGACGCGCGACTTCAAGCTTGGCGGCGGGGAGGGACCGAGTTACGGGCGGTTGCTGGTTGAGGAGCTGAAGCCGCTGATTGACGGCTCGTACCGCACCTTGACCGATGCAAAGAATACCGGGCTGGGCGGGTCGTCACTGGGCGGATTGATCTCTCTGTATCTGGGGTTTTCGTGCCCGGAGGTGTTCGGCAAGCTGGCGGTGATGTCGCCTTCGCTATGGTGGGATCAGCGCAGCATCCTGCGGGTGGTCGAACGGACGGAGCCGAAGCCTGAAGGGCGTATCTGGCTGGATATCGGGACCGCGGAGGGGGTTCGTCATGTTCGAGACACGGAGATGCTGGAGCGTGTGCTGCTGAAACGGGGCTGGCAGACGGGAAAAGACCTTATTTATGAGAAGGTTGATGGGGCAGTTCATGATGAAAACGCGTGGTCGGAGCGCTTTGGGGATGTATTGCGGTTTCTTTTTCCGCCGGAGTGAGGGAGTTTGCGCTTCTTTGCGCTTCTTCGTTGCGAAAAGGCGCATTTTCGGCCATACTTAGATGTTGGGTAATGTATCTCAAGTCCCTGTCCGATCGACAGCGCGGCTATGTCACCCAAACCAATAATGTTCTGAAAGGCATTGCCCGTGTTGATGATTCGTTTGGCGCGTGTTGGAGCGCGTAAGCAGCCACATTACCGCATCGTTGTTATTGAGAAGGACCGCGCCCGGAACGGCCGTTCGGTCGAAGTAGTGGGAACGTACAATCCGCGCACCAACCCTGCAACGGTTGATCTGAAGCGCGACCGCATCGACTACTGGACTGGGAATGGGGCACAGTTGTCGGAGCGTGTGGGGAAGCTGATGGCGCAGAAGCCTGCAGAGGCAGTCGCGGCCGCCTAGGAGTTACTAGTCAATGCTATCTTTGGGCATGCGGTAATGGTTCCCAAAGATAGCTGACACAATAGGTTCTCTGAAGCATCTCCTGGCACCGTTTCACGTAGACTCCTTGGTATTGCACAGTCGAACTGCAGTGGCCTTGCAAAGCAGAGGGCCCGGGGTTTATAACCCTGGACTTCCTGCGACCGGTGTCTCGCTCGTTGTAGCACCTCCTGGAAGATCTCGCAGTAGACGAGACAAAGGGAAAGGGCTTGAGCGTTACACCGTGACTCCCAGACCCAGAAGGTGTGTGATGAACCAGGCAACCCAGTTTCCTGCAGGGGACAACCCTGTAAAGAACATGACAGACCTTGTAGCAGAGATAGCGCGTGCCTTGGTAGACGACCAGGACAGTGTCTCGGTTGAGGCCATCGAAGATGGTGAATGTACGGCCATTCGTTTACGGGTCGCTGCCAGCGACGTTGGTAAAGTGATCGGGAAGCAGGGCCGCACAGCGCGTTCCATGCGTACGATTCTCAGCGCAGCCAGCATGAAGCTGAAGCACCGCTTTTCGCTCGACATCGTGGAAGAGGACCATCCCCCTGCACCATAAAGTTCAGAGCAGCTTGCAGGATCCGGGCCTTTGCTTCTGCTCAGATTTTGCTCTATGACGCAAATCGCTCCAGCCTGGATTGTGTTGGCACATCTGCTTCGCCCGCAAGGTCGCAAGGGTGAGGTGCTTGCAGAGTTGTTGACCGACTTCCCTGAGCGGTTCGAGGAGCAGACGAGAGTCTTTCTTGCTGCCTCGGGCTTTGAGGGGAAGGAGTCGGAGGCGCGTGCTGCGGAGGTGGTTGCGTTCTGGCTGCCTGTCGGTAAGAACGAGGGACGTATCGTGCTGCAGTTTGCGGGCATCGAGACGATTTCGGATGCTGAGGCGGTCGCAGGATTGGACGTGATCGTCCCGCGAGAGGAACGGCGCGTGCTGGATGACGATTCGGTTTACATCAGTGAATTGATCGGCTGCACGGTGTATGACGGAGCGGCGGCGGTGGGTGTGGTCGAAGATGTTCAGTTTGCTACGACGGCGGATGGGGCGCGCAGGCTTACCGACGCAGCGCCGCTGCTGGAGATCACTTCGCTTGCCGGGGATGAGATTCTTATCCCGTTTGTGAAGGCGTTTTTGGTGGCAGTGGATACAGAGGCGAAACGCATCGAGATGAAGCTGCCTGAAGGTTTGATTGAGGTCAATCGAAGCTCGAGCGACAAGAGCTAGAAGTGGTAGGCCACTCCTAACGAGAGGATCGGGTAGACGGGGACCCTCTTCAGGTCTTCGTTTATTTTTTTAATCTCCTGCGTGAGACTGGCCTGGGCCTCGGAGTTACTGGCGAAGCTGGTGCATCCCTGGTTGGTACAGGCGGTACCGGTGAGGTTGACGTTGATGGTGGCCGCGCCGGTGTAGGCCACCCCGAACTCCATGGGGATGGAGAGGCGGCGGCTGGTGCGGGGAAGAATGTTGCCGAAGCCAAGGAGAAGCAGAGGGGATAGATTGCGTGGGTAGGCGAGCGACATGTTGCCGTGAACCGGGTCGCCGACGCTGTTGATGAAGGACTGGTCGCCGAGGGTGAAGCTCTGGCCGGCAGGCACGGTCGCTGTCGATGAGACTGTGTTTTTGGAGAAGAGAATCCCGGGGCTGATGTGGAAGGCGTGACCACCGGGGAACCAGTCGAGGGTGCTCTGCGAAGACCTGAAGTGAAGATTTGCGTCGTAGTTGACGCCGTCAATGCCAAATGGGTAGGCAAACGCTAAGAAGTTGACGCCAGAGCGGAGATTGAAGCGGCGAAAGAGCGGCGTCGCCAGCTCCGCGCCGGCTCCTAACGTATTGGCCTTAATGCCAAAGGCTGCCGTGCGGAACGGCCTTTGGGACGGCAGCTTTTTGGCCACCTGGGTTGCCGGGGCGATACGGATGACTCCTTCGGCGCTGTAGGATTCGGCGGCTGACTTATGCGATTCTTCGGTCGATAGGCTCGCTGTTGCCGGCAGGGCCAGCGCGAGTTGCGAGGGTGCAACAAGATTCGAAGGCGTCTGCTGCTGTGCTGTGATCGTGACGCTGAGAGATGCCGACAGGAACACTGGAAGAACAGCGAGTTTTGGACGAAGCATCGGGATGCTCTTTCGTCTCGCCACAATGACCTGAAGGACCGAAGTCGAGCGCAGGTCATCATAATGAGATCCTGGAATGAGATCAGTCGCGGGGTTTCACAACTTCCGAGTGATATGGTGCAATCTGGGAGTCAGAAAACGAGCGGCTGTAACGCACTCATCGACCATGCGCTTTGACATCATTACGATCTTTCCCGATTTCTTTGCCGGGCCCTTCGACTACGGGATTCTGAAGCGTGCTCGCACGACGGGTCTGGTAGAGATTGCGACGCATGATCTGCGCAGCTTCACGCATGATCGCCATCGAACGGTGGACGACCGGCCGTTTGGTGGGGGCGAAGGGATGGTGCTGAAGGCGCAGCCAATCTATGACGCGGTGCAGTCGTTGAATCTCTCTCCGAAGGGGGAACGGGATCGAGGCAGAGAGACGGTGATTCTGCTGTCGGCGCAGGGGCAGCCGTTCACTCAGTCGCTGGCGCAGGAGCTTTCGACGACGGAGCGGGTGGTTATTCTGTGCGGGAGATATGAGGGCGTGGACGAGCGCGTCAACGAACTGCTCTGCGACCGGGAGATTTCAATTGGCGATTATGTTTTGTCGGGCGGAGAGCTGGCGGCCGCGGTGATCGTCGATGCTGTGGTACGGCTGCTGCCGGGGGCTCTGGGGAATCCTGACTCGTCGCGATTTGAGAGCTTCGGTGCGGATGAGGTTGCGGATCTTCCTGATTCGGCGGATGGGCCTCCGCGGTCTACTTATGGGTCGGGTGGGTTGCTGGACTATCCACACTACACTCGGCCCGCGGATTTTATGGGGATGACGATCCCCGAAGCGCTGTCGGGGGGTAATCATGAGGTGATCCGGCGATGGCGGAGGAGGATGGCGCTGAAGAAGACGCTGGAGAATCGTCCGGATTTGTTGGAGAGGATCGAGATCACAGACGAGGATCGGGAGATTCTGGCGGAGCTTCGCGGTGACTAAAGATGTGTCCTGCCGGACGGGCCTCCTGCGCGGAGGACGGTCACTTCGTGACTTGTATACCTTGTTGGTGAGGGGTGAAGAGGATCGGTCCTCCCGTTGGTCGGAGGAAGATGATTCCAGAGGCATTTTGCGCAGATTTCGTGTACACTAAAGGTCGAGTCCAACATAGGAAAGTTGTGTCATGTCCATTCATCCGATTATGCAGAAACTGGCCGCGAAGTTCGAGCGGACCGATTTACCCGCGTTCGCCCCCGGCGACACAGTTCGAGTTCAAGTAAAGATTCGTGAAGGCGAGAAAGAGCGTCTGCAGGCGTTTGAGGGCATGGTGATTGCCTGCCGTAAGGGCGCGCAGGGATCCTTTACCGTTCGCAAGATGAGCTTCGGCCAGGGCGTCGAGCGCATCTTCCCGTACAACTCCAAGGTCGTCGACAAGGTGGAGAAGGTTCGCTCCTACGAGGTTCGCCGCTCGAAGCTGTTCTACCTGCGGGGTCTGCGTGGCAAGGCTGCTCGTCTGCGCGAGGTTGAGCGCGCCGCCAAGTAACGATTCGGTTCCCTGATTTCCACTGAGCTTTTCACTGAGCCACGACTTCGGTCGTGGCTTCGTTTTGCGTGGTGGCTATACACTCGAACGTGAAGAACATGGCCTCGATTCCCTCCACTCGCACACTCCGAAAGGTGACGGCAGCCACTGCCAAACAGCGCATGCTGAAGCAGCTGGTGTGCAGCGATGCACCGGAGCAGGCTCTGCGGTATTACGGATTTCAGCGAATCGCCGGTGTCGATGAGGTGGGGCGTGGGGCGCTGTTTGGCCCGGTGGTGGCTGCGGCGGTGATTTTGCCGGAGGGCCTCGACGAGTTGGCGAATGCGGGGCTGAAAGACTCCAAGCAGATGACGCGGGAGGAGCGCGAGGCGCTGGATCAGCAGATACGTGGGATGGCGCTTGCGGTTTGTGTGGCGGAGGTCGATGCGGAGACGATCGATCGGGTGAATATCTACCAGGCTACGCGGCTGGCGATGCTGGCTGCGGTTCAAGGGCTGGCGATGGTTCCCGATCATCTGCTGATCGATGCTATGCGGCTCGATCATCCTTGCCGGCAGACGAAGCTGATCTACGGAGATGCGCTGAGCCTTTCGATTGCTGCGGCTTCGGTGATCGCGAAGGTGCATCGCGATGCGCTGATGCGTGAACTGGACGCGGTGCATCCGGGATATGGGTTGGCTTCGCACAAGGGGTATGGGACACCGGAGCATCGGCGGGCGTTGGCTGAGATTGGGCCTTGTGCTTTACACAGGAGAAGCTTCGCGCCGGTACGGGGGGTTGATCCTGATGCGGAGCTGGAGGAAGCGATGTCAGCAGAACTTCTCTTTGAGGACGCTGATCTGGATGCGGGCCTGGAGGGCGCTGAGTGGGCTTGAAGTTGATGTGCGTGACGGCGCATCCTGACGATGAGTGCTACGCCTTTGGTGGGGCGCTGGCGTTGGCGGCGGATCGAGGAGTCGAGACGTACGTGGTTTGCCTGACGGATGGTCAGGCAGCTACGAACCGAGGCGACGCTGCGGATGGAGAGGCGCTGGGGAGTATGCGACGGGAGGAGTTTCGCGTCTCGTGTGAGGTGCTGGGCGTTACGCACTACGAGTTGATGAACTACCAGGACGCGCAGTTGGAGTTTGTCGATCTGTCGCGAGCCTCCGAAGAGCTGGTGGTGAGGATGCGAAGATTCAAGCCGGACGTTGTGATTACCTTCGGCGGCGACGGCGGACAGAACACTCACCCGGACCATATGATCGCTTCTATGGTGACAACCGCGGCGTTTCACTGGTCGGGACAGCCGAAGCGATATCCGGGGGCGGGCGATCCACATAAGGTGCAACGGCTTTACTATGTGACGGCGAACTTTGTGATGCGTGACCGACAACCGGCGATGATGATGCCGTGGAGTGTGGCTCTGGATATTCGGTCCGTGCGAGAGCGGAAGAACGAGGCGTTTCGGAGGCACGTGTCGCAGGCACCGTTGATGGAGAAGACGAAGGAGATCTTCGAGCGATATGGAGCTGAGGAGTTCTATGCACTCGCGGCTGCCACTGAGCCTCAGGTCTGCAGGTTGCAAACGGATCTGTTCGAGGGTCTGAGCTAGTTCGGTTTCTGCACATTCGAAGACTCCACCAGGAAGGCTCTTGCAGTTCGATGGACTGACGGGTTGAGCTTTGTTTTTTTGTGTTCCAGCGAGGTTTTTGATGAGTGAGATCGATGTGGAACGTGCGGTGGACCCCATTGCGTTATTCGGCTTGTGGATGAGTGATGCAGAGGCTGCCGAGTTGAACGATCCGAATGCGGTGGCGCTGGCTACGGCTACGCGGGAGGGGGTGCCCAGTGTGCGGATGGTGTTGTTGAAACGGGTGGATGAGCTGGGGTTCTGCTTCTACACGAATGCGGAGAGTCAGAAGGGTTCGGAGCTGGCAGAGAATCCGCGGGCGTCGATGTGCTTCCACTGGAAATCGCTGCGGCGCCAGGTGCGTGTCTCGGGATCGGTGGCCGAGCTGCCGGGTGAGGATGCGGACGAGTACTTTCATAGCCGGTCGCGGCTGAGTCAGCTTGGTGCGGCGGCTTCCGAACAGAGTCGCGTGCTGGCTTCGCGGGAGGCGCTGGTGGAGCGGGTGAAGGAGTTAGAGCGGGAGTTTCCGGGGGAGATTCCGCGACCGGATTACTGGCGAGGGTACGTGCTGTGGCCGGAGAAGATTGAGTTCTGGAAGGACGGAGAGGGACGGCTGCACGACCGGTTTCTGTTTACGCGAAGCGGCGGAGTTTGTGGCGGAGTTTGGAATAAGGAACGATTATTTCCTTAGAGCTGCGCGGCTCGTGAATGATTTCAGAAGACGAAATACCGAAGGCGAGATGCGGGGGTCTCTCCACTACGTCGTGCGATGAGACTGCACGTCTCCGGTCAAGATGACGCATCTTTAGAGTTCGAAGAGGCTGAGTTTGTCTAGTTCAGATCCAGAGTTTTGGGAGGGCACCGGAGGGGCCGGTCAGTGGGTCGGAGTGGGGAAAGCGGACCTTGCGCATGCTTGCGAGTGTTTCGGGGCTGGGGGCGGTGCGGCAGATGTCCCAGTGTTCGTTCTCCGGGTAGGCGCCGATCACGAGGAAGTCGTTGGAGGCCGAGATGCGACAGTGGCCGGTACCGGTGGGGAGAACGAGGACGTCGCCGGAGTGTACGCTGAGTGATTCGCCGCCTTCGCCGCCAAGGACGAGGTCGGCGTGGCCGGCTGCAAAGCCGAGGACCTCGTGTGCGGTGGAGTGGTAGTGGTGGAAGGTGTAGACGCCGTTGCGCCACTGTGGCGGCCATCCATTGGCGGTGAAGATACGTTCCATGGCAGAGGCGAGGTCTGCTGTTGATGAGAGAGCGTTGCGGTAGAGCAGAACGGGCAATGGGCTGTTCGGCATCCAGCCGTTGGGCTTGAGGTGAAGCTGTTCAGGCGTTGCAGTGAGCGGGCTTTCGCTTGCAGACGCTAAGGTTTTGGTGGTTGCCAGGCCGGCAGCTACGAAGCCGGTCGCGAATTGCCTGCGGTCGATTGGTGTCATGTGGAGTTAGATGGCCTGGAGGTTAGCGGAGTTGGAACTCGGGGCTGCCCATGACTAGGGCGGTCAGCAGATTGAGGGTGTCGGTGGAGTTGGTGGTGGGAATTTCGGTTATTTGTTTATGGATGAGTTGATTGGTCTGGGTGGAGACGTCGTTGCCGATGAGAGTGTCTTCGAGGACGTGGAGGGCTATATCCTGGCCGGCTGCATCTGGTGGGGGTTGGTTCGTGGTGCCGTTGTGGATCTCGGCGGTGAGGAGGGCTTCGGAGAACTTGGCTCGATTGGAGCGCTCTGTGGTGGACATCTCGGGAGCGGGTGAGCTGGCGGGTTGGGACATGAGGCCGAGTGCGAGGACGTGGGCTGAGTCGAACTTTTGATTTGCGAACTTGTTGCCGGCGAGGGAGTAGGCGAAGTTGAGGCGATCGACGAGAGCGGTGGAGTTCATCCACTGGTCGGCGGTGATGTAGTAGCCGGTGGGGGGAAGCGCGTAGTAGAGGGGCATGCCCATCGTCTTGAGGGTGTTGACCAGTGCGCCGGGGTTCACCGGGTCGGTGGCGGTGGTGCGGAAGGCGGAGGCGACGAACTCCATCGGAGTCTTGACCTTGTTGCGGAAGTACTTCCTGGAGTTGAACTCGGGCGATTGGACGAGGGTGCGGAGGATGGCTTTGATGTCTCCGTCGGTGGCGAGGTAGGTGGCAGCCATGCGATCGACGAGGGCGGGTGGCGGGTCGTCGGCTACGAAGCGCTGGGCTAATTTGTAACTGATGAAGTGCGCGGTGTGCGGGTCAGCGGCAAGGATGGTGAGAGCTTCGATTCCCTCTTTCATGCCGGTTTGCGTCGCTGCTGGAGAGGCGTTGGGTAAGACAGGCTCTGAGGAGATGGTGCGGCGCAGCCACTGTTTTGGGCCGGGCTCGTGCTTCTTGTAGTCGTATTGGAAGGGGCCACCCTGGTTGGGGCGATCGACGGTCCAGCCGGTGAGGATGGCGGAGAGTGCAGTGACGTCGGCCTGGGTGTAGCCGCCGTTGACGCCTACGGTGTGGAGCTCCATGACTTCCCTGCCGTAGTTCTCGTTGAGGCCGTGGTTGCCCTTCTTGGAGTTGGGGTTGGCGGGGTTGACTCCGTTGGCCTGGGAGTCGGGGCCTATCGATAACCAATTGTCGAGGTAGATCATCATCGCCGGGGTTTGGGCGGTGGCGAGGAGGAGGTCGCGGAACTTGCCGAGGGCGTGTTTGCGGATGGCGTCGCGCTCGAAGCTGGTGGTGTACCAGGTGTCGGAGTCTTTGCCGATGAAGATGTTGAAGTGGTTGAACCAGAAGTCGGACATGACCTCCTGCAGCTGGCGTTCGCTGAGGATGGCTCGGAGGATCTTGGCTTGTGAGAGCTCGTCGATGAGGTAGTGGGGCGCGCCGATGTTGGCGGCCATGCCGTTGAAGATCTCGCGCTCGCGGGGGTTGAAATCGGCCAGGAGGAGATTTTTCTGGGCTTCAAGAGGACCCCCGGCTGCGACGTAGGTGGTGAAGGCGATGCGGTCGGGGACGGGGAGCTTGATGAGCATCGCCATTCGCTGATTTTTGGGGAGGGCGAAGAGCTCTCCGGCGATGCGGGCGGCGGTCTCCTGGTCGGTTTTCTTCTGGGCGGCGGCTTCGGCGTCGGTGGGTGGGGGCGTGATGAGTTGGCCGTTGGCGTTGGTCTTTTTGCTGTCGATGTCTTTGTTGAGCTTGTAGACCTGTACCTGGTACATGGCGAGGAGGAGGGGGTCGGTGGGGTAGGGGCGCTTGCCTTCGGCGGTGATGGCGATGGTGAAGTGGTCGGGAAAGAGCTGGAGGGCCTGGTCGGGCTGGAGGTTGAGGGTGGTGTAGTCGGCGAGGCGGTGGTCGAGGGCGGCGTCGGGGATGGCGGCGGGGTTGAGTTGCTGCTCGAACCACTTTTCGGGGGTGAGGGCGATTACTTTTTCGAGGTCGCCGGGGCGGGGGCCGAAGGTGAAGCGGCTGAGGAGTTGCTGGGCCCGTTCCTGCTGGGTGAGGGAGATGAGAGGGGCGGATTTGGGCGGGTTGGCCGGCTTGGACTTTGCGGGTTTGGGCGTGGGTTTGGCTTGGGGGTGCGCGGGTGCGGCGACGGCTAGAGCAAGGAGAATCGGTAAGAACCTTCGCATAGACGCCTCTGGCTGATTAGACCTGACATCGAGTTCGAAGTTGCGTTTTGGGCTGTTTGAGAGCGGAGACGGTACCCCCTCCCCCCTCTGGGGTATTTTAGGCGTAAAGTCTTTTGATTCTTACACCTGCAGGCAGTGGTTGCCTCTAAGCTATTGCAAATAAATTAGTTATTCGCAAAATACTTGTTATCAAGGAGTTAGCTGAGTGATTTGGTCGGGCTTATCGGCTTTTTTGTTTCTTTACTAAGTATAGCTGGAAGAGGGTAACTGGTACGCCACGCGAATCTGCAGGATTGGCGCGGGTTTTGGTGAGTTTTGGGCTTGACACGTAGAAGACCGCGTCTAGCAACGGGGTAAGAGTCGGATGGTATGGTGGGCGCATGGTGGAGATTCGAGCGGCGGCGGGTAAAGATGCGGGTGCGATCGCCCAAGTGCATGTGGCGAGCTGGAGGACGACGTACGCGGGGATTGTGCCGGAGGCTTACCTTGCGAGTTTGAAGGAGGCCGAGCGCGAGGTCTCGTGGCGGGAGTGGTTGACGCTCGATGTTGACGTGTTCGTTGCGGAGTTGGAGGGGGAGGTGGTGGGGTTCGTCAGCGGAGGGGCGATACGGGAGCCTGTGGAGGGGTTCGATGCGGAGTTGTTTGCGATCTATCTGCTGCGGGAGGCGCAGAGGCGGGGGATTGGGACGGCTCTTTTGGGGAGGCTGGCTGGGTCGTTGAAGGCTAGAGGGTTCAGGAGCATGATGGCCTGGGTGCTTGAGGACAATTCTTCGGGTGGGTTCTACTCGCGGTCGGGTGGGGTGCGAGTGGCTTCAAAGGAGATGGACGTGGGTGGGGTGATGCTGCCTGTGGTGGCTTATGGGTGGAAAGATCTCGAGGCGATTTGGAAAGGTGTTGGTGCAGTTTAGACTCAAGGCAACCAAAGTTTCCCATAACCCCGTTTTCGAGACTCCGTTTCGACTGGAGGAGAACACCTGTCCTATTAGCCGACTTTACGGACAAGTGATGGTGAGAGTCTGATCGATCGAGCAAGTCTTGGCCCCTGTCTTACCAATTACAGTCGGGGTGGACTGTGCTTTGAAGGCTGTATGCGAGGAAGAAAGGATCGAGAAATTGTGCCCGTCCGCCTGACCGCTTGCGATAGTTGCAGGTAGGCCTGGGAGAGCACTCAAAGAGTCAATGTATGTGCCACTCGTAGCGTGATACGTAATCTCCGCTTTGCCGATTAGAGTGAGGTCGTTTTCCGCAGCAGCGTCTCGCGCCGCATTCCGTACCTTTTGGACGGCCGGAAGCAAAAGCGCAATCAGCACAGCTATGATCGCGATCACTACAAGCAGTTCAATCAAAGTAAATCCCGAGCTCATATCTCGACCAGTGATTTTCGCGGTATCCATTTTGCTCTCCTTTCGCGTGAAACGGTCGACCTGTAGCGCATCCGGGCCCATCTTCCTCGCTGGGTTTGTAATTCATTACATTACTTCATTCGAGCGTAGCCATGTGGCGAACGACAACAGCAGATTCCTTCGCTGCGCTGCGGAATGACAACAAAAGAACGGGCAACGGCAATGCAGAGGCTAGACGGAGCTGGGGCGGGCGGGGATGGGGATGGGCTTTTTTAGGCGCTTCATTGCTGTGTAGGCTACTCGGGCCAGGAGGAGGAGGGTCAGGATTGCGGTGACCTTCCAGGGGGCGTTGTTGCCTTTTTTAACAAGCCACCAATAGTGGACGACTCCGGCGATGGCTGCGAGGTAGACGAGGCGGTGGAGACGCTGCCAGTTTTTGCCGCCCATGGCTCGCATGATGAAGGCTGGCGAGGTGCATGCGAGGGCGAGGAGGAGGAGCCAGGCGAAGAGGCCTACCTGGATGAAGCGGCGCTTGAGGACGTCTTCGACCATGCCGGGCCAGATGAGCTTCCACTGGGTGACTAAGGCGCTGGGATGTCCGGCGTGGAGGCCCGTGAGGGCGGTGGTGATGTCGTATCCGGAGAAGAGGAAGATGTAGGTGGCGAGATGGAGGGTGGCGTAGAAGAAGGCGTAGAGGCCGATGAGGCGGCGGAAGCGAATGAGGAAGCCGAGGCTGGTGGCGAGGCGGCGGATGGGCGTGATGGCGAGGGAGGCGAAGAGGGTGTAGAGGGTCCAGTCGCCGGTGAAGTGGGTGATGTAGTTGACGGGATCGGCGTTGAGGGCGAGGGCGCCGGAGGTGTAGAAGTGCAGGAGCCAGGCGAGGGGGGCGAGGCAGAGGAGGTGGACTAGGACTTTGAGGAGGATGATGGCGCGCTTGGACATTGGGCTGGGGTTAGTTTAGCTCGGGTTATTGGAGTTGCCGGGCATGTTGATGCCCCCGGGCGAGGATGACCGGGAGATGCGAGGAACGCTGTAGTGAGGGAGAAGCTGCGATGATGGAAGAAGGCGGTGGCGATGCCAGTTCTTTATCTTCGCAAGTTGACGGGAAGCGAACGCAGCCAGAAGGCCAACCGGCAGCTTGCGCACTTCCTCGCTTTTATCGCGGGAGCGGCAAATGCCGGGGGATATGTGGCGGTGAAGCAGTATACGTCGCACATGTCCGGGATTGTGTCGGCGATGGCAGATGCTACTGCGGCACAGGATCTCGGGTGGCTGGCGGCGGGAGTAAGTGCGTTGCTGGCGTTTCTGGCGGGTGCGGCGTGTACTGCAATTCTGGTGAATTGGGGACGGAGACGTTCTTTGAATAGCGAGTATGCGTTGCCGATGATGCTTGAGGCTGCACTGCTGCTGTGCTTCGGGCTGATGGGCGGGCATCTGGCGAATAGTGGGTGGTTTGCGGTGCCGGCTACGGTGGCGCTGCTCTGTTTCACGATGGGGCTGCAGAATGCGATTATCACGAAGATCTCTCAGGCGGAGATACGAACGACGCATGTGACCGGCATGGTGACAGACATTGGGATTGAATTGGGCAAGGCTTTGTATTGGAATCGGCGAGGCGAGAGTGAGGGGCTTACCGTAGTACGGGCAGATCTCGAGAAGCTGTGGCTGCTGGTGTCGCTGGTCGGATTGTTCTTTGTCGGCGGCGTGGTGGGGGCGGTTGGATTCCGGCTCGCTGGGTTTGTTGCGACTCTGCCGCTGGCGGTGGTGTTGCTGATGCTGGCGGTGGTTCCGATTATGGATGATGTGCGGGAGTGGGGTGCTCGTGCTTCTTAACACTCTGTCTTCAGGAATAAGGACTGAGGATGTGTCCTGCCGGACGGGCGCCCTGCGCGGGCGGCGGTCACTTCGTGACTTGTATACCGCTTCGCTTGGTGCTCCCGTTGGTCGCAGGCTAAAGTTCGTGCCGATCCACTTCTACGTTGCTCAGTAGAACTTCTTCAGGTCCATGCCGGCGTAGAGGCTGGCTACCTGGTCGCCGTAGCCGTTGAACATCTGTGTGGGGATGTTGCGGGGGAAGGTGCTGGAGTCGAGGCGGCGCTCGTGGGCCTGGGACCAGCGGGCGTTGTCGTAGTTGGGATTGACGTTGGAGTAGAAGCCGTACTCGCGGCCGTCGGCTACGTTCCAGGTGGTCGCAGGCTCTTTGTCGGTGAAGTGGAAGCGGACGATGGCCTTGGCGGATTTGTAGCCGTACTTCCAGGGGACGATGACGCGGACGGGAGCGCCGTTCTGGTTGGGCAGCACCTGGCCGTAGCAACCGAAGGTGAGCAGGGTGAGGGGGTTCATGGCCTCGTCCATGCGGAGGCCTTCGCGATAGGGCCAGTCGTAGCCGGAGGGCTCGTCGGGCATGACCTTCTTATTGTTGTAGGAGAAGAACTGAACGTACTTGGCGCTGGGGAGGGGCTGGCAGAAGTTGATGAACTCGGAGAGGGAGTAGCCGTCCCAGGGGATGATCATGGACCAGGCTTCAACGCAGCGGTGGCGATAGACGCGCGACTCGAGAGGGCGGTAGTGGATGAGGTCGTCGATGTTGATGGTCTGGGGCTTTTTGACCATGCCGGTGATCTGGATGGGCCAGGGGCGGGTTTGGAGGCGGTAGGCTTCGTGGGAGGGGTCGGACTTGTCGGTGCCGTACTCGTAGAAATTGTTGTAGGTGGAGGCCTTGGCGAGGGGGGTTTGGGGGTCGTCGAGGGTGTACTTGCTGGGGATGGTTTTGAGTTGCTCGGCTGCGAACACAGAGGTTGGCGGATCGATGAGAGAGGGGATAGTGCGGGCGGCGAGGGCGGCGGCGCCGAGGGTGGCGGCGGAGGTGAGGAAGCGGCGGCGGGTTTGTTGATGCTGCTCGAAGACGGGCTGCGGGGTGATCTCGGAGGAGCGGATGGTGGCTTCGAGGCTGGGCGATTTGCGGATAAGCATGGTGTTGATTGCCTCGGTTACAGATTACTGCCACTAGATTGGACTCGGAATGGGGCTGGCGGTTACAGGCGCTGGTGATAGTACGGTTGGGGTGGGGCGGTGGATGGTGGGTTTTCTGGCGTGAGCTTCTGGCGTGATTTGGGGTGGGTGGGTGTGAGAGATTAGAAAGCAATGACTTCCATGCGGGTTGTTGCGGGTCTGGCTGCGGTTTCGGTGATGGCGCTGGTGGTGGCGGGCGGGGTTTTGAGCTGCCAGGAGCTGCGGGATGCGGCGCGGCAGGATAAAGCGAATCTGGCCGCGGAGCAGGTACGGTCGGCGGTTGGAGTGCGGGGGATCGCGGCCAATGAGGGGTCGACGGCGCTGTGGCAGAGTTTGGTGAAGCTGCGGACGCGGGCGAGTCTGATGATGATTGTGGCGCATCCGGATGATGAGGATGGCGGGATGCTGACGTATGAGGCGCGGGGGCAGGGCGCGCATGTGGCGATGCTGACGCTGACTCGGGGGGAGGGTGGGCAGAACTTGATGTCGGCGGACTTCGATGATGCGCTGGGGTTGGTGCGGACACAGGAGCTGCTGGCGGCGGGGCGATATATGGGGATCGACCAGATGTGGGGGACGCAGGTGGACTTCGGGTTTTCGAAGACGAAGGAGGAGGCGTTCGAGAACTGGGGGCATGATCGCGTGCTGTATGACGCGGTGCGGGCGGTGAGGCTGTATCGGCCGCTGGTGGTGACGGCGGTGTTTCTTGGCGGGATCACGGATGGACATGGGCAGCACCAGGTGTCGGGCGAGATGGCGCAGGAGGTGTTCGATGCGGCGGGTGATCCGAAGGTGTTTCCGGATCAGATTGCGGCAGGGTTGATGCCGTGGAGTCCGCTGAAGGTCTATGGGAGGGTACCGTTTTTTTCGGTGACGTCGAAGGGGATGTATGACTATGCGACGGGAAAGTATGCTCCTGCACGGTTCTATAACTATGTGACGAAGGAGTGGACGACGGAGTCTCCGAAGGCGAATGTGACGGTGCCGGAGGGAGACTATAGCCCGGTGCTGGGGATGACTTACTTGCAGTTTGCCCGGATGGGGCTGGGGCTCCAGAAGTCGCAGAATGGCGGGATGGGTATACCGGCGGCGGGGCGGTTCGATGTGGGGTATCACCGGTATGGGGCTCGGCTGCAGGATGGCGCGCAGCCTGGTGAGGAGGAGAAGGGATTCTTTGATGGGGTGGATACTTCGCTGGTGGGGATGAGTTCGCTTGCTCCTGGGGAGACTAGTTTTTTGAAGCAGGATCTGGCTAAGATCGATGGGTTGGTGGGGCAGGCTGTGGGGGTTTATAAGATCGCTGCGCCGGAGAAGACGGCTCCGTTTTTGCGGGATGGGTTGCGCGCGACTGATGAGCTGATTGCGAAGGTGGAGGCTAGCGGGCTGACGGCTCGGGAGAAGTACGATCTGCTGCATGAGCTGCGGGTGAAACGGATGCAGTTCAACGATGCGATTGTGCAGGCGCTGGGGATTAGTCTGCGGGCGCAGGTTACGGGGAAGGCGGAGACGGGGCCGTTCGCGCGGTTTAGCGATGGCGCGGAGACGTTTGTGACGGCGGTGCCGGGGCAGAGCTTTGGCGTGAAGACGCTGGTGGCGAATGGAAGCAAGGTGAAGCTCGTCGAGAAAGATGTGACGCTTGTCTCGAGCTCCGGACAGACATATCAGATGACCCCGATAGCAACCGACGGAAAAGATGCGCCTGACGTAACAATTCAAAATGATGCCCATGAGAATTTGTTTCAGGTGAAGCTGCCGGAGGATGCGAAGGTGACGCGGCCTCCGTTTACTCGGCCGGGGATTGAACAGGCTTACTACGATGTGGCGGATCCGGCGATGCGGAATGCTTCGCTTCCCTTGCCTGCTCTGACGGCGTGGGTGACGTTGGACTACGACGGCGTGGAGGTGAAGCTGGGGCAGGAGGTGCAGACGCTGCATCGGGTGACGGGGCTGGGGACGGTGTATGAGCCGCTGGTGGTGGCTCCGGCTATTTCGGTGGCGGTATCGCCTTCGGCGGGTGTGGTGCCGCTGACGGAGAAGACGCTGATGGTGACGGCGAAGGTGAAGAGCAATGTGAAGGGTGCGGCGACGGGGACGGTGAAGCTGGAGTTGCCTGCTGGGTGGACGGCTGCGCCGGAGACGGCGGAGTTTTCGCTGGGGAAGGATGGGGATTCGGTGGATGTGCCGTTTGTGGTGACTCCGGGAAAGATGGCGGAGACGGCTTATACGATGACGGCGGTTGCGAGTTATGAGGGCAAAGAGTATCGCGAGGGGTACAAGACGGTTGGGTATGCGGGTTTGCTGCCGGCGAATCTTTATCGGCCGGCGACGTATCGGGCGCGCGGGGCGGATGTCAAAGTGGCTCCGGGGTTGAAGGTGGGGTATCTGCCGGGGACCGGGGATGAGGTGCAGGCTTCGCTTGAGAATCTTGGCGTGCACTCTACGACTCTGACGATGGGAGATATTGCCGGCGGGAGGTTGAGTGGTTACGACGTGGTGGTGTTGGGGGTGAGGGCTTATGCGGCGCATCCTGGGCTGGCCGCGGCGAATGGACAGCTGCTGCAGTATGCGAAGAACGGCGGCGTGGTGATTGTGCAGTATAACCTGGGGAACTTTGACTATGGTCCGTACTCATACTCGCTGGGGAGCGCGGAGAAGGTGGTGGACGAGAAGGCGCCGGTGCGGCTGCTCGTGCCGGAGAGCCCGGTGCTGAGCTGGCCGAACAGGATTACGGAGCGGGACTTCGATGGATGGGTGGAGGAGCGCGGGCACGGCTTTATGGAGACGTGGGACTTGCAGTATGTCGCTCCGCTGGAGACGCATGATCCGGGACAGGATCCGCAGAGGGGTGGGCTGCTGGTGGCAAAGACGGGTAAGGGCGCTTATGTGTATGTGGCGCTGGCGCTGTATCGCGAGCTGCCGGAGGGAGTGCCGGGAGCGTATCGGCTGTTTGCGAATCTGTTGAGTTTGGGGAAGGATGCGGTGGCAAAGTAGGTCAGTTGGCCACGAGACAGAAGCGGGCTGGTTGGGAGACACTGGACGACATGATGACTGGAGAGAGAGAAAGCCAACTGATTGAGGCTGCGGATCTGCTGCTGGATGCGCGTAGGACGGGTGTGCCGATCGAGGATCTGCCGGAGGCTTTGCAGCCGAAGGATATGACTGAGGCTTATGCGCTGCAGGATCATATCGCAGAGGCGTATGGCGCGATTGGCGGGTGGAAGATCGGGGCTCCGAGTGCGGAGGCCGAACCGTTGTTTGCGCCGATGCCGCGGGCGTGGATGGCGGGGGATGGCGCGGTGGTTGGCGAGGTGCGGAGATATCGCGGACTGGAGTCGGAGATTGCTTTTTTGATGGGCGAGGATCTGCCGGGGCGGGCTACGCCGTACTCACGGGAGGAGGTCGTCGCTGCTATTGCGAGCTGCCATCCGGCTATCGAGGTGATTGAGAGTGGCCTGCTGGATCCGTTGAAGGCGGCGCGGATGTCGATGCTCGGCGATCTGCAGATGCATGGTGGGTTTGTGTATGGGCCGGCCGTGGCGGAGTGGAAGAAGATCGACTTCAAGACCGAGCATGTGGTGATCGCGGTCGATGGTGCGGTGAGGGTGGAGCGGACGGGATCGAATACTTCGGGAGACTTGATGCGGCTGCTGCCGTGGCTGGCGAACGAGGGCGCTGCGAGGACTGGTGGATTGAAGGCTGGACAGTGGGTGACGACGGGGAGTTGGACCGGGGTGACTGCGGCTAATTCGGGGTCTGTTGCAGATGTGAAGTTTTCTTCCGCGGGTGAGGTTCATCTGCGGTTTGAGTAGGTCCTGCCGGACGGGCGCCCTGCGCGGGCAGCGGTCACTTCGTGACTTGTATACCGCTTCGCGTGGTGCTCCCGTTGGTCGCAGGCTGAAGTTCGTGCCGACCAACGGGAGGACTGTGGGTGTTCGTCCTGCCGAGACCGGTATACGCGTCACGAAGTGACCGCTCTCCGCGCAGGGCGCCCGTCCGGCAGGACCTATCAGCCTAAAGTGCGGCGTGGCTCAACTTCATGACCAGGCATTTTGCGGCGCCACCAGCTTTGAGGAACTCGGTGAGCGTGACTTCGATGACGTCGAAGCCGCGGGACTCGAGTTGGCTGCGTAGATCACTGCTGATGTTGTTCAGGATGATCGTGCGATCGACGTTGATGGCGTTGCAGGCGAAGCAGACGGCATCCGACTCGGCGACGATGATTCTTTTTTCGAGTGGGTAGAAGGCTTCGATCTTGTCGAGAGAGGCTCGGTCGAAGGCCTCCGGGAAGTACATGACGTAGCCGCCTTCGAGGGGAGCGAAGCAGGTGTCGAGGTGGTAGAAGCGCGGGTCGATGAGGTGGAGTGAGGTGACCTCGATGCCCCAGATCTTGCGGAGCGCTTGATGGCTGGAGGGGACGGTGCGTGGGCCGTAACCGACAAAGAGACGGGTGCCGTCGGTGGAGAAGAGGGCGTCGCCTTCGCCTTCAAAGGGCGTGGCGCGGGGGGTGTCCATGACCTTGTAACCGGCTTGTTCGAACCAGCGGCGGAAGTGTGGCTCTTCGCCCTGGCGCTCGGGATGGAAGAAGCTGCTGATGGCGACGGTGCCGTTGCGCTCGAGGCCGGCGTTGGCGGTGAAGACCATGTCGGGGGAGCCGGGTTGGGGTTCGACGAGCTGGACGTCGGCGATGGTGCTGACGGCTTCGTAGAGACGCTGCCACTGTTCGGCTGCGCGGGTGCGCGAGGAGGCGTGGACGTTGCCGGCCATCCAGGGGTTTATGACGTAGTTGACGTCGTAGAGCCTGGGGGGACACATGAGGAAGGTCGCTGAGGTGGAAGGAATCGTGGCCAGGATTGCCGGGTTGGTGATATCGATGGGCTGCGTACTCATGGTTCAAGCATGGAGGAGCGCGAAAGGCGCGTCAATGCTAATGATTATGCATTTGTAACGGATATTTATACATAAAGGATTTGTCCTGCCGGACGGGCCCACTGCGCGTGGAGCGCCCACTTCGTGACTTGTATACCGCTTCGCTTGGCGCTCCCGCGAGGATGATGATTCCGACCAACGGTCTAATACTTTGTTTCGCCGGTTTGGATGTCGATCGACCATGGTCTGGGCTCGGGGAGCACGAGTTGACCTTCGCCGATCCGGAGGGGCATCCAGAGATAGCGCGAGTCCCATAGATCGTCTGGCTTCCACTGGTCGGCCATGAAGACGACTGCAGTTGTTTTGGTGCCGGGGATCGTCAGGAGTGTGGAGGATTGCGAGTGGAAGGTTTTGGCTGCCGGGGGGGCGATGTCTTTGAACTGGGTCCAAGGGCCTTCGAGGCTGGTGGCTGTGGCGTAGACGTTGGGGTTGGGGCTCCATCCGCTCATATGGGAGCCAATGACGTAGTAGAGGCCTTGGTAGTGAACCAGGGCGCCGCCTTCGAGGCGGGCGGGAACGAAGCTCATCTGCTTTTCGACGTCGAGATAGTCGGGAGAGAGCCGTGCGATCAGGAAGCCTCTGGTGGGACGGCTCTCGAAGATGAGGTAGGCTGTGCCGTCGTCATCAATGAACTGGCCGATGTCACGGCTTTCAAGGCCGAGGGGGCGAAAGCTTTTGAGGTAGCGATAGTCTCCGTCGACTGTGTCGCTGATGGCGATGGCTACGCGGGCGACTTTGTAGGTGCCGTCGTCGATGTGGGCGTAGAGGACGTACTTCTTTGTCGTGGCGTTGTAGAAGACCTTGGGACGTTCGATGAGCCAGCCTGCACCGAAGTTTTCAGGATCGGAGAGTTTGAGAACCTGATTGCGGAAGGTCCAGTGCACGAGATCCTTCGACGCGTAACAGCTCACGTATCGCTTATTCGGATCGAGCCCTTGGGAGCGGTCTTCTCCAAACCAGAAGAAGGTGTCGCCGACCTTGAGGATGCCGCCGCCGTGAGCCTGAATCTGCTGGCCGCGATTGTCGAACCAGACGCCTCCGGGGGTGATGGCGCCGGAGGCGTTTCCTCCGCGCAGGAAGATAAGACAGGCGATAGCACAAAAGGCAGCGAGACGCGGCAATGCTGAATGTGATTTGCCTGCCAGCAGAGCCATCAAGTCTACCTTTCGTTCGACTGCCCGCGATCAAGTTGGCGTGAGGCGCGCCCTGGTTAGAGATTCTGTCCTGCCGGACGGGCCCACTACGCTTGCCACCCCACGAACGAAGACCTGTTCGCGGGGACCCCGATTCGAGCGCCCACTTCGTGGGGTGTATACCGCTTCGCTTGACGCTCCCGTTGGTCGCGATGGAGAAGATGATTCCGACCGCGGGAAGCGTATACGCGTTACGAAGTGATCCTACAGCTCTTGTTCTCTAAAGATTACCGCGCAGTTCCTGTTCTCTTTCTATGGCCTCGAAGAGGGCTTTGAAGTTGCCCTTGCCGAAGCTGCGGCTGCCCTTGCGCTGGATGATCTCGTAGAAGACGGTGGGGCGGTCTTCTACTGGTTTGGTGAAGATCTGGAGCATGTAGCCTTCGTTGTCGCGATCGACGAGGATGCCTAGTTTTTCGAGTTCGTCGATGGGCTCATCGATCTTGCCGATGCGGGTTTGCAGCTCGGTGTAGTAGGAGTGGGGGACGGTGAGGAAGTCGACGCCCTGCTGCTTCATGGCGGCTACGGTGGCGAGGATGTCGCTGGTGGCGAGGGCCATGTGCTGGACGCCGGGGCCCTGGTAGAAGTCGAGGTACTCCTCGATCTGGGACTTGCGGCGGCCTTCGGCTGGCTCGTTGATGGGGAACTTGACGTAGCCGTTGCCGTTGGCCATGACCTTGGACATGAGAGCGGAGTATTCGGTGGAGATGTCGTTGTCGTCGAAGTGCTGGTAGAGGCCGAAGCCCATGACGTCGCGGTAGAAGTCGACCCACTGGTTCATGGAGTTCCAGCCGACGTTGCCGACGATGTGGTCGATGTGGAGGAGGCCGACGGGGCGGGCGATGTGGTCGTGCTTGACGGCGTGGTAGCCGGGGAGGAAGGGGCCGGCGTAGTGGGTCCGGTCGACGAAGGTGTGGATGGTGTCACCGTAGGCGGCGATGCTGGAGGTGGTGACGCTGCCGTTGGCGTCGCTTGCGTCGGTGGGGGGCTGGATGCTGCGGGCGCCGCGGCTGGTGGTCTCGAGCCAGGACTGGCGGGCGTCGTCGACCCAGAGGGCGATGGAGTGGACGCCGTCGCCGTGCTTGTCGACGTGGCGGGCGATGTCGGAGTCGGTGCGGAGGGCGGTGGTGAGGACGAAGCGGACTTTACCCTGCTGGAGGACGTAGCTGGCGCGGTCGCGCTGACCGGTCTCGGGGCCGGAGTAGGCGACCAGCGACATGCCGAAGGCTGCACGGTAGAAGTAGGCGGCCTGGCGGGCGTTGCCGACGTAGAACTCGACGTGGTCGGTGCCTTTGAGGGGGAGGAAGTCGGGGGTGGATTCTGATGTTGTCTGGGGCTTTGTTGGGGCGTGTGTTGCCATGAGCGTATCTCCGGTTCGGCGAGCGTGGCGGCCCGCGGTGCAGGATGAGGATAGTTCAAGCGGGAGGGGGTTGGCTAGGCGGGTAGGTGGTGGGCGATGGCTAATTAGAATTTGGCAATGAATCGGAAGGAGTTGCCTTTAGGACTCGGGCAATCCTCACAACATCCTTAAAGCAAAGAATGCCAATCAAAATGACCACAACGACACCGAACAGCTCGCCGAGTGCCAGCGCGACGTGATCCCTGTCCTTCCATATTCCAGGAAGCAACAGCAGATCAACCAGACATATAGTTCCGAAAATGGCTTCGACAGTCAGACGTACGGCTAGAAGGAATCGCTTCACGCGCATGATTTTCTCAAGCCACTAACGAAGCGGCAAGGAAAAGTGGAGAGTGAGTAATGCTTGTCAGACACGGGCGGGGAGGATGGTGGCGCGGCACTCGCCAAGGCCGATGCGGGGGTGGCCGGGGGATTTGCAAGAGCCGCGGAGGATGATCTCGTCGCCGTCCTCGAGGAAGGTGCGGGTTTCGCCGGTGGGGAGGAGGAGGGGTTGGGCTCCGTTGTGGGTGAGCTCGAGGAGGCAGCCGGCGGAGGCCTGGGCGGGGCCGGAGATGGTGCCGGTGGCGAGGATGTCGCCGACCTGGAGGTTGCAGCCGTTGCTGGTGTGGTGGGCGATGAGCTGCGCTGGGGTCCAGTAGAGGTCTTGCGGGTTGGATTCGCTGAGGAGGAACGGCTGGAGTTTATTGGCTTTCATTCTTTTCGTCAGGATGAATACTTCAAGTAATACATTCACGCTTCCGCTCTTTTGATCGGCGGTTGAGTGAAGATAAGGGAGGGGCTTTGGGTCGGTGGCGGGACGGGGGGCGGCGGGGACTCGGAAGGGTTCGAGCGCGGGTATGGGGGTGACCCAGGGGGAGATGCTAGTGGCAAAGTTTTTTGCAACGAAGGGGCCGAGGGGTTGGTACTCCCAGGACTGGATGTCGCGGGCGGACCAGTCGTTGAGGAGGCTGATGCCGAAGATGTGGTCGGCGGCGCTGGAGATGGGGATGGGGACGCCCTGGGTGTTGGGCTGGCCGATGTAAAGTGCCAGTTCCAGTTCGTAGTCCAGCTTGCTGGTGGGAAGGAAGTTAGGTTGGACTTCTTCGGCGGACGGGCGGGTTTGGCCGATGGGCCGGACGATGGGTTCGCCGCTTACGAGGAAGGAGGAAGCTCGGCCGTGATAGCCGATGGGGATGTGCTTGTAGTTGGGGAGGAGAGGCTGGTCGGGGCGAAAGAGCTGGCCGGCTCGGGTGGCGTGGTGGATGGAGGCGTAGAAGTCGGTGTAGTTGGGGATGTGGACTGGTTTTTGGAAGGTCGATCCGGCGATGGAGTGGAGGGCGGCTTCGGCTTTTTCCTTGTGCTCAGGCTTTGCGTCGGCGTGGAGGAGGGTGGTGAGGGTTTTGCGGAGGAGAGCCCAGGATCGAGGGCCCTGGGACATGAGCAGGTTGAGGGTTGGGGACTGGCAGGCCTCGGTGAGGGTGGGGGGGAGCAGGCCGGAGGAGGCGCAGGCGTGGAGGTCGAGGAGGTGGGAGCCGATGGCTACGCAGAGGTGTTGCTGGCCTTCGCGGGTGAAGGCGGCGTAGGGGAGATGGGTGAGGGGGAAGTCGGTGGTGGCGTGGTTGGCGTCGGGGAGCCAGCTCTTGTGGGCTGCGATGCTTTGTTTTGCCATGGAGCACATGATAGCTCGTGTCCTGCCGGACGGGCACCCTACGCGGGCAGCGCCCACTTCGTGGGGGGTATACCGCTTCGCTTGGTGCTCCCGTTGGTCGCAGAATGAAGTTCGTGCTGACCAACGGGAGGACCGTGAGTGTTATGTGCTGCCTCGACCGGTATACGCGTCACGAAGTGACCGCCCCACGCGCAGTGGGCCCGTCCGGCAGGACGAGAGTCTCTTAGTGGCTGGGCAGTTCCCTGCTTGGGGCTACGGTTTTCTTGCCTGAGAACTTGCCGAGGATGGTCTTCAAGATGACATAGAGGACCGGGATGAAGAAGAGGTTGAGGATGGTGGAGAGCACCATGCCTCCGACGATGGCTGTGCCGACCGAGTGACGGCCGTAGGCTCCGGCGCCCGTGGCGAAGTAGAGAGGACCTACGCCCAGGATGAAGGCGATGGAGGTCATCAGGATGGGACGGAGGCGGAGTTCGGCAGCTTCGATGGCGGCTTCGGTGATGGTGCGGCCCTGCGCGAGGAGCTGCTCGGCGAACTCGACTATGAGGATCGAGTTTTTTGCGGAGAGACCGATGAGCATGACGAGGCCGATCTGGACGTAGACGTCATCGACCAGGCCGCGGAGGGAGACGAGGGAGAGCGCGCCGAGGATGGCCATGGGGACGGCGAGGAGGATGATGAACGGCAGCGCGAAGGACTCGTACTGGGCCGAGAGGGTGAGGTAGACGACGAGCAGGCCGAGGCCGAAGATGATGATGGCCTTGCCTTCGGACTCAACTTCTTCGAGGGCGAGGCCGGTCCAGGAGTAGGTCATGCCCTGGAGTTTGTTCTTCTCGAAGAGCTTGACCATGGTGGCATTGCCCTGACCTGAGCTGAGGCCGGGGGCGGGTGAGCCGTCGATCTCGGCGGAGCGGAAGAGGTTGTAGTGGTTGATGACCTGGGGGCCGGAGATCTGCTGGACGGTGGCGAGGTTGTCGAGCGGGATGAGCTGGCCGGTGTTGGAGCGGACGTAGTACTGGCGGAGATCGCCCGCGTTGCGGCGGAACTGCTGGTCGGCTTGGACGTAGACGCGGTAGGAGCGGTTGTTGAAGTTGAAGTCGTTGATGTAGCTGGAGCCCATGAAGGTGCCGAGGGCGGCGGTGATCTGCGTAAAGGGCACGCCGATGGTCTCGGCCTTCTGGCGGTCGATGGTGACCTGAAGCTGCGGGTCGTTGGAGGTGAACTGCGTGTTCATGGCGATGAGGCCGGAGCCTGGGGTGTTGCCTTGGGCGACGAGGGTGTGGGCGACGCGGGCGATGTCGTCGAAGGTGTTGCGGCCTGCGTCCTGCAGGATGAACTGGAAGCCTCCGACGGTGCCGAGGCCGGCGATGGCGGGGGGTTCTGCGGCGAAGGCGACACCGCCGGGAACGCCGAAGAGCTTGGGTCCGACGTCGCGGACGATGTTTCTTGCGGTGAACTTGTCGCCCATTTTTGTGCGGTCATTGATGGGCTTGAGTGGCGCGAAGATGAGGCCGGAGTTTGGTGAGCTGCCGCCGGCGAGGGAGAAGCCCATAACGGAGAAGGTGCCGAAGACGCCGTCGTTCTTGCGAACTACATCGGAGACGCGGTCGGCAAACTCGGTGGTGTAGCTGAGCGAGGCTCCGGGAGGCGTCTGCACGATGATGAGGAAGTAGGACTGGTCTTCCTGCGGGATGAAGGCGGTGGGGACGTAGTTGTACATGAACGCCGTGGCCGCGAGGGCTCCGACGAAGAACAAGAGCATGACGTAGCGGATGCGGACGACGAAGGTGACGACCTTCGCGTAGGTGCGGATGACCCACTGGATGATGGCTTCGATGGGGTTGAGGAGAAGCCCCATGATGCCGGTCTTCTTCTGTTCGGGACGCAGGAGAATGGCAGCCAGCGCAGGCGAGAGAGTGAGGGCGTTGAAGGCCGAGATGGCGATGGAGAAGGCGATGGTAAGCGAGAACTGTTTGTAGAGAATGCCGGTGGTTCCGGGGAAGAAGCTGACCGGGATGAAGACCGAGATGAGGACGAGCGAGGTCGCGATGACGGCGCTGGTGACCTCGGCCATGGCGATGCTGGTGGCCTTGTGGGGATCGGAGGAGGTCTGAGCCATTCCGGAGCCGTGCTTCTCTTCGGCGAGGGTGTCGGGGGCGTAGGGGTCGGGTTCGCTGAGCTCGTGCCGCTCTGGGATGACGGCGTGGCCGGAGAGGTGGCGCTGCACGTTTTCGATGACGACGATGGCGTCGTCGACGACTAGACCTGTGGCGAGGGTGATGCCGAAGAGGGTGAGCGAGTTGATGCTGAAGCCGAAGATCTTGATGAAGGCGAAGGTGCCGATGAGCGAGACGGGGATGGTGACGGCGGGGATGATGGTGGCGCGCCAGTCCTGCAGGAAGAGGAAAATGACGATGACGACGATGATGATGGCTTCGCCGATGGTGGTGACGACTTCGTGGACGGACTCGCCGATGACGAGGGTGGTGTCGACGGCGATGATGCCCTTCATGCCGGGGGGGAAGTTTTTCTGGAGCTCTTCGAGGACGGCGCGGCACTTCTTGTCTACGTCGAGGGCGTTGGCGTTGGAGAGCTGCTGGACACCGACGCCGATGGCGTCTCCGCCGGAGTATTTGAGAGCGGTGCTGTAGGTTTCAGCGCCTAGCTCCGCTCGGCCGATGTCTTTGAAGAGGACGACGCCGCCTGCAGTGGGATTGTTTTTGATGACGATGTTGTCAAACTGCTTGGGATCGTCGAAGCGGCCTAAGACTCGGACTGCCATCTGAAACTGCTGTTTAGGATCAGCCGGAGGTTGGCCGAGCTGGCCGGCGGGGACTTCTACGTTCTGCTGGGCAAGGGCATTGGTGACGTCGAGTGCGGTGAGGCCGCGGGCGGCGAGGCGGGTCGGGTCGATCCAGAGACGCATGGCGTACTTGCGCTCGCCGAAGATGAGGACCGCGCCGACGCCGGGGACGCGCTTGAGGGCATCGCTGACGTAGACGTCGAGGTAGTTGGAGATGAAGGCCTGAGAGAGGGAGTGATCGGGCGAGATGAAGCCGGCGGCGAAGATGAAGTTCGAGCTTGCCTTAGTGATGCTGATACCGGTGTTGTTGACTGTGGCGGGTAGACGGCCTTGAACGGTTGCGACGCGATTCTGCACGTCGACGGCTGCGATGTCGAGGTTGTACCCGGTCTGGAAGGTGATGATGATGGACGAGGTGCCGTCATTGGAGCTGGTGGAGCTCATGTACCGCATGCCTTCGACACCGTTGATGGCCTGCTCGAGGATGATGGTGACGGCGGATTCGACGTCCTTGGAGTTGGCGCCGATGTAGTTGCTGCTGACGACGACCTGGGGGGGCGCGAGATCCGGATAGAGCGAGATCGGAAGGCTCGGGATGCAGACCGCGCCCGCGAGCACGATGAGAAGCGCACAGACCGTGGCGAAGATCGGACGACGAATAAAAAAGTCTACGAACAAGGCTGACCTCTAACCGGAACGGCTGGCCCCGGGGTGGAGCGTGAAACTGTGCGGAGCCCAGACGGACTCCGCAGGATGGGAAGAATCCCGTTGCTTAACCGAGAGGCTTGACCGGCGCACCTTCCTGCAGAAACTGCAGGCCGGAGGTGATGACTTTTTCTCCCGTCTTGAGACCACCAAGAATGGGATAGGTGTTACCGAGGGTTTCGCCAACCGTAACCGGGACTTGATGGGCGATGTATCCGTCCCCTTTCGGGGTTGCGACGTAAACGAAGGTCTGGCCGCCGATGAGACTGACGGCGAGGACCGGGACTGTGGGGGCAGGCGCGCTGCTCCAGGTGATGCGGGCCTTGACCAGCTGCTGGTTGCGAAGGATGTCCGCAGTGCGTGGGACGCTTGCCTTGGCGAGGATGCTTTGCAGGCCGTTGTCGACCTGTGGCGAGATGAAGTCGACGACGGTTTTGACCAGGACGTTGCCGGCGCTGTCGAGGATCTCTACCGGAAGGCCTTTGCGAATGCTGCTGGCGCGTTCGGTGGGAATGTAGATGTACGCTTCGAGGTCGGCGATCTCATCTACGGTGGTGAGCAGCGTGGTTTGGGAGACGTAGTCGCCGAGGTGAACGGGGATGTCGCCGACGACACCGTTGAAGGGGGCGCGGATGTCGTAGTAGGCGAGCTGCTGCTTCTGGGTGTCGGTGAGGGCCTGGTTGGACTCGTAGTCGGCCTTGGAGTTTTCATAGGCCTGATTGGCCTGGTCGTAGGTGTCGCGCGAGACGACTCCCGCCTCGAAGAGCTTGCGCTGGCGCTCGACTTCGATCTTGTTGTAGTCGTAGAGGGCCTTCTTCTGCGCCTGAGTTCCCTGCTGGGACTGGACGCTGGCCATCTGCTTGAGGGGATCGATGCGCATGAGCACCTGACCGGCTTTGACGGTCTGGCCGGACTTGACGAAGATCTTGACCAGGTTGCCGTCGACCTGCGGCTGCATGGTGGAGGAGCGGCGGCTCTTGATGGTGGAGACGTAGGTGTCGGAGGTGGGCACAGACGACAACGATACCGGCGCAACCTTTACGGGCATGGCCTGCGGAGGCGGCTGAGGGGGCGGGGCAGACTTGCAACCTGCGACCAGGCATGCGGCCGCAACGACAAGCACCGGGAGGACGCGGGGGGTACTCAAAATCAGGGGCACAGAACTTCTCCTTCACAAGCGACGACTTCGAAGACAAGCCACCAGACGAGTTGCAATAAGCGGTGGGCAGGAAGAATTACGACGCAAGATTCTGCGGATCAACATCTTACTGGCTACGACTCAGGATTTCCATTTTAGATGACTACGTCCCCGTGAAGGGTTCGGAATATGCATCGAAAAGAGTTTCTAATGCGTCCTAATCCGTTCCAGGAGAGCGTGTCAGGCGTCCAAACTGCTCTTTTGCGCAAAGGAAAAGGGGTTGAAGCTTTGATGACGATCGAACGCATCGGCGTGTTCGGCTCGTTTGAGCCAGTTTATGACAAGATACGTGATCGGGGTAGCGAGGACCTCGTATCCGACCTTGAGGGCGTAGCCGGTAACCATAATGTTGAGGAGGATGCGGACGGGATAGATTCCGCCGAAGGTGAGGGTGATGACGAGGACTGTGTCGACGGCCTGGCCGACGATGGTGGAGCCGATGGTGCGGGTCCAGAGTTTGCGTCCGTTGGTGAAGAGCTTGAGGCGCGCCATGGTGTAGGAGTTGGCGAACTCGCCGGCCCAGAAGGCGATGAGGCTGGCGGCCAGGATGCGCGGGATGAAGCCGAAGACCGTTGAGAAGGCCTGCTGGTTGCGCCATCCGGGGGCGGAGGGCAGCGCGATGACGATGGCTCCGATGAGATAGAGGAGGGCGGTGCCGAAGAAGCCCAGCCAGATGGCCCGGCGGGAGGCGGCAAAGCCGTAGACCTCGGTGAAGACGTCTCCAAAGATGTAGGTGATGGGGAAGAGGAGAACGGCTCCGCTGACCGCGAAGGGGCCGATGGACCAGCTGCCGATCGCGACTGGCCCGAGGAGGCAGACCTTTTGCGCGATGAGGTTCGAGACGAGCAGGATGACGACGAAGGCGGTGGTGAGGGCGTCAAGATATTTGAAGCTGCGGGGAGTCGATGGCGTGGCACTCGGTTGGATCGTTTGGAGTTGCGTGGGCATCGTTACCAGTATGCCGTGTGGGAGCGAGGCGCGCCAGTTTTTGACAGAGCATGGCCTGCTTGTTAGCGTTAGAGGTGGTGAGGGTGCTGGGTACGCCCTCTGCCTGGTGCGTCCCCGTCGTCTAGCCCGGCCCAGGACACCGCCCTTTCACGGCGATAACATGGGTTCGAATCCCATCGGGGACACCAATCAACACAAGGATTTTGAGCGAAAAGCACTCGTGCTTTTGCAACCTGTCGAGTTACGTGTCGAATAAGCGCGTCGTGAGGCGTCGTCATTAGCTTGTAAGGCCGTGTCGATGCGAGCGTAGAGATATACCCCCCCAATTCCAGGAATCTATGCAGTGGACAAACGCAGGGAGCAGGTTTCTGCGCTCGCGCTTATTTTTAGAACGAGAACTTGGCGGCTAGCTGGACGAGACACGGGGCTGCGGCACTGACGATCTTGCCGAAGTTCTGCGTGTCTTCTACTTGTCCATCGACGGAGGCGGGGCCGTAGAACTGGGTGTGGTTGAAGGTGTTGAAGGATTCGAGGCGGAACTCCAGGGACTTTGACTCGGCGAAGCGGAGATTCTTCTGGAGGGCCATGTCGAAGTTGTTGATGCCGGGGCCGTAGAAGATGCGGCGCCTGGCGTCTCCGAGTTGGCCGAGGTTTTCTTCCGGGAAGAGAGCGGTGTTAAAGGCTGGGCGGCCGTTGCGTCCGTTGGTGTTGATCTTGAGCGCGCCCGGGAGGTACTGCGGGGTGTCGAGGAGATAGTTGTTGGCTCCGTTGCCTAGAGTGCCGAGGAGAGAGTTGTCGGAGTTGTCGAATAAGGTGACGGGGAAGCCGGTAGCGAAGCGAATGGTGCCGGAGAGGCTCCACTCTTCGGTGAGGCGATTGCTCTTGTGGAGGAGAGAGGCGATGGGAAGGGCCCAGGTGTAACTGCCGACGAAGTTGTGCTTGAGGTCCCAGGCGGAGATGGTGCGGCTTTGGCGTGGGTCGATTGGGTTGAGTTGTTCGCCGAGGCTTGAGCCCTGGTCGATGGATTTGGCGTAGGTGTAGCTGAGGAGGAACTGCGAGCCGTGATGCTGGTAGCGGAGGGTGGTTTCGAGGGCGTTGTAGTTGGAGCTGGCTGCGGATTTGTCGGCTGTGTTTTCGCCATAGTTGGGGCCCTGACATACGCGAGTTCCCTGCACTGTTTGACCGGCACTGTTGGTGTAGGTGGAGTCTTCGCCGAAGGGGCCGCAGCCGTTGAGGCTGAGACAGAGCGCGGGGTTGCCGGGGTTGGCGGAGACGAGGGTGAGGATGCGGTGGCCTTGATTGCCGACGTAGCTGACGGTGAGTAGCGTGTGGCCCGTGATCTGACGCTGGAGGGAGAGCATGTAGCTGCTGGTGTAGGGAGCGCGGTTGCGGTAGTAGAAGAAGGGGTCTGCCGCGATGGGTGTGAAGTTGACCCAGTTGACCGAGGTGTCGGGGTTGGTGCGGGAGACTGAGTGCGAGGGGAACGGGAAGGGAAAACGTTGGCCGTTGTTGACGCCGGTGGCGGCGGTGATGAAGGGCGTTGCGAGTAATGGTGGAGCGGGGCTGAGGTAGTTGAAGCCGAAGGGCGGGACGGAGTACATGATTCCTGCGGAGAGGCCGGGGAAGGCGGTGTAGAAGAGGCCGTAGCTGGCGTGGATGCTGGACTGGCCGCTGGCTCCGAAGATCTTGCTCCAAAAGCCGTCGCTGAACTTTGGGGAGTAGGCGAAGCCAATGCGCGGGGCGAAGTTTTTGTAGCCTGTGGGAGCGATGGTTTTGGGAACGCCTGGATCGCCGGCGACGACGAAGCCTTCGGGGGCTCCGGGATAGAGGGTTGATTGTTCTCCGGGGATGTAGGTCTGGAGTTGATTGTATTTTTCGGACCAGGGTGCGATGAGGTCCCAACGGAGGCCGGCGTTGATGGTGAGGTCTCGGCGGGCGCGCCAGCTGTCTTGCACGTAGAGGCCGAGGTAGTGATTGCGCAGATAGAAGGGCTGGCCGGAGGATTGGGTGAAGTTGCTTGGCGTACCGAGGAGGAAGTCGGCGTAGGGGTCTCCGGTCTCGGTGCCGTTGATGTTGAAGGTGCCGTTGAAGGTGGCGTTGGGATGCTCGTTGACCTGGTCAATGTGGAACTGGACGCCGAGCTTGAGGGTGTGTGCGCCGATGGATCGCGAGACGCCATCGCTCAGGTAGAAGGTGTTGTTGACCTGGGTGATGTTCGTGATGGGGACACCCATGACGAAGGTGGGGAAGGTGATGTTTTCGACGCCTTCGAACTGCGGAGCCTGGACGACGATGCCTGGAGTATTCGCGCCGGTGGTGAAGCCCTGAGATGCGAGGCTGACGCCGAGGCCTCCCTTCGGCTGGCCGACGATGTTGGCGTTGCGCAGATAGCCTGCGTGAAATTCGTTGACGGTGTTCGTGCCGATGGCTTTTGTATCTCCTACGGAGAAGAGTTGCGCTCTGCCGATGAAGAGGGCGTCGAAGCCGGGGATGCTTGCTCCAGCGACGGAGCCAGGGTAGGGGTTGTCGAGGTTGTAGTCGTCGAGGAAGTAGTAGGCGGAGAGCTGACCGATGCGGGTGTTGGCGTCGATGCGTGCGGAGCCTTTGTCGTCGCGGACGGTTTGCGAGAAGGCAGAGGTGGAGAACTGGTTCTGGCCTACGTTCGGGGAGGGGATGTAGGGGAGGAGATTTCTTGCAGGAGCGGACCATGCGCTTTCGGGGATGTTTCCATCGGGAAAGACGCTAGTGTAGGGTTCGCCGGCGGTGATGGTGCGGCCTAGCTGCTGGCTGAGCAGGGATGCGAGGTAGGGGCCGCTGACGGATCCGGCGAGGTCGTTGAAGGTGCCGGTGCGTTGGGCGAGTGAGGGGACGGAGATGTTTCCGGTGGAGACGCCTTGGGTGGTTCGGGTTCCCTGGTAGTCGGCGAAGAAGAAGATCTGGTCGCGCTTGATGGGGCCGCCGATGGTGCCGCCGAACTGATTTTGGTTGTAGGCGGCGCGGGTTTGATCGAAGTAGCCCCTGGCGTCGAGGTTGGTGTTGCGGAAGAACTCGAAGGCTTTGCCGTGAAGGTGGTTGGCTCCGGATTTGCTGACTACGGTGATGATGCCGCCGTTGTAGTTGCCATATTCGGGATCGAAGTTGGCGGTGAGGACGCGGAACTCTTCGATGGAATCCAGATTTGGGATGACGGCGGTGCCGCCGTTCATGGGCTCCTCGACGTCGATTCCGTTGACCAGGAAGCCGTTGGAGGATTCGCGCTGGCCGTTGATGGAGAGGTTGCCGGGGTTTGCGTCGCCGGAGGGGTCGATGCCACCGGTGACGCCGGCCATGATGACAGAGCTTGGCAGGAGGGTGGAGACGGGGGCGACGCCGGGCTGGATGGCGAGCAGGTCGGTGTAGCTGCGGCCGTTGAGGGGGATGGTGGTCATCTGTTCGCTGGAGACGACTTCGCCGAGGTGGGTTGCGGTGGTGTCAACCTGAACGCCGACCTCGCTGGTGACGGTGACGACGTCGGAGCGTGTGCCGATTTCGAGGGAGGCGTTGACGCGGAGGGCGGAGTCGGCGTCTACGGACAGGTTGGCTTTTCGCTGTGTGTTGAAGCCTGCGGCGGCGATGTCGAGGTCGTAGTGGCCTACGGGTAGATTTGGGAAGGTGTAGAAGCCCTGCTTGTCGGAGACTGCGTTGTAGGTCGTCTGCTGGGCGGTGTTGACCAGCTTGAGGGCTGCTCCTATGACTACGGCGCCGCTCTGGTCGGTGATGGCGCCGGAGATGCTGCCGCCGGTTGCTGCGTGAAGAAGCGATGCGATGAGTAAGAGGAATGCGAGTGCCAGTTTCGCTAGAAGCACTCTGGCTGCGGGAGAGATTGACTTCAATAAGAGCACGTTCGCCTCGAGAAAGGCGTGGTAATCAGGCTAGGCTCAGGATGAGTGAGCGATCGCCCCCGTTTCCACGCGGGGTAGAATCACGACTTCTCCTGGGTAGGTCTCCTGACTTACAGGCGAAGCTGCTGTTGAGCGGCTCCTGACTCTTCGCCTTCCCCGATGGACTGAGTGGCTCGTGAAGAGTCTTTTCCTGATTACAGTGGCGGGACCATGCCGGACTTACACCGGCTTCCCTTTTATGCCCTCGCGGGCACCCAGAATGTTTCTCTTACAAACTAGCATAAAAGGAAAAATTTGCGGTATCCAAACATAGAAACTACTTGTCGGCGGCTATGGGGTGTCGGGAGATTGTTTATCTTCGCGGGTGAGAGACTTTCCCTCGGAGAGCTTCTTCATGTTGCGCAGCATCTTGCTGAAGAGTTTTAGGTATCGATCCTCCTGACTTTGTCGTGCAGCGTCGTCCGGCTCCGTGGAGTTGTCCCAGACGAGCGTGTAGTACAAGGTGGTTTTGCCGTCTTCCGTTTTGCCGTCTTCGATGGATCGCGCCTCGAGCGCACGCTGCCTGGAGCACCACTACCTTGCAGGTATCGGCAATCCTCCCACTCGGGGGAGTTCATCCACTCCGTGATGTTGCAAAAACCGCCGACCCTTGCCCAGACGCGATCGACAGGCGCGTCGACAACGACGGATCGAGTGGCGGTGATGTAGTGGGGATTCGCAACCGCGAGCGCAGCCTGAGGCTCCTACGAGGATGATTGTGACGGTACGGTAAACATTATGCCTGTAAAAATTGCAGCGCTGAGGAAGCTGATGAAACTCCCTTTGAGGGGAACCTGGTCAGTCATCTAAGCCCTCCTTCTGGTTACAAATCCTGAGACGGCAGCACGTATATTGCAATTGTGAGCCCAATCAAATTGCTCTGACTTCCTGGTAAGAGGATTTTAGGTGCGCTGAACGAGCGTCTCTGCTCTTTCTTGATTCCGGCTGTTGATTGATTTCGCCAATGATTACGCTGTAGCAACTTCATGGCCGGGTCGTGGGTGGGAGTAGCACGGAAGGTGTAGAGAACTTGCGCGGGTTTGCGGGTATCTTTGCTGGAGATTCACCTTTTGCTGATCGTTGGGCCTGGAACGCTTGTTTCTTTTTCTGCATGCATCGAGCTGTCTGCGAGGGTGATGGGCCCGCGCTGACAAAAATTTGCGATCCGCCCAGGAGCCCCGATGGTTAACGTAGCCGCATTCCTTAATTCGCTTGTCGCCTCGCCACTGTTCCAGTCGCGCCTTACTGTTTTGGCGGACGATCGACGATCAGGCAGCTGGATCAGGCGCCGGTCGGGAGGCATACGGCTTCTGACTGCGACGCTTGCACTGCTGGTGATGACTGCTTGCGGTGGAGGATGGAATGGCTACTATGGTCAAGCTCCGACCATTACGAAACAGCCGGTAAGCGTGACCGTGAATGTGGGACAGACCGCGACGTTCAGCGTTACCGCGACGGGAACCGGGCCCCTTACGTATCAGTGGTTCGACAACGGAACGGCGATCCCCGGAGCGACTTCGAGCACCTACACGACGCCGGCGGCTGCGAGCACCGATAGTGGTTCAGTGTTTACCGTGACGGTTACAAATGCAGCGGGCAGCGTGACTAGTACACCGGCCACTCTGACGGTGGCTGTCGGTTCAACGACCGTGCCGCCGAACGCTCCGCTTGTGATCAGCCAGCCGGCAAACCAGACCGTACAGGTGGGCCAGACCGCGACCTTCAGCGTTACGGCTTCTGGGACCGCTCCGCTTACCTACCAGTGGTCCAAGAACGGGACTTTGATCCCCGGCGCGACTTCGAGCAGCTACACCACGCCTGCGACGGTGATCGGCGATAACAACTCGCTGTTTACGGTGACTGTAACCAATGCGGCTGGGGCAGCCACGAGTAATCCGGCTACTCTGACGGTCATACCTTTGGCTGCCAGTCTGGCTTGTGGCTCGTCCACTCCGCCGTACAACTCCTCTGCGACTCTGACTCCTACCTTCTCGGGCGGCGCGGCAGTCCTCGGATCGACTGGCGTGGGGAGTAGCGATATCACGTCGTCGGCAGTCAGCGGCAGCTCCTATTCGACTCCGCTGCTGACCTCGGCTAAGACGTACACGCTGTCGGTCACGGGCACGGGAGGTGCGGTTGTTTCGGCCACGTGCACGGTTACACCGACGAGTGTGACGATCTCGCCGATCTCACCAGCGAATGCGACGATTGCTCCCGGGACTCAGACCTTTACCGCGACTGCCTCCGGGGGCGCTACGAATGGCTTGATATGGACGGCCAGCGCAGGAAGCTTTGCCGGTAATGTATGGACCTCTCCAAACACAGTCGGGACCTACACGATTACAGCTACCAGTGTCGATGAGCCTTCTGTTTCGACGACCACGAGCGTAACCGTTAGTGTGCCGGTGATCACGACGCAACCCTCCGGCGTGAATCTCTGCAACAATGCCTCGACCACTCTTTCTGTCGTCGCGATGTATGCAACGACGTATCAGTGGTTCTTCAACGGGTCGCCGATTGCCGGGGCTACCAGCTCGAGCTACTTTATCCCCAGCGCAGTGGCGATGGATGTCGGCAGCTATTCGGTCACGGTTACAAATGCCGCGGGCAGTGTCACCTCGAATGTCATCAAGGTGGTGGTCGGAACTACGATTACCTCGAATCCGGTGAGCCTGACGATCGTCGCGGGGCAGACGGCCTCGGGGGGGCAGACCGCCACGTTCTCGGTTGCGGCTGAGGGAGACGCTCCGTTCAGCTACCAGTGGTACGTGATTGCTCCAGGCAGCTCGACAGGAGTTGCGATCGCCGGAGCTACCTCTAGCACGTATACGACGCCCGTAGCAGCGAACACGAATCCTAGCGGCACGAAGTACTACGCCACGGTCACAGACAGCTGCGGAAGCGTGCTTACAAGCGCTTCGGCGACGTTGACCATCGTCTCCGGCAATGACCCGCCCACGATCATTACGCAACCTGTAAGCCAGACGGTGGCGATTGGCAGCACGCCCACGTTCACTGTGGTTGCGGCTGGATCGCCTACGCTCACGTATCAGTGGTACCAGATACCTGCGGGCAGCGTGAACGGTATTGCGGTCTCGGGCGCAACCTCCGCCTCGTACACTCTGCCGACGACTGCGACCAACATCAGCAATGATCAGGACGGCTACTATGTCATCGTCAGTAACGCCTATGGGACGGCGCTGTCTCAGACTGCCACGCTGTCGGTTGGGACTGGGATCCAGATTACGAAGCAGCCGGTAAATGATTACGTCAACGTGGGAGATCCGGGTACCTTCTCAGTGACGGCTACTTCGACGCTTCCTTTGACCTACCAGTGGTTTGAGGCAGCACCGGGCAGCGCTACTTTCTCTGCGATTCCGGGAGCAACGAGTGCGACCTATACGCAGCCTTCGACGGTTGCTTCCGACTCCGGTTCGGTCTTCTATGTGGTGGTGAGCAACGGAAGTTCTCCCGCGGTTACGAGCAACTCGGCTTCCCTGTTCGTCGGAACTCTAACTGGTATCGGCAATCTGTGCTCTGGTTGGAAGTTGATTGGCAATGCCCTTCCGCCTACGCCAGACTGTTCGATTCAACTGGTCGCTGCGACTACGGGTCAACGCGGGGAGATCGTCTGGCCGAACCTCATCTCCACCGGCAACATTCAACTTAGTTTCACGATAACCACTAGTGACTCAAGCAGTCCGCCGGCGGATGGCTTTGCGATGGTGTTGGGCGATCCATCGCTGGGAGCGACAACCAACAGTATTGGAACGACTGGAGGGGGATTAGGTGCGGAGGGAATTCCGGGGATCGTGCTTGCCTTCGACGATTACCACGATCCGGGCGATCCACCTGTTCCCTACATCGGTATAGGGAGGGGAGAGACTGCTCTGTGGGAGAATCCTTACTTCAACCTTAATAGGAATATCGCGCCGCTCGCGGCCGCTGGTGTCACGGTATCGCATAGCTATGTGGTCTCGCTTGTGCAGGGCATGATGACGGTGACGATGGATGGGGTTCAGGTTTTCTCAGGCAGCGTAACGGCTCCTCCTGTGGCCTACCTTTACTTCACCGCTTCTACCGGTGCTCTCGACGAGCAAACGGTCATCAGCAACCTCTCAGCCACGATTACTGCACCGTCCAACTGACGGCGGACGAGGAGAAACCAGAGATGCGATCGCTTTTATTAGTCTGTATTTGGATCATCGGGATGGCAGGTACGGCTTTGGCCCAGGCGATCTCCGGGGGACCGACCCATAGCGGAGATGCCGCGTTGACCTATCATTGGGTTCATACGAACGCCCCTCCGAATGGAGGATGCGGATGCTTTCCGTTGAATGGCGGCGGCATCTCCGGCTCTTGGAACTTTGGAGGACGATTGGCCGCGGTTGCCGAGTTCAGCGTTGATCACACCAGCAATGCGCTCTCTTCCAGCAGATCGCTGACGCTGACTTCCTATCTTGGTGGCGCCCGTTATCGCCTTCCTCGATTCTGGAGGCATGGGGATCGCGCCCTTGAGCCGTTCGCCCAAGTGCTCGTTGGAGGGGCGCATGCAGGCGGTGGAATGGCCGGTGTGGCCGATGGCACCTCTGCTTTTGCCGGTCGCCTCGGTGGCGGAGTCGACCTGCCGTTGACCATGGGAATCTCTGTTCGCCTTATCCAGGCGGACTACTATATGACCAGTTTTAATAACTCCGCAGACAATCGCCAGAACAATATTCTATTGGGCGCTGGAGTTGTGCTTCACTGGCTTCACTGAGTGGAAGCTCGCAGACTCGCTTGACGAAGGGTCTCGGCGGCGGATTCGGGTGTGATGTCCCGCTGCGGAGAGCCTAGTAGTTCGTAGCCAACCATAAACTTTCGGATGGTGGCCGATCGAAGCAGAGGCGGGTAAAAGTGGGCGTGAAACTGCCACTCCGGATGCTCCTCCCCGTCGCATGGAGCGGGATGCAGGCCCATGGAGTACGGGAACGGAGTGTCGAAGACCTGATCGTAGGTTGCGGTGACCGCGTGCAGGATGGCTGCGAAGTCTGATCGCTCTTTCTCTGCGAATGCCTGCAGAGTGGCGACGTGGCGGCGCGGCAGGACCATCACTTCGAAGGGCCACACAGCCCAGAAGGGAACGACCGCGAGGAAGCTCTCGTTCTGCGACACAACGCGTTCGCCCCGCGACTCTTCCAGCTTTTGGTACTCGCACAGGAGAACAGCATGATTTTTTTCGAGGTATTCGCGCTGGCCGGCGAGCTCTGAGATGACCTCGTCGGGAATCGAACGGCTGGCCCAGAGCTGTCCGTGGGGATGGGGATTACTGGCCCCCATCATGGCCCCACGATTTTCAAAGATCTGAACGTAGTTGATGTCGTCGCGTGCGCCGAGCTCTGCATACTGTTCGCTCCAGACATCGACGACGGCGCGAATCTCGGGTACGGACATCTTCGCCAGTGTGAGGTCGTGGCGCGGGGAAAAACAGATGACGCGGCATACTCCGCTCTCTCCCTCGGCAAGGAGCAGGCCTTTGCTGCCTTCATCGCTCGAGAACTGCGGGGCGTCCGGCTTCAATGCGGCGAAGTCGTTTTCGAAGACGTAGGTGCTGGCGTATTTGTCGGTTCGCACTCCGCCTGCGCGTACGTTTCCCGGACAGAGATAGCAGGTTGGATCGTAGGTCAGTGCGACCTCTGTGGTCTTTGTCTCGGTTTGCCCTTGCCAGGGGCGCTGTGTGCGATGGGGAGAGACCAGAACCCACTCGCGCTTGAGGGGATTGAATCGCCGGTGAGGATTCTGCTGCGCTAAAGGAATCACTCGACACCGCCGTTTGCCGCCATGGCGAGCGCTCCGTCGGAGGGAGCACTGATGAAGCACTGCGCGGAGATTCCGGTCTTTGCTGCATACTCGTCTTTCAATGTTGCGACGAATTGTTCCGCCGCCTCTGCGCGAACGACATTCACGGTACATCCTCCGAATCCGCCCCCGGTGATGCGAGCGCCGAAGCACCCTGGCTGCTGCATGGCGATCTCAACCAGCGTATCGACCTCTTTACAGCTTGCGGCAAAGTCATCGCGCATACTTTTGTGAGCCTCAACCATGATGCTTCCAAACTGCCTCATATCTTCGTGCAACAGCGCCTCCCGAGCATCTAAAACGCGTTGATTTTCTGTGATGATGTGTTTGCATCGCGCGAAGCTGGCGGCGGACATCTTGCTTTTGCAGGCTTCGAGATCTTTCAGTGTTGCGTCACGAAGCAGTTTTACGTGTGGCCGCTCGTGTTGCAGGACGGCCTGGCCAGACTCGACCTCGTCGCGCCGGTCTCCATATTCGCCGGTTGCCACAGCGTGTTTCACCATCGAGTTGCAGATGACCACACGCACCTGGTCCGGCAAGGGGAGAAGCTCGAAGGTGAGGGAGCGGCAGTCGAGCAGCATCGCGCGATGCGCTACGGCACCCGCGACGACGAACTGATCCATGATGCCGCTCTTTGCGCCGACGTACTCGTTTTCGGCGCGACGGCAGAGGTTTGCGAGTTTTTCGAGGGGCAAGTTCGCTCCTGCATGGGCCAGGAGTGCCAACGCCGTCGCCACTTCGACGGAGGCAGAAGAGCTTAGTCCGGCTCCCAGAGGGACGTCTCCTGCGAGAGTCATATTGAAGCCACTTACTGCGATGCCCTGCTGTTGGAGAGACCACACAACGCCTGCGGGATAGTCAGACCAATGCCCCTTCGGAGTGCGCTCCAGGGAGGCAACTTCGTACGAGGCTTCTTCGTCGTAGTTTGCCGAGTAGAAAACGGCGCGTTGGTCTTCTCTCTTACTGAGGACGGCGGCGGTTCGAAAGTCTATCGCCATGGGCATGACCAGGCCGCCGGTGTAGTCGGTGTGCTCGCCGATCAGATTGACCCGAGCCGGAGCTGCGAAGAGCTTACCCTCGAGACCGAATCGCAGCTGATGAAGGCGCAGCGCCTGTTCGTTGTATGTCATCATTCACAGTACCTGCATCCCTAACGTTATTGACAAGATCATCTCACATACGTGTACGTGCACGGAAGGCTTTTAATCACTCTTCGCGAAGGACTTCCAACGGTTTTTTTCCCAGAATGCGGTGACTCGCAACCCAGCCGGTTGCGACGGTGAGGGCAGCTGTTCCGAGAAGTGCGCCCAGCGTCCAGAACCACTGGAAGTGATAGCTGACTGTGAGTCTTGTGAGCAGCACTCGTGCGATGATGTTCGCGAAGAGTATGCCGACGATGCCGGCGACGAGCCCCAGGACGGCGAATTCGATGGAGAATACGGTGGCGATGCGCGCTCGAGTGGCACCCAGAGTCTTGAGGACGACGACCTCGCGGATGCGGCGATAGCGGGTTCCGGCGATCGAGCTGGCGAGGATGACGATGCCGGCGAAGATGGAGAACGCTGCGAGAAACTGGATCACGTAGGTAATCTGGAGGACGACTGCTCTTACGGTCTCTAGCGCCTGGGCTACGTTGATGACGGTGACTGTGGGGTAAGAGTTGTAGAGTGCCCGCTGCAGCTCACCTACGCGGTTGGGGTCGGCATGGACGCCGCCATACCAGACGACCGGCAGCCCGGCGAGGGCAGGTTGCGGAAGGATAAACTCCGCTCGCGAGTAGGCATGTTGGCCGTCCGATTTGGTGAGAGCGACAACCGTTGCGACGAACTGGGTGTCTTGTGCGGCGAAGGTGATGTGCGAGCCGACATGAACGCCTAGCCTGTCCGCCTGACGTTTTTCTACGGCGACGACCGGGCGCTTTTCGTCTGCGGACCACCAGTTTCCTTCTACCGTCTTGGTTCCGGGAGGCGAGGCGGCAGACCAGGTCAGGCTGATCGATCGCAACATTCGCTTTGGGAAGTTCTTCAGCTTCGCCTCGTTTGCGGGGACACCGTCGATGTCGACGATGCGGGATGAGACGACGGGAAGGAGCTCCGGCGGTGCAGTGACGCTGGGCTGTGACTTTAGCAGCGTGCGAATTCCGTTGATCTCTTCGTTAGTGATATCGATCAGGAAGACGTTGGGAAGGTTGGGCGCGGCGGATACGTGGAGCTCCGTGACAACGGCCTGCTGGACGAGATAGACCGTCATGATCTGCATCACACCCAGCCCGAGTGCGGCCAGCAACGCAGCAGAGGGATTGCCTGGACGATAGAGGTTTGCGAGTCCATGACGAAGCGAGGACGGTAGATGGAGGCGGGTTTTGGTGAGGAAGAAGCGGAGTCCGGCGAGCACAGCTACCGAAGCGAGTAACAGCACCGCGAGGACGGCTACCAGGCCAAACGAGAAGACCTCGCCAACTACGAGCGAATCGCTCAGTGTGGTTGCTATGGCGGCGAGTCCTGCGAGGATGAGTATGGCAGCCGCGACTTGTGCGAGATTTTTTGTGATCTTGCGCCACGCTGCAGTCACAAATGGGTCATCGTTGTCTTCGACTGCCCGGCGAAGAATCAGGATGGGACGGACTCCGCGGATATCGAGCAACGGAGGCAGGGTGAAGAGAAGAGTCGTGAGCAGGCCGGCTGCGAGTCCTGTGATGACGGTGCGAAGCTGGAGGTGAAGCTCGGTGTCGACGTGAATGAGCCGGGCCAGCAGGTGGGGAAAGCTGAGCTGCACCGCGACGCCGAAGGCTACACCCAGCAGGCCTCCAGCCAGCCCCAGCAAGAGCGTCTGCAGGAGGTAGATTTTGATGATCTGGCCTGAACGTGCGCCGAGCGACTTCATGATTGCGATGGTGTCCAATCGCTGCTGCAGGTGAGCTCGCATCGCCATGGCGACACCAATCGCGCCGAGCACCAGGGCCACGAGGCTCATCAGCGACAGGAGACTTGTGGCGCGGTCGAGACCTTGCGTGAGCGCCGGGTTGGTCTCGCGGTAGTCAATAATTTGTGCCTCTGGAAGGAGCTTTTCTAAACGCACTTTCAGGTCGGCTACGGCTTTGTCGGAGATGGGTGCACCGTTAGTCGGCGGAGGAACCTTGAAGAGATAGCGCTGTCCGGCGTGGCTTCCGGGTGCGAGAAGACCGCTTGCGTCCAGGCCCTCCCGTGAGATGAGCACGCGTGGACCAGCTGCGAAGTTGCCTGAGAGACGATCCGGTTCATTGACGACGACCGACCCGATGCGAAAGAGCTGCTTGCCGATCTTGAGTTGATCTCCTATTTTGACGTTCAAGCGAACGAGGAGATCGTCAGCCACTGCAACGGTGTTGGCGTCGAGTACGGTCTTCAGTTGGGCGGACGGGGCGAGTTCGACCTGTCCGTAGAACGGGTACTTTGCGGGATCGACCGACTTGAGCGAGACCAGTAGCGGATCGAGAGTCTTCGCGGAGGACGCCATCGAGAGCAGTTCGGTGACGGGGGTGATCTCGACGCCGGTTGCTGCGATCTCGTCCAGAGCCTTTTGCTGGTCCGGCGTTGGCTGCTGGAACATTCTCGCGGAGAGATCGGCGGCCATGATGCTGCGAGCTCGATTGAGCAGAGTGCTGCGGAAGGACGAGGAGAAGCCGCGTACTCCGGTGAGTGCGGCGACGCCGATGGCGACGGAGAGGATGACGAAGAAGAACTTTCCGCGGGAGGAGTGCATCTCGCGGGCGGCGATCTTCGCGGCGGAGCGATAGGAGAGGGTCGCCATCAGCCCTCGGTCAGGGCGGCTTCGCGGGAGGTCTCGGCCGGGGTGGGATTGATCTCGTCGGCAATGATCAGGCCATCACGCAGAGTGATTCGCCGATTCGCGTAGGAGGCGAGCACTGGATCGTGCGTGACGAGGACGAGGGTTGTGCCTTCGGTGCGATTCAGGTTGAGGAGAAGTTCGAGCACGTGGGCGCCGTTGGTGGTGTCGAGGTTTCCAGTGGGCTCGTCGGCGAGGACGATGGGCGGGCGGAGGATGAAGGCGCGGGCGAGGGCTACTCGCTGCTGTTCACCGCCGGAGAGCTGGACGGGGTAGTGGTCCATGCGGTCGCCGAGGCCAACGCTGGCGAGTAGGTCACGCGCGCGGGTGAGGCCACTTTCTTTGGTGTCGTGGTTGAGCTCGTGCGGCAGGAGGACGTTTTCGAGTGCTGTCAGCGTTGGGATCAATTGATACGACTGGAAGACGAAGCCGATGGTCTTGCCGCGGACCTGGGCGAGCTTGTCCTCTGGGAGATAGCTGATTGCGGTGCCGTTCAGGTGGACGTTCCCGGCGCTGGGGGTATCGAGCCCTGCCAAGAGGCCGAGGAGCGTGGACTTTCCGCTGCCGCTCGAACCCATGATGGCGGCGAACTGCCCGCGTGGAATGGTGAAGTCAAGTCCTTTGAGGATGTCTACCGTGCGGGGACCATTGCGGATCGACTTGCGAAGACCTTCGACGGCGATCATGGGAGTTGGTGATGTCAACTTCGGGGACTCTCCTTCTTCGGCAACAGTTTTGTTACTTTGTAGAGATGCGGAGAACAGTATCTGTAGCTATTCTAGCGGTCTTGTCTCTCTTGGTAGTGGCGCTTTCGCAGAGTGGCTGTCGCCCGGATAAAACGACGAAACCGTCTGAGGTGGCGGATTCGAGTCAGCCAGCTGCCGAAAGCGCGGCTCCGGATGCAGCTTCCCTGCCCTCACCGGCAGCCACGAACGATAAGCGGCCGGTCATCGTCTGCTTCGGCGATAGCCTGACTGCCGGATATGGAACTGACCTCGGGCAGAGCTATCCTGACTATCTTCAGACGGATCTGACCGCCGAAGGATATAACTACCGCGTCGTTAACGAGGGGATTAGCGGCAATACCACCAAGGACGGTGTCGATCGTCTCGACCGGGTGCTTGCGCTGAAGCCGGTGGTGGTGGTGGTTGAGTTTGGCGGGAATGATGGGTTGCGCGGCCTTCGCATTGAAGACTCACGCACAAACCTGGATAGGATTGTTGGCACCCTGAAGGCCAGTGGCACGAAGGTCGTTCTCGCGGGAATTACTCTGCCGCCTGACTACGGCCCCGATTACATTAAGCAGTTCAACGACACCTACGCGATGCTCGCAACGAAGTACCACGTGCCAATACTGCCGTTTCTGCTGAAGGGCGTCTTCGGCGTGGAGGGGATGATGCAGGCTGATAGAACTCATGCGACGAGTGCGGGGAATCAGATCGTGGCGAAGAATGTGCTGCCTCTTGTGACTCCTCTGCTGAAAAAGTAGGGCCTAGCCGAGGACGACGATGGGTTGCATCAGCGTGCCGGCGATGCGGCGGGCGATTGCGAGCAAGTCTGTCGGAGTGGTGAATACCTTGATCAGTGGAGCCTGCGAGAAGTCGGGGAGATTGACCTGCATTCCGTTTCGCAGGCGACCGGCGAGCTGATCGTCCACGGTGACAGAGGGCATCTCGGGGAGCAGCGTGCGCGGGTGCGGCAAGAGCGCCTCAAGTTCGGCTAGCGAGGCAGTCTTCAATTGGTCGATGGTGATTGCGTGCTCGAGAGAGAATGCTCCGGCACGCGTCCTTCGCAGGGTGGAGAGATGCGCTCCGCAGTCCGCCAACTGGCCGAGTTCGTGGGCTACGGAACGGACGTACCCGCCGGCAGAGACAGACATGACAAAGGATGCAGTGTCGCCTTCGAGAGAGGTTAGCTCGAAGTTGTGGATCGTGATGCGGGCCGGCTTCACCGCGACCTCCACACCGGCTCTTGCCAGCTTGTGGGCGGCGACGCCGTTGATCTTCTTCGCGGAGAAGATTGGGGGAACCTGGTCTAACTCTCCGTGAAATTTTTTGCTTAGTGTTTGCAGCTCTTCCAGCGTCTGGCGCAGGGGAAGCACCTCGCCCACTGGTGTTCCGTCTGCGTCGAAGCTGTCGGTTGCGAAGCCGAAGCGGATGTGGCCTGTGTAGTGTTTGTCGGCCTGCCCGAAGAACTGCGCCAGGCGTGTGTATTTGCCGAGAAGCAGCGGCAGGACACCGGTGGCCATGGGATCGAGAGTGCCCAGATGGCCGATGGACTTTTCGCCAGTGGCCCGGCGGACGATGGCGACGACGTCGTGCGAGGTGATGCCGGAGGGTTTATCGAGAACAAGGAGACCATTCATGCAGTCTCCAGTTTAGCTGCTAGAAGCCGCTTCCCTGCCGGCGAACGAGAGAAAGGAATTCGTTGCGCGTCTGGAGCTGCGTCTTGAAGACGCCGAGCATGGCGGAGGTGACGGTGGAGGAGTGTTGCTTTTCGACTCCGCGCATCATCATGCAGAGATGTTGCGCCTCGAGAATCACGGCTACGCCCTGCGGGTGAATTGCATCGGTGATGGCTTCGCCTATCTGACGGGTCAGTCGCTCCTGAACCTGCAACCTTCGGGCGAAGACATCGACGAGACGCGGGATTTTGCTCAGTCCGATGACCTTCCCGTTTGGGACGTACGCAATGTGTGCCTTGCCGAAGAAGGGTAGAAGGTGATGCTCGCACTGCGAGAAGAACTCGATGTCTTTTACGATGACCATCTCGTCGTAGTCGACATCGAAGAGAGCCTCGTGAAGGACGTCGGTGATGTTCATCGTGTAGCCGCGCGTGAGAAATGCCATGGACTTCTCCATGCGCTCGGGGGTACGTAGCAGGCCATCCCGGGTGGGATCTTCTCCGATACGGAGAAGCAATTCGCGGTAGAGATCCTGGGTTGAAACGGTGTCGAGCAATGCTGGCTCAATTGTGGCCAAGGTGCGTGCCATAGGACGGGCCTTTCTTAGATCGTGCCTGGCGTTGGTGTCGCGTCGCCGGCGTAGTCGAACGAGTTGTTACTCGTCTCCTCAACGTGAACCCGCTCCAGGTGGGCGGCGGGAAAGCGTTGAAAGATGCGGTAGATCTCGATACTTAGATTCTCCGTCGTGGAGACCATATTCGCAAAGCAATTCAGGGTGTTCAGGTTCATGTGGTCGAATCGGGCGAGAAGATTTGTTTGTGCAAAGGCGTCAAGCTCCGCAAGATTGCAGACCATTCCGGTGGACGGATCGACCGGACCGCTCATGGTTACCTGCACGGTGTAGTTGTGGCCGTGGCCGTGGGGATTGTTGCACTTCCCAAAGACTGCACGGTTTTTCGCGGCGTCATACGCCTCGGTATGGAGGCGATGGGACGCGCTGAAGTGGTAGCGGCGATTGAGATGCGCGTTCATGGTTCTCCATAATAGTCCGCAAAGAGATCGGGCATCTCGTAGACGCGGACGCGGTGCAGCCTGGCGTGGGGAATCTTGTTGTCGAGACGCTGCCAAATAGCGATGGCAATGTTCTCGGTCGTGGGGATGGTGGTTTTGAACTCGGGGACTTCTAGGTTGAGATGGCGATGGTCGTAGACGCTGACGACCTCGCGCTCGAGGATGTCCTTCAACTCTTTTAGATCGACGACGAAGCCGGAGGTGGCATCTACCGAGCCTGCGACTGTGACTTCGAGCGTGTAATTGTGACCGTGACCGTTGCGATTGGCACATTTACCGAAGATGCGTTGATTCTCTTCAGGCGACCACGCTTCGTTCCAGTAGAAGTGGGCGGAGGAGAACTCGGCTTTGCGGGTAAGAAAGATCATCGTTATTCCTGTGGTTAGACGTGTTTATGGGATTCGCGGATGCAAACCCATGGTAACTAGGGGGCCGTGTTGTAGTTACGTCCCTTCCAGAAGACGTTTTTCTTGAAGCGATGACGGCTGACGCTGCGTAGAAGAAGATAGATGAAAAACGGAGCTCCGAGGATCGAGATTGCGATGTCCAGTGCCGGGAAGTTGGAGCGCGCAACGCGGGAGTAGAAGCGCCAGAGCGTCCTGACCCAGATGAGAAGGATAACGTTTCTCTGCCAGGACTGCAGCCAGTAGAGGCCAAACGCCGCAACGGGCAGGCCGAAGAAGAGAAGAACGTCGAGGATGCGCCACAGGGCGAGGGCGACGGGCTTTGGGAAGAGGAGGGCGAGGTTTTTTGTCCAGCCTTCGATCATCTCGGAGGTGGTCCAGTACATCCGCGTGGCGAGTGCCTCGGGGGCGTAACGGAAGCGGATGGAGCGGGAGCCGCGCTTGATGTTCTCGGCCAGGGCGACATCCTCGAGAATGTTCTTGCCGACGGCACGATGTCCGCCGATGGAGAAGTATGCGTCGCGTTCGACGAGGAGAAACTGGCCGTTGGCTGCGGCGAGGCGGCTGGCGGGATCGTTGATCTGCTTGGAAGGATAGACGGAGGCTAGTTCAGAGAAGACTAGCGGCATAACCGCGTGCTGCCAGAAGCCGGTGACGACCTGGCGGGGCGAGTAGGAGAGCAGAGCTGCGTCATGGCGGTCGGCTTCGCGGAGGGAGCGGGAGATGTCGTTGGTCTCGTGGATGGTATCTGCGTCGGTGAAGAGGAGGTATCTGCCGCGTGCGGCCTGTGCGCCGGTCCAACAGGCGTTGGTCTTGCCGGTGAATCCCCCATTGCTGCCGAGGTCTAGTGGTGGCGCGTCGAGGACGAGGACGCCTGCGTGGGTGGCGGCGGCTTCGACGGCGAGGGCGCGGGTGTTGTCGGTTGAGTCATCGTTGACGACGATCAACTCCCACTGTTGGCCGAGGAGGAAGCCGGGCTCAGACTGGCTCAGGATAGAAGCAAGACAGGCGGGCAGCGAGCGCTGCTCGTTGCGGGCGGGAATGATGACCGAGAGTTCGAGGTCGGGTGCTTCGGTAGAATTCGGATGCTGCGCGGGGTCGGTGTCGGTCACGACTTCGTATTATAGGAAGTGGAGTGACTTGTGCGTAGATTGTTGATGAGTGCGGTGTTGGGATCGCTACTGGTGGCGGGGTGCGACCGGGGCAGCCATCCCGGGAATATTGATAAGCCCGCGCCGCAGTTTGTGATGGGGGACGGCATCCGGACGGTCGATTTGAGCAAGCTGCGCGGGCGGGTGGTGGTGCTGAATCTATGGGCCACCTGGTGCGCGCCGTGCATCGAGGAGCTGCCGAGCCTGCTGGCGCTGCAGAGGCAGATGCCTGAGCTGGCGATCGTCGCGGTGAGTATGGACCAGGACCCGGATGTGTACAAGCGATTTCTGGTGGACCATCACGTCGACCTGTTGACTGTTCGCGACGAAGATCAAAAGGTGAATGCGCTGTATGGGACGGTGCAGATTCCTGAGACCTACATCATCGATAAGCAGGGCGTGTTGCGGCGGAAGTTCATCGGCGCGCAGGTGTGGACCAGCTCCGAGATCACCAGCTATCTCTCGAAGATGTGAGAGCGAATGTCGGCCCGTTGCAGCTGAAAATCTTCCATTTTCGTAAAATTAACGCCTAACCTCTGAATCCGTATCCTTTCGAGCCGCAAAGGAAAATTTGGCGGAGAGAACGGAGCGGGTGACGCCGTCACTGATATCATCGAAGCCATGACACAGCTTGATGTTCTTTACCGCTATGGAGTTCCGCCGACCGAAGCCTCCGTCGTGGCGATGGCCAAGATGCGCGAGGTGTACGGTGTTCGCCACATGGCGCTGGACGAGGGGAAGAAGACGGTGCGAATCGAATACGACGCGACCCGTTTGACCGAGCCTGTGATCTATGAACTGCTGCGCCGTGCCGGATTGGATATTGTCGAGACGGTGCCTATGTTCACAGTACCCCCGCCACCTGAGCCTGCGGCGGCCTAGTTGCTTTGAGGACAGTTTCTCCGGTATTTTTAGGATGCTCTTGTAAGTCACTTCCCTGTTTTGCGCGCCCGTAGCTCAGCTGGATAGAGCATTTGGCTTCGAACCAAAGGGTCGGGAGTTCGAATCTCTCCGGGCGCACCATACCTGTCAATTGATTAGGCATCCATCTGCTGATTAGGCATCCATCTGCCGCTGCATTCGTATCCGTGCCTGGCGGCATTGAGACGGCGATCGTCGCAGCGCGCTGTGGGGTCATATCGCGTCGTCAAAGGGCCTTGAGATCTGCAGCCGTTTGACTTGCTCTCGGTTATGAGAATCTAGATCGTCGGCTCCTGCTTTCTGCGTGGGGGTCTGTATAGGTTTCCCAACCTCGAATGGAGCGTGTCTTAAATGTCGACCCAAAGCCGCAGGACGTTTATGAAGAGTATGGCGTCAAACGCAATAGCGCTTTCCGTTGCGAAGAGCGGGATGGCGCAGTCTCGAAGTCATCGCGAAAACGAGAAGTACGTAGTTGCCGCTTACTACTTCGGCAACTATCACCAGGACTCACGCAACGATGTTGCCCACGGCAAGGGATGGACCGAGTGGCAGCTTGTGAAGGACGCTCGGCCGCGCTTTGCCGGACACAAACAACCCAAGGTTCCGCTCTGGGGCTATGGGGATGAGTCTGATCCAAAGGTCTTTGAACAGAAGATCCGTGCAGCTGCTCATGCGTCGATCTCCGCCTTCATCTTCGATTGGTATTGGTATAACGACGGCCCATTTTTGCAGGGGGCTCTCGAAGGGGGTTATCTACGCGCGACCAACCGCGCAGAGGTTGAGTTTGCCATCATGTGGGCGAATCATGACTGGTTCGATTTGCATCCTGCGAAGTTGACGGCTCCGCCACACCTTCAATATCCAGGGGAGGTCACGGCTGCCACGTTCGACAAGATGACAACCCATATCGTCGATGCCTACTTCAGCCAGGACAGTTATCTCAAAGTCGATGGGTGTCCCTACTTTTCCATCTACGAGCTGTATCGATTTGTTCTCGGAATGGGTGGAGTTGAGAAAGCTGCGGCAGCGCTGCAACAGTTTCGCGAGAAGGTGAAGGCAGCAGGATTCCGAGACCTGCATCTCAATGCGGTTACATGGGGTGTTCAGCTCTTACCGGGTCAGACGGAGGTGACAGACCTGAAGGATCTGCTCGCGCGTTTGAACGTCGATAGCACAACCTCGTATGTATGGATCCATCACGCACAGCTGGCAAAATTCCCCAGCACGGACTATCAGGATCTGGCTTCTGCTTACGAAGTCTATCGAGCTACGGCGTCCGCCAAGCTGGGAAGACCCTACTACCCGAACGTTTCGATGGGGTGGGACTCCTCGCCCAGGGCATGTCAATCTGACATCTATACCCAATCGTCGTATCCCTTCATGCCAGTAGTGCAGGGGAACACACCGCAACGATTTGGCGATGCCCTTCGCTCTGCGAAGCAGTTTCTTGACAACTCCCATGACCTTAAAACAAAGCTGCTCACTGTGAACTCATGGAACGAATGGACCGAGGGGAGCTATCTGGAGCCCGATACGGAACACGGGTATGCCTACCTCGAACAGATCCACGCGGTCTTCGGCAAGAAGGCTTGAATCTCGCTTGCGCGGTGCGGATTCGGTGTTCGTCTACGCCGCTGCGAGGACGACGGATCAGGCGAGATGCGTGGTTTTGCTCGCCGGAACGAGTAAGTCCTCGATACGCACCGGGAGATCACGCACGCGAATACCTGTCGCGTGATACACCGCATTGGTAATCGCAGAGGCGATCCCGGCCAGCCCGATCTCTCCGACACCTCGAGCGCCGAGGGCGTTGAGCTGATAGTCCGGATAGTCGAGGAAGGTGACATCGATCTCCGGCGTGTCCGCGTTCACGGCAACGACATAGTCGGCGAGGTTGTTGTTGATCGGAGCACCCGAGCGGGCGTCGTACATCGTCTCTTCGAACAACGCCATGCCAACACCCATCACCACTGCGCCTTCGATCTGATTGCGGGCGGGCCGCGGATTCAAGATGCGGCCGGCGTCGATGACCGTAACGACACGGCTGACGCGAAGGCGCGCGATTTCTGGTTGCCAGGTCACTTCGGCAAACTGCGCACCGTAGGAGTGGAAGGAGACCTTGGGCTTTGCGGCTCCAAAGGTACTGTCAGACTTGCCTGTGCCAGAGACTGAGTTGACTTTGGCGATCCTCAGAATCTCCGCCATCGGCACTGCGCCTTGTTGTTGTCCCTTCAGGCGAACCGTTCCATCGATGAGTTCGAGTTCCTCCTGCTTCTTGCCTTTGAAGGGCGATCCGTCAGACTTGATCGCTGCGAGCAAGAGCGCTTTGCCCGCGTTCTGCGACGCCGCAAGGACTGCCGGTGTCATGGACGCCGTGACCCACGAGCCGCCCGAGATTGGCCCCGGTGGAAGCGAGGAGTCGCCGAGTACAACATCAATCCGGTTAACCGGAATGCCGGTCTCGTGGCTGACGACCTGAGCCATGACGGTATAGGTTCCTCCGCCGATGTCCTGCGTGCCACAGGCGACACGCGCTGAGCCGTCCTGGAGAAGTTCGACTGTCGCCTCCGTCTCGATTCGCGCCGCCAGCCACGAGCACGCGGCCATACCCCAGCCCAGCGTCAGACCGTCACGCTTCATCGAGCCGCTCTCGGGAGTACGCCGCGCCCAGCCGAACTTCTCGGCCCCAACCGTCAGACACTCCTTCATGTGGCGGGAAGAAAATGGAATATTCAGGCTCTCGTCCAGCGCCGGCTCGTTCTTCAAGCGCAGTTGCACGGGATCCATCTTCAGCGCGATCGCCAGCTCATCCATCGCCGACTCCAACGCGAACAATCCCGGCACTGCGCCTGGTCCGCGCATCGCCGTTGGGTTGCCGACGTTACGGCGAACCAGGCCTCCGGTGACAAGCAAGTTCGGGGTGCTGTAGAGGAATGGCGTGATCTCTCCGCAACCTTCGTCGTAGTCATCGAGCATTGACGTGTGGTTGACGTAATCCTGTTGCACCGCGGTCAGCTTGCCATCGGCGTCGGCTGCGAGCTGGATTCTCTGGTCTATCGCGGGCCTGTGGCCGACGCTCTCGAACATCATCTGGCGGCTTACCACCAGCTTGACTGGACGCCCGAGGTTGCGTGCACACGCGGCGGCCAGCAATCCATGGGGCCACGGCCACAGCTTGCCCCCGAAACCCGATCCCAGGAACCGGGTAATCACCTGCACCTGCTCTGTAGGAACGCCCAGCATCTGCGCCATCACATCGCGATGGTTCACCACCGCCTGTGAGGTCTCGTACAACGTATATTTCTTACCGTCAAAGACCGCAACGGAGGCGTGCAACTCGATGGGGTTGTGGGTCTCGACGGGAATCTTGTAGACCGCATCAACCTTTACTTTCGCCGCTTTCAATGCCGCAGCTGTATCTCCACGCTTGCTCTTTTCGTCAGGCTTGTCGGTCGTGAGCGGCGTTCCGAGCAGCTTCTCGCCGGTGTCCGGCTTCTCTTTGTTGTAGGTCACCTTCACACTCTCCGCCGCGGCCCGCGCCTGTTCGACGGTCTGCGCTACGACTACAGCGACATACTGGCCGTAGTAACGAATCGTATCGTCCTCAAGCGGAGGGCGCTTCTCATCCAGGATGAGCGAGAAGCCGGTTGACGGGGGCACGCGGTAGAGCTTCCCGATGTTCTCCCGATGGTAGACAGCGACAACGCCGGGCATCTTCTCCGCTCCGGTCGTGTCCATGTGTGCGATCCTTCCGTTCGAGATCGTTGCGCAGACCGGCCATGCGTAGAGCAGGCCCGGAAAATTATGATCTGAGGCGTACATTGCCGAGCCGCTCACCTTGAGCGGGCCATCGATCCGCGGCGTTGCGACGCCAATCACCTTCGACTCGGTTACCTGATCCATCGTCGTCTCCTTAGGCGCTTTGACTCGCCTGTCCCATCGCGTGCGTCAGGCAGCGTTTTGCCAGCTCTACTTTGAATCCGTTCTGGCTCTGAGGTTTTGCGCCACGAAGCGCAGCCTCTGCTGCGGTCAGGAAGTTGGCGGAGCTTGCAGCCCTTCCAAGAAGTGCTTTCTCAGCTTCTGTAGAGCGCCACGGCTTCGTTCCAACCCCACCCATCGCGACGCGAATGAATTCGATCTTGCCGCTTGCATCCTGCTTGATCACAATCGCCGCCGAGGCCAGCGCGAACTCATAGGAGGCACGATCGCGCAGCTTCAAGTACACGCTCTTTGCGCCAACAGGCATCTTGGGAAGCGTGATATGGGTCACCAGATCGCCCGGCTCCAACACAGTCTCCCGCTGCGGGGTAGATCCCGGAACGACGTAGAACTCCGCAATCGGCACGGCCCGCTGGCCTTTCACTCCCTCGATATGAACCACAGCATCGAGCGCCATCAGCGCGACGTTCTGGTCGGAGGGATTAGTCGCAATGCAGTGTTCGCTCGTCCCCAGGATCGCAAGCATACGGTTGTAGCCACCGATCGCGGAGCAGCCAGAGCCCGGCTCCCGCTTGTTACATCCAGTCGCCGTATCCCTGTAGTAGACGCAGCGTGTCTTCTGAAGCAGGTTGCCTCCAGTCGTCGCCATGTTGCGCAACTGCGGCGAGGCACCAGCCAGCAGCGCCTGCGATAGAACCGCATACTGCTCCTTCACGGTCGCATCCTGAGCCACGTCCGCGTTCCGTGCAAGAGCTCCAATCTTCAGTCCGCCGTCGGCAGTCTTTTCGATCCGATCCAGCGGCAGACCGTTGATGTCGACCAGCCGATTCGGCCGCTCGACGTTCAGCTTCATGTAGTCAATCAGGTTGGTGCCGCCCGCGATGAATCGCACCTCTGCACCATTCTGCGCGGTGGAGGACTTCGCCTGAGCCTTCACTGCGTCCGGGATCGTCTGTGCCGTCACCAGTTCGAAGAGTTCCATCGCCGATCTCCTCCTATGCCATTCGTCGAACTGCCTGGACGGCTGCAACGATGTTGGGGTACGCTCCGCAGCGGCAGATGTTGCCGCTCATTGCCTCCTTCACATCGCTATCCCCTGTACCCCATGGCTCCTTCACCATGGCGACGGCGGACATGATCTGTCCGGAGGTGCAATATCCGCACTGAAAACCGTCGTGCTCCACAAAAGCAGCCTGCATGGGGTGCAGGTGGCCGGGTTGGCCGAGGCCTTCGATGGTGGTGATCTCGACGTTTTGCTGCATGCCCGCAAAGGTAAGGCAGCTGTTCACGCGCCGGCCATTGATATGCACGGTGCATGCGCCGCATTGCCCGTGGTCGCAACCTTTTTTAGTGCCGGTCAGATGCAGCGTCTCGCGCAAGGTGTCCAGCAGCGTCGCACGTGGATCAATCTGAACCGAATGCGTCTGGCCGTTCACCTTGAGAGTCACCGGCATGGTTCCGGGAATCGCCTGAGTTTGAGGAGCTGTTCGCTCCTGCGTCTCGGCTATCGCAGCGGAGACGGCTAGCGGAGTGACTGCTGTCGCCGCCGTAGCAACACCCGCGGCTCCCATGTGGGACAGAAAGGATCTGCGGCTCAACTTGCCTAAAGAAGATGCCGGTTCTTTTGCGTCTCTCGCATCTGCGTCTCTCTCATCAATGGCCAAGCTCCACCTCCGGACACGTGCTCTTCGAACGTACGAAATTATGTTCATAATACGGCGACATCTCAACCGCCACCAACTTCTCCCGACATTCTCTTACGGACTGCGCCCGGCTTGCCGCAGCGAGCGAAATCCTATATCTTTAAAAGGTTGCAACCCCACGCAATGTGCGCCCGTAGCTCAGTTGGATAGAGCATTTGGCTACGAACCAAAGGGTCGGAGGTTCGAATCCTTCCGGGCGCACCATTCAAAATCAAAAATTCAGAGTCGAGCTTTGCCGCAGCCACGGATTCTTCCGCGGAGAGCCTGCTGTTCCTAGTCGAATCGACGGACACGTTTGTATTCGTCGCGGGCGAGCACGAGGATCAGTCCAAAGATGACGCCGAGGGTGTCTATCATGACGTCTGACCACTCCAGCGGATTGTTGTAGATTGCGTGCTCCAGAAACTCCAGAAGATATCCGAAGGACACGACCATCGCGGCCAGGGCGAATCGAGACCAGAGCGAGGTTACGGTGCTGACGAGCAGAAGAGTCAAGGTAAAAAAGGCCAGCACATGGCCCACGCGATGGTAGTGCCCGGTTGTGTGTAGCAGAAGCTTGTCGTGGTTGGGCAGGAAGGACAGGACGCCAAGCAACACCATCGAGACGCAACCCAGAACAATGACTGCGGAGCGGCGCTTACGTTCTTCCAACATATTCTGATGGTCTCATTCCTTTAGCCTTGCACGAAATACGATGGAGCAGGACTCTGCGGGCCTCGACGAATCCCATTCGAAGGTAGAGCTGGATGGCGCGATGGTTGCCGGCGCTGACATGGAGCCAGGAGACCGCTCCGTCGCGACGGTGCCTTCTTACAAGATGCCAGATGAGATTTTCGGCATAGCGCTTGCCGCGATGATCGGGGTGTGTGCAGATTCCGCTGATCTCAGGATAGCTCTCCGTCGGGCCGTCGAGTTTGAGTCGCTCGCCCCCCATGGCGATAAGTTGGCCTTCAGACCGGACCCCGAAGTATGAGCCCATCTCGCAGGTTCTGCTGCGAAAGAAACCCGGAAATGCGAGGTCGGTGAGGGCTACCATCTCGGGCGCCTCCCGGCCCGAAAGCGGGACGATCTCGACCCTTGCGGCAGGCGGCTCGATCTTCGCGGGAAGGACCATCTGAAGACACTCGAGCGTCTGTTCGAAGACGAGTTGCGTCGGATGGGGGTAGCTTTCGGCCGCGATCCAGACCGATTCGCCCGGCACGAGAAGGGAGTGAAGCTGCAGGAGCGCTGCTTCGGTCGGCGAAGCAACGGCGGCAAAGGGCGCGACATCGGCAGGATAGCGGCAGGCTTCCCCGGCTGAAATCGCGAAGTGGCGATGCTTCGTGTGGAGGGCGGTCCACACTGGATTTGCGAAGAGACTCTCGGGCAGATCGAACATTCTTATAGAGAATACGGCGTTTCCACAGTTTGGCGGTATCTCTCCGAGCCGGCGAGTTCGGGGATCTCTCCCTGCGATTGTTACTGGCCCAAGAAAATCGCGGCTGATAATCGAGCGCCTTCGATTGACGACCAATTTAGTCCTCATTACACTAGATACTGGAACGAGGAGTTGATCCAGCCTCGTGGAGATGGGCTCGGGGCCGGTGGTTGCAGGCCTGCCGGAGCGCCGCCAGGGAAGAGAAAGACGTTATGTTGCAGGCATTTATCATCACGCTCCGCGAGGGGGTCGAAGCATCGCTGATCGTCGGCATCGTCTTCGCCTACCTGTCCAAGATCGGCCGGCCCGAGCTGAAGCGGACGGTCTTCTGGGCTCTCGGTTCGGCCATCGCTGCCAGCGTCGCAGGCGCAGTCGTGATCGCCCGGAGCCAGTTCAATACGGACATCTTCGAGGGTTGGGTGATGCTGGGCGCCGCCGCCTTCGTCATCAGCATGATCTGGTTCATGCACAAGACAGCCCGCACGATGAAGGGATCGATCGAGGAGAAGATCTCCCAGTACACCCGCCCGGCGGGCGTGTCGAAGGCGGGGCTGTTCTTCTTTGTGTTTCTTCTGGTCCTGCGCGAGGGCGTCGAGACGGTGTTGATTCTTTCGGCCGTCACCCTGAACTCGACCGAGTTGCTGAGCTTTACCGGAACGCTGTTGGGGATCGCAGTTGCCGTTGTGTTCGGAGTGCTGTTCATACGCGGCAGCGTGAAGATCAACCTGCAGCGATTCTTCCGCGTCACCACCGTCATACTTTACTTCGTGGCGTTCCAGCTGATCGTCAGCGGCCTGCATGAGCTGAGCGAAAATGGCGTGCTGCCGTCGAGCCCGACCGAGATGCGCTTGATCGGCCCCATCGTACGCAACGATCTCTTCTTCTTCGTCACGATGCTGGCGTTAGCCGGACTGATGATGCTGTTGGAGTACAAGCGCCGCACACCCGCCGTGCTAAACGCGAACGCGACCCCTGCCGACAAGCGGCGTGCCGAGTGGACCCAGCGCCGCGAGAAGATGTGGATGACCGCGGTCGTTGCGACGAGCTTCGTCTTCATCTTTCTCTCCACGGCTGAGTTTATCTACGCAAAGAGTTCCACCGCCCTCTCCCCCACGGCGGCGGTGACGCTGGTGGGTTCGCAGGTGACGCTGCCTACGGCTGATGTCAACGACGACAAGCTGCATCGCTACGGCGTGCACCTGGACGACGGCAAGGGCGGGAATGTAGAGATTCGATTTCTGCTCTTCAAGAAGCCCGACGGAAACATCGTCTCCGTCGCGGACGCGTGTCAGATCTGCGGGCCGGTTGGCTTCTACATCGGCGACCAGGGGATCACCTGCAAGATGTGCGCTTCGCCTTTGAACGCGTCTTCGATGGGACAGAAAGGCGGGTGCAATCCCATCCCGCTGAAGTCGACCGTGGGTGGTGGACAGCTGATCATTGAGGCTGCGGATCTTCGGTCGCTCGCTCCGGTCTTCGAACGATGAGGGAGCACTAAATGTTCTTTCGCCTCCTCATGGAGAGCTTTCGCAGGCAGCGCCGCCGAAAGATGCTGGCCGGCGTAGCTATCCTGCTTGGGACTACCGCCGTGACGGCGATGCTCGCGCTCGCGACTACGATTGGCGATCGAATCCATAAAGAGCTGGCTGTCTATGGAGCCAACATCGTTGTCTATCCGAAGGCCGACCTGCTCGATGTGAAGGTGGGTGGGGTGGATCTGAAGCCCGCTTCGGGTGGGGCTTATTTGAAGGAGAGCGACCTCGCCAAGCTGAAGACCATCTTCTGGGCGAACAACATCACTGGCGTCTCGCCGGAGTTGCCCGTGCAGATGGCGATTGCACCGAAGGCGGGCGATCCGCTCGTTGCCGTAAATGCGGTCGGATATTGGTTCGATCACGACTTCAATACTTTGAAGACCGGAGCACCGGCCCTGCATCCGTGGTGGCGTATCAAAGGATCATGGCCTGCGCCACAGAGCAGTCCGGATAGCAGGAGCGTCGTGGTTGGGACGAATCTTGCGAAGAAGCTTGGCCTCAAGATCGGCGACACCTTAGTCATGCAGGGAACGCAGGCTGCGCCCTCTTCGCGATTGACCGCAGACATTGCCGGAATCGTCACGACGGGCGGCGAAGATGACAATGGCCTTCTGCTTACACTCCACGACGCGCAAGTCCTCGTGGGCGAAAACGATGCCGTACGACGTGTCGAGGTAAGCGCCCGGACCAAGCCCGAGGATGCCTTTGCGCGGGTCGATCCCGACTCCCTGCCCCCGAAGCAGCGGGAGATCTGGTACTGCAGGCCGTATGCGAACTCGATTGCTTATCAGATTCGCGAGGCGATTCCTGGAGCGCAGGCGGAACAGGTTCGGCGAGTGGAGCAGAGCGAAGGCAATGTGCTGAAGCGAATCAGCGGGCTGATGTGGTTGATCAGCGCTGCGGCGCTGCTGGCTGCGGGGTTTGCGGTGAGCGCTGCGATGGCGACTGCGATTCTTGAGCGGCGTGGAGAGATTGGGTTGATGCGTTCGCTGGGTGCGAGTAAAGGCTCGATTGCTCTGCTGTTCTATGCAGAGGCAGGTCTGCTCGCGCTGATCGCGGGAACGATGGGCTATCTGCTTGGTTCGGGACTTGCAGCGTGGCTTGGTGCGAGGATCTTTGCCGGTGACGGAGGGGCCGCAGAGGCTGTGTTGATCCCGGTCCTGCTGCCGGTTGTCGTCGCGCTGGCGCTGGTGGTCGCGATTGCGGGAAGTACGCCGTCGATCCGGACGGCTCTGCGCATGGAGCCTTCGGCGATCCTGAGGGCGGATGCCTGATGGTCAAACTGAGCCTCTTCGGAATGTTGCGGCGGTCGCTGGTGCATCGCAGGGCGCGAAGCATCTCGGCGCTGGTGGCGATGACGGTATCGGCTGGTGTGGCGACAGCGCTCCTGACGCTCTACGCGGATCTGGACGCCAAGCTGCATAAGGAGTTTCGCAGCTTCGGCGCGAACATTGTCCTCTCTGCTCCGGCTTCGGTGCCTCTGCGCACCAATGCTCTGGCCCGCGTGCAGGAGGCAGCGGGGCCTGATGCGTTGGCAGCAGAGTTTGCCTACGCCGTGGCGACGACCGATACCGGAACACCGGTAGTCGTGGCCGGAACAGACTTTGCTGCGGTCAGGCGGCTGGACTCGTGGTGGCAGGTACAAACATGGCCTGACGCCACAGCCTCGGACGCTGCGTTGCTTGGTCAGAGGGCAGCGCAGTTTGTTGGGAATGAACACGCGGTCGCCCTGACCTTCGCAGGACACTCCATTACGCTGAATGGAGCAGGACTGATCAAGACCGGCGGCGACGAAGACAGTCGCATCTATATGCCGCTCGCCGCCTTCACCGCGTGGACCGGAGTTGGGCCGAGCGTGATTGAGCTTCAGGTGCCGGGAGGCGCGGCGAAGGTCGAGGCCACCATAGCGCGTCTGCGTCAGGACTTCCCCGAGATGCAGGTGCAGCCCGTGCGGCAGTTGGTCGAGGGAGAGTCGAAGATCGTCGATCGCACCCATGCGCTGATGTATGGAGCGGTGCTGCTGATTGCGCTGACAGTTGCAGTAAGCGTATTGGCGACGCTCTCTGCGAGTGTGCTCGAGCGGCGGCGGGACTTCGCTTTGATGAAGGCGCTGGGCGGATCGCAGATGCAGTTGATGGGAATGTTCCTGCTGGAGGCTCTGGTGCTGGCGTTGGCAGGCGTGGCGGTGGGCTTTGTCGTGGGCTCGGCGGCGGCGTGGGCCATCAGCGAGGGGAATTTCCATACTGCGACGTTGCCGCGTCCATCGGTTCTTCCCTTGGTGCTGCTGCTCAATGTGATGATCGCAGCGATGGCTGCGCTATTCCCTGCCCGGGTGCTGCGCGGTCTGCAGCCCGCTGCGCTGCTGAAAGGGGAGTGAGAAGATATGAGCGTGAGCGAAGCGAAGGTAGTGGCGAAGATACAGACCGGGCCGCTGGCTGATCCAACCGGAGGCACGCGGGACGACTGCGCTGTGATCGCACTGAAGCACGTGACCCGCGAGTACGCCGGGCATGGCGGCGTCGTGCGTGCGCTTGGGGATGCTACCTTTTCGATCGTCGCCGGGGAGTGGGTCGCTATCACCGGGCCCTCCGGTTCGGGCAAGAGTACGCTGGTCAATCTCATTGGCTGCCTCGACCGGCCGACGGCGGGTGAGGTGAAGATCGATAACGTCGATACAGCGTCCATGAGTGCTACGGAGCTCGATCGATTTCGTGCGGACAAGATTGGCTTTATCTTTCAGCAGTTCCATCTGATTCCTTACCTGTCCGCTCTTGAAAACGTAATGCTGGCGCAGTACTTTCACTCGATGACGGATGAGGCGGAGGCGCGGGCGGCGCTGGTGCGCGTGGGGCTGGGCGACCGGGTCTCGCATGTGCCCAGTGAGCTGTCAGGCGGAGAGCAGCAGCGGGTCTGCATTGCGCGGGCGCTGATCAACAATCCCCCGATTTTGCTGGCGGATGAGCCGACCGGAAATCTGGACGCGGCGAACCAGAAGATTGTGGCGGAGCTGCTGCAGGATCTGCATAGGAATGGACACACGATCGTGATGGTGACGCACGATCCGGAGATGGCGGGACTGGCGCAGAGGAGGATCGCGCTGAGCCATGGGCAGGTATTCTGCCATCCCGTCAGCGGGCCGATGGTCACCCTGCGCCGGGCGACGGACCGTTTGTAGTTGGATTTTTATTTTTTGTGGTGGATGCGCGTTTTTGCTGGGGGTTTTGGCGAAAAGGCGTGTTTTGGTGTGGTGTTTTGGTGGTTTGGATGTGGTGGATTGCGTGGCTGGTGTGGTGTTTTAGCAGTCACTTTTTGGCTGCTGAAAATACGCCAACTTTTCAACTTTATTTTTGGGCTCGCGGCGTGGGTGTCCTGCCGGACGGGCCCACTTCGCGTGGGGCGGTCACTTCGTGACGCGTGTACCCTTTCTTGCTTGGGTGGCGGCTGCTGGTCCTCCCATTGGTCGGAGAGGAGAGCTTGTTTGCTGGGTTGCTGCTTAGCGCTCGCCCCATTTGAGTTTGGAGCGGAGGACGCTGAAGAGGCCGTTGGGACTGTGGCGGAGGAGGCGGACCGCAGCCTCCGAACGCTGGCAGTGGACCAGGTCGCCTAGCTTGAGCTGGACTGCTTCCTGGCCGTCGACGGTGAGGTAGATCTCGTTGGGTACACCGACGACCTCGACACTGACGGTGGAGTCGCCCGGAACGACGATAGGGCGAATGGTGAGCAGGTGGGGACAGATGGGGGTGACCAGCATGGCGTTGACGCTGGGCATGACAATAGGCCCGTCGGCAGCGAGGTTGTAGGCGGTCGAGCCGGTGGGAGTGGAGACGATGATGCCGTCGGCGCGGAAGGTGGCGACGGCCTGTTGGTCGATCTCGACGGAGAAGTCGCCCATGCGGGCGATGGTTCCTTTGGCGACGACGACGTCGTTGAGGGCATCCCACTGCTTGACGATCTGGCCGTCGCGAATGATCTCGGCTCGCATCATGCTGCGAACCTCGATCTCGGCACAGTTGTCGCACCAGGCTTCGAGGGTGGAGTAGAGCTCGGAGAGGGGGATCTCGGTGAGGAAGCCGAGGGAGCCGAGGTTGACGCTGAGGATGGGCGTGGTGGTGCGGGCGAAGGCCCGGGCTGCGGCGAGGAGGGTGCCGTCGCCACCGAGGACGATGACTAGATTTGGCTTGTGGTTGGGGAGGTCTACGCGGGCGATGGGGTTGGCGCCCGAGACGTAGGCGGCGCTGTCGGGGTCGAGCAGGTAGTGGTAGTTGCGAGCTTCGAGCCACGCAATGAGATCGCGGAGGATTCCGGCGAGTTCCGGCTTCTGGGGTTTGGAGATAATGGCGGCCTGGAGCATGGATCTTTAGTGTAACTGTATGGCGGAAATGCTTCGTCGGCGACACAGATGGAATCTGCCGGAGGCGTGAACGAGTTCCTTGAAAACTTGTTGGGGCCAGGGGACAAGTTGTTGTATGTCCAGTTGTGGACGTCTCCTTCGATCGCTGGACACACGTTCTGTCGACGCGCTCGCTAAGTAGAAGATAAATATAGCGTGTGGTTTGGAGATACACGTGCGGACTTTATGCTGTTTTCTTCGCGATCCAAAGAATCCGCCGAGCGCCTTCTGGGAACAGCTCGATGGCTTCAAGTGTCAAAGGCAAGTACGATGGTCAACTGCTGCAGATCAATCGGAGGCTAGCGAGATGATCAACAGGAATACAGGAAGAACGATCGTCAAGAGACTGCCGGATTTCTTCGTAGTCGGTACTCTGTTTTTGGCAATTTGCGCGGGGTCCTGGACCCCTGCGGTGGCGCAACAGCCTCCCGCCACAAGTGTCCAAAAGAGCGTCGAAACTCCGGCGCTTCCAGCTCCGGAGACGTACAAGATAGATCCGCGTCACAGTTTTGCCTATTTCAGCGCCTGGCACCATCTGGTGGGACGTGTGCGCGGCCGTTTCGACCAAGTTTCAGGGACCATCACCGTATCGCCGGATCCAGCCGCTTGCAGCGTAGACGTCACGATCGATGTCGCTACGATCAGCACGCAGGTCAGCCAACGTGATGACGATCTTCGCAGTGACTCATATTTTGATGTGAAGAAGTTTTTGACAATGACCTATCAAGGGCGGGGCATTCATCGTGTCTCGGCAGATCTCTGGAGGATGGACGGCTCGCTGACCATGCATGGCGTTACCAAAGTAGTGCCGCTCACCTTCAAATATAGCGGCGTCTTCGCCGATACAGAGCCGAACCAGCCGGCGAGGGTCGCGTTCCATGGAACTGCAGCCACGAAGCGCGCTGAATTCGGCATGGGAGCGCGCGACAATTCGACAGAAGTGGGCAATTCAACGGCACCCGATGTCGATATCGAGATTGACGTTGAAGCAGACGCAAAACCCACTACTCCGTAACCGGAGCCCTCCCGCAATTTCCCTTGTGGCTAAATTGCTGATGCAACTCATCGAGAGACGATCAGTCCCGACAAGTCGGGTTGTCGGGACTGATCCGTTCCAGCGTTGGGAGTCAGCGGCTACGAGTTTCGTAACAACCTCGGATACGCCACTCTGAACTACAATTCTGACCGGCAAGGCTCTGTGCTGAAAGGAGCTTAATATGGCTGACACATTCACGATTGATCCGGCTCACACGGCGGTCTTGAGCATGGATTGTCAAGCCGGCATCGTTTCTATTTACACCCGGGAGGGCAAAGACGCTTTTCTGGTTCGAGTCGCAAGTGTTCTCAATCATGCTCGTGCTGCTGGCATGACCATCATCCACATCCAGGTAGGTTTTCGACCGGGAACCCCTGAGATCAGCTCCCGAAATGCACTCTTCGGCGCCATTAAATCCTCAGAGCAACATCATCGGCTATTCCGGGAACCGCTTGGAGCGATCCCGGATACCATCGCACCGCAAGGCGATGAAATCGTTATAACCAAGCACCGGATCAGTGCCTTCGCCGGCACGGATCTCGCTATGATTCTTCGCGCCAATGACATCGATACCCTGGTTCTTTACGGCATTGCGACCAGTGGTGTCGTCCTTTCCACTCTCATCGAGGCTGCTGACGCCGATTACCGTCTTGCGGTCATCGGGGATTGTTGCGCTGACCTGGACTCAGCGCTTCACGATTGCCTGATCCAGCGATTCTTCCCTACACGTGGGTCGGTCTTCTCGTCTGAGGGTTTTATTGTCGCCTCCTCGAGGACGGACAATAAATCGTGAGAAGTTCCTCCTCTCTGCAGCGAGAGGATGCATTTGACACAGACCGGCCTTCACATGGAAGTCGCAGTATGTCCACACAACTGCGCAAAGACATTCAGGTTGCGTCGATGGGCCGTGAGACGTAACCTCTACCTCTGACGGTAAGCGGGCTCCTGGCAGGCTGTAGGGGAAGAGGTATCAGGTCCTCTCCGTGCTGAATTTCTACTGTCCGGAATGCCCTTTCGCATTGGCGTGCAACATCGATTTTGGCTGTGGCATCACAATGAGATACGGTACGGACGAGGTGATGGCATGGGAAAGCCGGTTCGGTTGGTCCTGATTGCGGTGGGTGCTGTTCTGGCGCTGATCGTCCTTGCGGCTGTTTGTGTGCCGCTGTTCCTCAACACGGATAGCTTCAAGGCAAAGATTGAATCGACGCTGACGAAGTCGCTGGGGCGGCAGGTGACGATCGGGAAGGTGAATCTGTCGGTGTTGTCGGGCAGCCTGGTGGCGGAGAATGCGGTGGTTGCGGACGATCCGCGGTTCAGCACGCAGCCGTTTATCCAGGCCGATACGGTGAAGATCGGGGTGGAGATCCTTCCTCTGATCTTCAGCAAGCAGGTGATCATTCGCGGGTTTTCGCTGGGGTCGCCGAAGATACAACTGCTGCGGGCGGCCAATGGGACCTGGAACTACTCCACGATTGGGACGGGCGGCCAGCAGGCGCAGAGTGCAGAGACCAAGCAGGCGTTTCCGAACCTGACGGTGGGCGAGGTGAATGTGGAGAATGGGCGGATTACCGTTGGCGCCGGACCGGGAACGACTGGGGTGGGGAGCGGGCCGATTCGCGTGTATGAAAAGGTGAATTTGAAGGTGAGGGACTTTTCTTTTGCGAAGGCGTTTCCGTTTGAGGCTTCGGCGAATCTGCCTGCGGGCGGATCGGTTGCGCTGAAGGGATCGGCTGGGCCGTTCAACCAGCAGGATGCTTCGGCTACAGCATTCTCAGGAAATCTTGAGATCAAACATCTCGATCCACTGGCTGCGGGATTTGTGGATGCTTCGGATGGCGTTACCGGCACGATCGACGACATGGTGCTGGATGCGGCGTGGAGCGGGACGCAGATGCATGTGACCAAGCTGCTGGTGGATACGCCGAAGCTGACGCTGGTGCAGAGCAATGGGCCGAAGCCGCCGAAGCCAGTAAAGGCGAATGCGGAGGGGTCGTCGATGCTGGATAACCTCACGGTGGATGATGCGCAGGTGAAGAACGGAACGATTACGCTGACGACGGCCGGCAAACCAGGCAGTGCGGTGTACAGCCAGGTGAATGCTCAGGTGACGAACCTTTCGCCGAAGACTGCTTCGCCGTTCAATCTGAGCGGTCAGTTGCCGAATGGTGGAAGCGTGAGCGCGAATGGTACGGCTGGACCGTTCAACCAGGCGAACAATGCGAGCACTCCAGTGAATGGGCAGGTGACGCTGAAGCATGTTGAGATTGGCACGGCGGGAGTGCTGCCGCCGGATGCTGGGATCAGCGGCGTGGCCGACCTGCAGGCGAAGATTCAGTCGAATGGGCAGACGCTGAATGCGCAGGGAGCTGCGACGGTTGTGGGGATCAAGCTGGCGAAGGATGGTGTGCCGTCGCCGAAGCCGGTGCAGTTGCAGTTTACGCTGACGCAGAATGAGCAGGCGATGAACGGCGTGGTGCAGCAGGCGGTGGTGACGATTGGCAGCGCGGTGATCAATCTGTCGGGGACGTATCAGACGAGTGGAGCTTCGACGGCGCTTAATATGAAGGTGGTTGGGAACGCGGTTTCGATCAATGAGCTGGAGGCGTTTTTGCCTTCGGTTGGAGTGCATCTGCCGACGGGCTCGCGGCTGCAGGGAGGGACGCTGACGACGTCGCTGGCGGTGACGGGGACCTCGGCTGCACCTGTGATTAGCGGGCCGGTGAGGATCGACAACACGGTGCTTGCGGGGTTCAATCTGGGATCGAAGCTGGGGGCGCTGTCGTCGCTTACGGGCGGGAGGATTGGTTCTTCCACGGGATCGGGGACGACGATTCGCTCTTTGAGTATGAATGTGCGCGAAGAGGGCGGAAATATTCGGACGGATAATATTGCGCTCGATGTGGCTGGAGTGGGGACGGCGACCGGTGCGGGGAGTGTGAGTGCCGGCGGGGCGCTGAACTACAACGTGGTGCTGAAGCTGACGGGCTTGATGGGTGGCGGAGGCGGGACGCAGCAGGCCAGCTCTGGCGGAGGCGCGGTGGCTGGGCTGGCTGGGGCGCTGGGCGGGTTTATTCCGGGCGGCGGTGCTGGTGGTGCTGCGCTGGGCGGGCTTGCGGGAGGAGTGCTGAAGGCGGGGATTCCTGTGGCGATTGGCGGGACTACGAGCAATCCTACGTTCAGCCCGAATGTGGCAGGGCTGGCTGGGGCGGTTGGGGCTAATGCGGCGAAGGGTCTGCTTGGCGGGCAGCTTGGCGGGCAGCAGAAGGGGAAGACTCCGGCAAATCCTCTCGGCAATGCGCTGGGTGGTTTGCTTGGGAAGCATTGAGGGAGGGTGTGTCCTGCCGGACGGGCGCCCTGCGCGGGCCGCGGTCACTTCGTGACGCGTATACCCCTTCGGTTGGCGCTCCCGTTAGTCGCGAGCGAAGATGATTCGGACCAGATGTAGGTCGATACTGTCTAGAGGAAGCGGGCGTGGAGGAGGTACTCGTGGTTGCCCTCCATACCGAGGATGGGTGAGTCGATGAGGTCGAGGGCGGTGCCGTGCTGCTCGATGACGCAGTCGCGGACGCGCTCGATGGCGGCTTGACGGGCGTCAGGGTCGCGGACGATGCCTCCCTTGCCGATGTTGGCGCGGCCGGCTTCGAACTGCGGCTTGACGAGGAGGATGGTGGTGCCTTGCCAGGGTTGATCGGGCGTGCTGAGAGCTGCGAGGACAGCAGGGAGAACGAGGGTCGCGGAGATGAAGGAGACGTCCATGGCGAGGAAGGTTGGGGTGGGGGTGTGGGGAATGAGGAGCTCGCCGTGCGTGAGGAGGCGGGCGTTGGTGCGCTCGCGGAGGGTGACGCGGGGATCGTCGCGAAGCTTGTGGGCGATCTGGCCGTAGCCGGTGTCGACGGCCAGTACAGATTGTGCGCCGGATTGGAGCATGCAGTCGGTGAAGCCGCCCGTGGAGGCTCCGATGTCGACGCAGGGGACGTCGGTGAGGCGGATGGACCAGTGGGCGAGGGCGTGCTCGAGCTTGAGGCCGCCGCGGCTGACGTATTTGAGATCGGAACCGAGGAGGCGAATGACGGCGTCGGAGGAGATGGAGGTGCCTGGTTTGTCAATGCGCTGCTCGTCGACGAGGACGCGGCCGGCGAGGATGAGGGCCTGGGCGCGTTCGCGGGAGGCGGCGTGGCCTTGATCGACGAGAAGCTTGTCGATGCGGGACTTCGAAGGCTTGTTGCGCTGGGGTGGTGTGGGGTTGCTCATGTTCGGTGTGCTGGGTGAATCCTTCTGTTGAGTGAATGCTGAGGAACAAGGATTGTTGATTTTCTTTATGAGAATGAGATTGCAGATTCGATACGGGGCGAGGAAGTCTGCCACAGGCCGCCGATTTTTCGGGTAAAGTAGCTCTGGTGTGCAAAGCGTAAAGTAACTTCTTTTGAGGTTACATGGGGTTGCCTGAAGGAACCTAAATACTTGGCGATTTTTGCAATCTGCAACTGTAGTGGGTGCGTTTTATGTATAGAGAGACGGGACTCGTGAATTCACCACCACCCTCGGGGCAGGACGACGCTGTTCTGCTTGGGCTTGTGCAGAGGGGGGACGAGTACGCCATGGCGGCGCTGTTCGACCGCTATTCGAAGGTTGTGTACTCGGTGGCCCTTCGGGTTCTCCGCGACCCGGCCGCGGCGGAGGACGTGCTCCAGGAAATCTTCATGCAGATCTGGCGTAATCCTGATGGCTTTGTAGCAACCCGCGGTAGCCTTGGCGGCTGGCTCGCTGTGGTTTCGAGGAATCGGTCGATCGATGCGCTGCGTAGAAAGCGTCCGATGGAATCGGTCGACGATATGGCGCTGGCTTCGAACTACAATCTTGCGAACGAAGCGGAACGAAATAGTTTGGTGGAGAAGGCACGGGGTGTGATCAATCTGCTGCCGGTGGAGCAGCGTAAGACTCTGGAGATGGCATTTTTCGATGGATTGACGCACTCCGAGATTGCGGAGATGACGGGCGATCCGCTAGGTACGGTCAAGACAAGAATCCGCAGCGCGCTGACCTCGCTGAGAAAGGCGTTCCCAGCATGAGCGAGCCACGGCGTATTACATCAGAAGATCTGGCGTTGTTTGCCATGCAGCTGCTTCCCGCAGAAGAAATGGCGGAGATTGCCGCTTATGTGGTGCGGTCTGAGGACGCACGGCGGGAGTTGGCTGAGATTCAAGGCGACCTTGCAATGTACGCCCATACGGTGGAGATGCAGTCGCCGTCTGCGGAGGCTCGCGATCGTTTGATGAAGCAGGTCGGGCGCGAGAAGAAGGCGATTCCGATCGATCGTCCTGTTGAGGCTGCCGCTGCTGCCAGTGCGAGTGCGAGCGTGGCTGCGAATGATGAATTTGGAAGTGCGGCGGGGAGCCTCTACTCGACGGAGGAAGAACCGCCGAAGCCGGGCTTTGCCGGCAGGGTGCTGCCGTGGGTGGGCTGGGCGGCGGCTGCTGCTCTGGCTGTGGCGGCGGGCTCTCTCTACAAAGAGCGCGAGGGGCTTCGCAGCGCGGTGACGGAGCAGAGCAGCAAGATCGATTACCTGACCGCGGATGCAGCGGCGGCGCGACAGGTTCTGGATGCGATGACCGACAGCTCGGCGCTGAGGGTGACGTTGAACGTGAAGGGTGCACCACCGGCTGTTCCGCAGGGCAGAGCGACCTACGTGGCGAGCAAGGGGACGCTGATCTTCCTGGCGACGAACCTGGAACCGCTGCAGCCCTCGAAGACGTATGAGCTTTGGCTGATTCCGGCTGGCGCAGGACAGAATCCGATTCCTGCAGGTACGTTCCGTCCGGATGCGCATGGGAACGCCAGTGTCATTATGCCGACTCTGCCTAAGGGCGTGGAGGCGAAGGCGTTCGGTGTGACGGTGGAGGATGAAGGTGGGGCGACGACACCGACTCTGCCGATTGTCCTGGTTGGAGCTGCTGCTGGAGAGTAACTCTGAGGCGTCAGATCAAATGGAAGAGGCCATCCTTTGCAGGATGGCTTCTGTTTTTGCGGTCACAGGTTGTCTGGTGCGCTCTAGGGTTGAGTGACGCGAACCGAGACGCCTGCGCCCTGCAGGGGGACGGTGGTGTCGATGGCATCCGTATCGGTGCGGATGACGGTCATGAAGTTCGAGTCCGGCGATACGACGTAGACCTTGCCGGTGGGCGTGCCGCTGGTAACGGCAACGTAGTTCGGATGGCCGTTTTTGAACGGAGTCGCGGCGTCGATGCTAATGCTGAGAGGTAGCGGGATGGTTGCGATGACGGTGTTGGTGTTGAGGTTGATGACCGAGACCGTGCAGGTGGTGGTGGCGGCTGTGACGGCAACGCCAGGGGCTGCGCAGGGCAGGCTCTTGTTGCCCTGGTTGACGACGTAGGCGCGGCTGTTGGTGGTGTCCTGGAGGACGCCGACCATGACCGGGTTCACACCGACTGGAACGGTCGCGACGACGGTGCCGAAGCCGATGGCATCGACTGGATTGTTGAGGTCGCAGTTCGGGTTGCCGACCTGAGCGGTCGCCGAGCAGAGGGGGATGCTGATGATGCTGAGCGAGCCTGGGTTGACGCCATCACCTGCGTTGGCGACGAGTACCTCATTACGAACCGGCGCGAAGTCTGCCCAGAGCGGGTTGACCGTCGCAGGATTGGAGCATGCCGGGGCAATGCAAAGCTGGATGGGATTGGTGGGGTTCGTGGGATTGGTCTGGCTCACCGGGACCGTGTCGAGCGCGTTGGTCTGGGCGTTGATGACTGAGACGGTGCCGTCGCCCTGATTGAGAACGAAGGCGCGCTTGGCGTCGGCGGTCATGACACCGTAGACGGGATTGACGCCTACTGGAAGCGGCGTAGGGTCGATGGTATTGGTTGCCACTTCGATGGTGCTGGCCTGGCCGGGTGCGCCTAGAGTAAGGCTCGGGCTGAGGGCGTATACGCGTGGAGCACTGGTTACGCCGACGGTATAGACGGGCGTGAAGGCCGGGTCTATGGAGAGCTGCTGGCGGAGCGCGAGGGGAGAGCCGGTGAACTGCGAGATGACACCCTGACCGGGATTGATGGTCGGGTCGGTGACGTAGGTGTTGACACCTTCGGGAAGGATGGCCACCGGGTTGGCGCCGGGGAGCAGGGTGGTCTGGAGGATCTGGCTGGTGAGCAGCTGGGTGTCGATGTCGAAGCTGGTGAAGGTGTGGTCGCTGTTGAGCGTGTATCCGGTGTTGGCGGTTGAGGTGGTGGTGGTGCCGCCATTGAGGATCAGGTAGTAGGGGTTCACACCTACGTTGGCCGTGATGAGGATGGTGTCTCCCGAGAAGTCAACGAAGGTGATTAGACCTGGCTGGGGTTTGTCGGAGGTGCCGGTGTTGGAGACGGCTACGGCGAACTTTTGCGGCTGGGCGGCGGGGCCGACAGGGTTAATGGCGCTGACGACGGGGCGGTAGTTGTTGCCGCATCCACTGACCGAGGCCAGAACGGCGGCGACCGCTGCGAGGCTGAGTGTAGCGCGGAGGGCCTGAGTTGCAGACCTGACGGAGCGCCGGTGTGGCCGCGACTGGGTGGTTCCATTTGCTTCGATACTTGCTAAGTGCAAAACTGCTCCCGCGTTGGTGCTGGTGTTGGCTATGCTCAAGGTTCGATTGTAAATCACGGAATGGCATGAGGTTGGGATGGGCGAGGAAATACAAGTTTCCGCGAGAGATTCGCAGAGAGAGGCGCACTGGGCAAAGGCGATTCCGCGGGCTCGGGACCGTTGGCAGTCGAGGTGGCTGGTCAGGGTGGTGACTCCGCTGCTTGTGCTGGGGGCGGTAAAGGCTTGCGTTTCGACGGTTGCGGCGGGTTCGGTGCGGTCGCTTCTCTTCCCGGTCGGGTTCAGCGTGGGGTTCGCCGGGTTGGTGTGGATGCTGCGATCGGCTACGCTGCCGGCGGCCGGGGTGGGACTGCTGGTGTGTCTGATTGCGGCGCTGGTGGTGAGAGTGCCGGGCGGTTTGGGATTTTTTGTGAGGCCTGCGCTGTGTGCTTTGATTGCGCTGTTTGTGCTCACCTTCGTCGCGACTCGATTTGGCAGGCGGAGAAAAGGGGCGCGCGGTCTGGCGGAGGCTCGAAGCGGAAGGCGCGCTTCGCAGGTGGTGGCGAACCTTGGAGTCGCAGCGTTGTGCGCGGCGGTTGGATGGTATGGTTGGTGCCTGGCGGCGCTGGCGGAGGCTACGGCGGATACGATGTCCTCCGAGATTGGGCAGGCGCTGGGTGGGCCGACGTGGTTGATCACGAAGTTTAGACGAGTGCCGGCGGGAAGAGATGGGGGGGTGAGCGTTGCGGGGAGTTTGAGCGGGGTGGTGGGTGCGGGGGTGGTGGTGTTGGTGGGTTCGAATATGGTTGCGAACCGGCGGGAGATGGTTGTTGTGCTTGTTTCAGCGTGCGCCGGGTTAGTTTTTGACAGCTTTCTTGGCGCGACTGTCGAGGAGCGCGGATGGTTGGGGAACGACCTGGTTAATTTTGCGTCAACGTTGTTTGCTGCAGGGGTGGCTTGGTTGTGGCTGTGAGCAAGTCGGGGGCTCGTTCATAAGAAGCGCGGATTGGGCTTCTGCAAATTGAACACCAAATACGGGGGTCTCTCCACTACGCAACCGACGGTGAATCTGTCGATTGCTTCGGTCGAGATGACGGAGTGTGTGAGTTAGGAAGAAAAGGCAACCGCAGATCCCTACAGGATTGACAACAAAAAGGACAGGCAACGACACGGGACAAGCAACGACAGGGGCAAGAGCAGACCCCTTCGGGGATGACACCAAGAAAGGCAACAGCAAGCTAGACTTCGGGTTTGCCTTCGAGCCAGCTGTGCAGGAAGGCTACGTTGATGTTGAGGCGGAGGGCCGTGTAGCTGATGATCTCGTGCACGTAGCGCATGGTGAGGTCGTAGTTGCTGATGTGGCCGAGCGAGGGGCGGGGCGAGGTGTAGACGTCGAGGCCGGCGTCCTGGCAGAGCTGGCGGATGCGGAAGAGATGAGTGCCGTCGGAGACGACGACGATGTGGTGGAGATTGTTCTCGTGGGCGATGGCGGCGAGGCGGTGGACCTGCTGCTCGGTGTCGATGGAGCGGGTCTCGGCGATGATGTTGGCGAAGGGAATGCCGTTGGCGAGGAGGTAGTCGCGGCCTACTCCGCCTTCGGTGTTGCCGGAGTCCTTGTCGGTGCCGCCGCCGAGGGTGATGACGAGCGGGGCGATCTGTTTGCGGTAGAGCTCGACGGCGTGATCGAGGCGGGCGTGGAGAACGGGGGAGGGGTGGCCGAGGTACTCTGCTGCTCCGAAGACGGCGATGGCGTCGGCTGGCTGGGCGTTGTCCTGGCTGGCGACGGTGTCGATCTGCACATAGACCCAGATGCACCACGCTGTGGCGATGAGGAGCAAGAGCCCGAGGACGCGGCGGAGGAAGAGACCGCGTGTGGTGCTTCTGCTGCGCAGATTGGATTGAGGCGCGATCATGTTTTTCCAGAGAGCGTGCGAAGGCCCAAGGCTATGCCAGAGAGTTCAACTTTTGCATCGAGCTAGTCTACAGGGTCGGAGCTGTGAGGCTCGACGCAAAAGTTGTCGAGGCGCAGGTTGAGAGCAAATCGTTAGTGCTGGAGGGCGAGTGCGATCTCGTGGGTGGGGATGGCTCCTTCGCGGAGGATCATCCAGGAGTTGCCGCCGCCGGAGAGGTCGACGATGGTGGTGGCGGTGGTGCGGGCGGTGGGGCCGCCGTCGACGATGAGGGGGATCTTGTCGCCGAGCTGCTCGCGGACGCCGGTGGCGTAGGCGCACTCGGGGTGGCCGGCGAGGTTGGCGGAAGTTGCGGTGATGGGAAGGCCGAGGCGGGTGACGACGGCGCGGGGGATGGCGGCTTCGGGGACGCGGAGGGCGAGGTTGCCGGTGTTGGCGGTGACGCGGAGGGGGAGCCTGGAGCCTGCTTTGACGACGATGGTGAGCGGGCCGGGCCAGAACTTTTCGGCGAGGCGGTCGAAGGCGGAGTCGAGCTGGCGGGCGATCTCGTAGGCCTGGGCCACCTCGGCTATGAGGAGCGAGAGAGGCTTGTGGCGGGCGCGGGCTTTGAGGTCGTAGATGCGGTCGACGGCCTGGAGATTGACGGGGTCGACGGCGAGGCCGTAGAAGGTGTCGGTGGGGAGGGCGACAACGTTGCCGTTGTTGAGGCTGGCGACGACGTAGTCGATGAGCGCTGGTTCGGGCTCGTCGGGATGGATGCGGAGTGTTTCGGCCGTCAAATCTGGCTCCTGTGCCGGTTAGTCCGTCCGCTTGGGCCGGGTGCTGCTGGTGATGCCGCAGACTCGCACCTTAGCATACCGCCTCTGCGGGCTCAAGGACAGCGGAGCGGGTGGAGACGGCGGACGGCGTAAGATTTGAGGAGATGCAGACTTCGGAGCTGGTGGTTTCGAGCAGGGCAAATGCGCGGGTGAAGCAGCTGCGGGCGGCGTTTCAGGGCCATGCGCGGTTGAGTGGCGGGATGGTCGCGATTGAAGGGGATCATCTGCTGGAAGAGGCTCTGCGAAGCGGCATGGTGCTGAAGAGTGTGTTTGTGAGTGAGCAGCGGGCGGTGCCGGGGATCGTGCCGCGTGGGGTAGAGGTGCTGCGACTGACGGAAGAGGTGTTCGGGAGCGTGGTGGAGACACAGTCGCCGCAGGGGGTGGCTGCGTTGATGGTGCCTCCGGTTAGGACTTTGGCGGATGTTTTTGAAGGTTCAGGGGCGGCTTTGATTTTGATTACGGTGGGGTTGCAGGATCCGGGGAATCTGGGGACGCTGGTGCGGTCGGCGGAGGCGTTTGGCGCGAGTGGGGTGTTGACGACGCCGGGAACTGTGAGTGCGTGGAACCAGAAGGCGCTGCGGGCTAGTGTGGGGAGTGTGTTTCGTGTGCCGGTGGTTGGGGTGACTGCTGGGGAGGTTGCGGAGTTGAAGGGGCGTGGGGTTCGGTTGATTGCTGCTGTGGGGGCGGATGATTTTGGGGTGGTGGCGGCGCAGGAGATGGATTTTACTGCGGCTTGTGCTGTGATGATTGGGAATGAAGGAAGCGGGCTGGCAGCCGAGTGGATGGAGATGTGTGATGCGCGGGTGACGATTCCCTGCCCTGGGCCGGTGGAGAGTTTGAATGCGGCGGTGGCTGGGTCGCTGCTGTTGTATGAGGCGAGTCGGCAGAGGAGTGGCTGATGTGTGTCCGATGTGGCAGAACGAGCGACAGCAAAGGCGAAATGCGGGGGTCTCTCCACTGCGGCGGCAAAGTGCGCCGCCTCCGGTCGAGATGACGGCGATTTTGCAGGGAGTGAGGGAGTGGGATGAGTTTGTTTGATGCTAGTCCGATGAGTGCTCCGGCTGAGCGTGGTAGGCAGACGCCGCTGGCGGAGAGGATGCGGCCGCGGACGCTTGCGGAGTATGTCGGGCAGGATCATCTGCTGGGGCCAGGGAAGCCGCTGCGGCTGGCGATTGAAGGGGATGATCCGACGTCGATGATCTTCTGGGGGCCTCCGGGGACTGGGAAGACTACGCTGGCGAAGATTATTGCGCAGATGACGCAGGCTAGTTTTATTGAGTTCTCTGCGGTGTTGAGTGGGATCAAAGAGATCAAGAACGTGATGGTGGAGGCCGAGAAGGCTGCTAGTTTTGGATCGCGAACGATTTTGTTTGTCGATGAGATTCACCGGTTCAACAAGGCGCAGCAGGATGCGTTTCTGCCGTATGTGGAGCGGGGGACGATCCGGTTGATCGGGGCGACGACGGAGAATCCATCGTTTGAGATTAATGCGGCGCTGCTGTCGCGGTGCAGGGTTTATACGCTGGTGGCGTTGACTGAGGAGCAGATTGTGGGACTGCTGCGTCGCGCGCTGGTGGATGTTGAACGTGGGTTGGGAGCGAGTGGCGTTGAAGCGGATGAGGAGGCGCTGGCTACGATTGCTTCCTACTCGAGTGGAGATGCTCGGAATGCTCTGAATGCGCTGGATGTGGCGGCGAAGCTTGCTGTCTCTCTAGAACCAGGGGGGCGCGGGGAAAAGCTGATCACGAAGGCGCTCGCGGCGGAGGCTTTGCAGCGTCGTGTGCTGCTGTATGACAAGAAGGGCGAGCAGCACTACGACATTATTTCGGCGCTGCATAAGAGTGTGAGGAACTCGGACCCGGATGCGGCGATGTACTGGCTGGGTCGGATGCTGGAGGCTGGCGAAGATCCGATGTACTGCGCGCGGCGGATTGTGCGGATGGCGGTGGAGGATATTGGGCTGGCGGCTCCGGAGGCGCTGAATCTTTGTTTGAGCGCGCGGGATGCGATGCACTTTCTGGGGCATCCGGAGGGAGAGCTGGCGTTGGCGCAGGCGGTGGTTTATCTGGCGCTGGCTCCTAAGTCGAATGCGGTTTATACGGCTTATGGTGCGGTGAAGGCGGATATTGAAGCGACGGCGGCGGAGCCGGTGCCGCTGCATCTGCGGAATGCGCCGACGAAGTTGATGAAGTCGCTCGACTACGGCAAGGACTATCAGTACGCGCATGATGTGGAGGGGCGCGTGGCGGATATGGAGTGCCTGCCGGCGGGGTTGGCGGGGCGGCGCTACTATCATCCGACCAATGAAGGACGGGAGAAGCTGCTGGCGCAGCGGATGGAGGAGATTTCACGGATCAAGGGACGAAAGCGGGAGCCGTAACGTGATAAGTTATCTCGGTTCCCGGATCATTCAGTCTCTTGAGGTGCTCGCATGGAATCCTATCCTCCGCTTATCCCCTATCTGGTTGTTCGCGACGCCGCGGCAGCGATCGATTTTTACAAGAATGCCCTGGGGGCGATGGAGATCGTGCGACATCACATGCCGGAGTCAACCAAAATTACCCATGCCCATCTTGTCATCGGTGATGGAAGCATCATGCTTTCGGATGATTTCCCCGAGATGAGGGGAGGCAAAGCGTCGACCCCCGAGGCCCTGGGCGGGTCTCCGGTGACGATCCATCTGCAGATGAACGATGTGGATCGGTTCTGGAAGCGTGCGGTGGAGCATGGTGTGATTGTGACGATGCCGCTGGCCGACCAGTTCTGGGGCGACCGTTACGGGCAATTTCAGGACCCGTTCGGGCATAAGTGGTCGGTGGGGCACACGAAGATTTCGCTGAGCGAAGACCAGTTGAAAGAGGCTGCGCGGGTTTGGTTCAAGATTTAGTTTGCTTCTTCTGCTTCGTCCTAGTGGGCGTATTTGACGGAGCAGCCGTAGGGGCGGGTGCTTTCGACCTGCAACGGTTTGCCGGCCATGGCGGCGGTTAGCGTTTCGTTGAGGTAGTTGCGTGCGCCTTTGAGGTCTTCCTGGTCTGTGGTTGGCTTGTCGTCGATGGCTCCCTGATAGATGAGCTTGCCGGTGGGGTCGACGACGAAGATGTGCGGCGTGGTTTTGGCTCCGTAGAGGCGGCCGATGGCGCCGTCGGGATCGAGGATTGCGGCGGTGGGCGCAGCGTGCATGGTCTTGAGGTAGGTGTTCTCTTCCGATGGAGTGACGTAGCCCTGCTGGCCGGGCGCGGAGGAGATGACGGAGAGCCAGATGACGCCTTTGGCGGTCCAGTCGCGTTGTTGCGACTCTATGCTGCCGCTGAGGTAGTGTTTGCGGTCGTAGGGACAGCCCTGGTTGGCCCACTCGAGCACGACGAACTTGCCGCGGTATTCGGAGAGTTTGTGCTGGGCACCGTTGGAGTCGATGCCGCGGAAGTCGGGGGCTGGTGTGCCGGGGACTACGGCGAATGCGGGTAGGCTGATGAGGAAGATGAGGGCGATAAGTTTGCGTTGGGGCTTGATGTTCAACGGAGCACCTCCACGACTGCGGATGGCCATTTCGAGGCCAGCAAACGAGGCCAGCAGACAGTGATGCGGGATTCGCCAGACCTTGGGTGGTTAGACGCTGGCGTATTGAAGATGTGTTGGATTCGTTCGATTTCAGGGAACGCGGTGACTAGACAAGGGTTAAGAGGTTGGCGTCGCGCCAGATGCGCCATTGGCCGTCGGAGCCGCGGCGGAGGGCGGTGAGGACGTTGCCGGCGTGCTTGCGGGTCTGGCCGCCTTCGACGGGAGTGAAGGAGACTTCGAGAAGGTTCCAGCAGAGGGCGAGGTCGCCGCTGATGGTGATCTCCTGCACGTTGGAGCGGCAGGTGAGATGGACCATCGCGATCATGGCGGAGAAGGCTTCGGCGAACTGCTTGCGGCGCATGGGCGCGCTGCCGGTGGTGAGGAAGATTACGTCGTCGGTCATCAGCTGCATCTGGGCGGTGAGGTCTCCGGCTTCGGAGGCTTCGCCCCAGGCGTCGAGGAGGGTGCGGATCTTCTGCTCGTCGGATGGATCTTCTTGATCTGCGGTGGGCAGCTGCGAGGTCATGGCTTCACGTCCTTTTCGAGGGCGGTGAGGACGATGTCTTTGGTGAGGAGTTCGGGGAGGACGTCGGCGGAGGAGTTCTTCATCGCGGGATAGATGACGTAGGTGGGGACGCCGCTGCGGTTGACCGAGGCGAGTTGCTTGGTGATCTCGGGGTCGTACTGGGTCCAGTCGGCTTTGAGGAGGGTGACGTTATTTTTGCGGAACTGTTGCTGGACATCGGCGGATTTGAGGACGGCGCGCTCGTTGACCTGGCAGCTGAGGCACCAGGCGGCCGTGAAGTCGATGAAGACGGGATGGCCGGCGGCGCGGGCTTGATCGAGGGCTTGTTGGGAGTAGGGCGCCCAGACGAGCGTGGTGTCCTTTGGTTGATAGAGGGGGATGGCCAGGCCGAGGGCGGCGATGACAAGGGCTGCGATGGCGCTTTTCCAGCTTGCGGGCCATTTGCCGAGAGCCCAGCCTGCGATGGCGAGAGCGAGGAAGCACCAGAGGAGACGGGCGAGGTGATCGACACCCTGACTGTTGCCGCTATGGAGGTTGCCGTAGACCCAGGCGAGCCAGATGGCAGTACCGAAGAGAGGGACGGCGGTGAGCTGCTTGAGGATCTCCATCCATGCGCCGGGACGTGGGAGGATGCGGGTCCATGCGGGTTGGAAGCTGAGAAGGAGATAGGGTGTGGCGAGGCCTAGGCCGAGGGCGGTGAAGACGGCGAAGGTGACTCCGGCGGGTTGTGCGAGGGCGAAGCCGATGGCTGCTCCCATGAGCGGTGCGGTGCAGGGTGTAGCGACGATGGTGGCGAGGACTCCGGTGAAGAAGCTACCGGTGTAGCCCTGCTTCTGCGCGAGGCCGCCGCCTACGCTGGTGAGGGAGAGGCCGAGGTCGAACTGTCCGGCGAGCGAGAGGGCGAAGAAGAAGAGGCCGGCGGCGAGGACTGCGATGAAGGTTGGGGATTGAAGCTGGAAGCCCCATCCGGCCTGACTGCCGGTGGCGCGGAGGATGAGCAGTACGGCGACGATGATCCAGAAGGAGACGAGGATACCGAGGGTGTAGACGATGCCGTGGCTGCGGAGGCGGCTGCGCTCTTCGCCGGAGGACTGCACGAGGGCGAGGCCTTTGAGGAAGAGGACCGGGAAGACGCAGGGCATCAGGTTGAGGATGATGCCGCCAACGAAGGCGAGGCCGATGGCGCTGAGGGTGGTGACGCTGCTGGTGGCCGGGGCTCCGGGGAGTTTGCTGCCGGGTGCGGGAGCAACTTCGCCGGCGGTTACGGGGGCGGTGATCTCGTAGGCTTCGGTGTCGGAGAGCTTGAGGACGCCGTGGAGCTGGGTGGGGAGAGTTTTGAGATCGTCGGAGCGATGGACTCGGAGGCGAACACCGTCGGAGGTGGGCTCGATCTGCTGCGGTGCGGCGTTGGCGATCTGATCCTGATCGGAGGGATAGAACTCGGCGTTAGTCTCGCGGCCCCCGGTGACGAGGTTGAAGACGAAGTCGGTCTTGCCGCCGGTGATGGTGAGCTTCGCGTCGGCGGGTAGGGGCTTGGGGATGAGGGTGAGAGCTTCGCCGATGGCGCCGACGGGTTGTACCGGAGCGGCTCCGGGGGCGACATTGAGGTTGAGGCCGAGGTGCGCCTTGCCGGGAATGCAAACCTCGCGGCAGACGAGCCAGTTGATCTTGGCGTCGAGATGGATGGGGCCGGGCTTGAGGGTGCTGGCGGCGGCGAGCTGGACCGGGAAGGCTACCTCGTCTTCGTAGCCGAAGTCCATGAGCGGGCCGAGCGGGAGGCGGCTGGGGATGGGAAAGAGCATCGGGCCGGCGGTGATGCCTTCGGGGAGGGTCCAGGTAATTTTGGGTGGCTCGCCGGAGTCGCCGGCGTTGATCCAGTAGACATGCCAGTGCTCTTCGAGGGTGAGGACGAGGCCGACCTGAAGGGTGCCGCCGGGGGCGATACTCGGGGAGAGAGAGACGAGTTCGGCGGTGAGATGCTGGGCTTTGACGGGGCCGGGGCCGCCGTCGCCGACGACCTGAAGCTGGGCGTGCGCGGGTGTGAAAAACAAGGAGGCGCAGGCGAGGAGCAGGAAGGCGGAGAGTTTGCGTACGTTATTCATTCAGTTCCAATTGTAGGGGTTCGGAGGTGGAGTGTTGTCATCTGGGTGTCTGGTGGAGGTGTTCGACCATGATGCAGCGATCCATGATGACGTGGATTCCTGCAGCTTCGGCACGGGAGGCGGCCTCGAGGTTGACGATTCCCTGCTGGACCCAGAGGTTAGGGAGGTTGAGCTGGATCATCTCGTCAACGATGGCGGGGATGAACCTTGGCAGGCGGAAGACGTCGACTATATCTGGTTTGATGGGGAGGTCGGAGAGCGACGCGTAGGACTTTTCGCCGAGGACCTGGGGGATGGAGGGGTTGATGGGGTAGAGCTTGTAGCCGTGCTGCTGCATGTAGGCGGAGACGTAGTGGCTGGGCCTGGAAGGGTCTTCCGAGAGGCCGATGACTGCGATGGTGCGTGGGTTCTCTTTGGCGGTGGCGCCTAACATGCTGCGGATGATCTCTGGTTCGTTCATTTTTGTTTTGAGGGCCTCTACGTCAGAGTCTATTTGGGCCATGCGCCTAAAAGACGGCGGATGACGAGCAGTTCGCCGAGATGGTAGGCGTTGTGGTCGGCGACGAGGAGAGCCTCGCGGAGTAGATTCTGGCCATCGCCCCAGCGGAAGGGCTTGTAGAGGTCGGAGCTGGGATTTTCGATCAGCGATTGGAAGTGTTCGGCGTCGGAGCGGATTGCTGCGATGCACTGGTCCCAGGCGTTGGTGGCGGGTGGCTGGGGGGATTTGGGCCAGTACTCGTCTGGCCACTTCATGCCGTGATAGCCGCCGGTGGGAGGCGCGGAGAAGTTGAGTATGTCGCGCTGGGTGATGCGGAGGTGATCGAGGATCTGCCAGGCGGAGTAGGGGAGGTTGGGTGGGACAGTGCCGCGGAGACTGGCTGGAAAGTCGTTGATGACTTCGTCGAAGGTGGCGTGGGCCTGACCGCCGTGGAGAAGGGCGATCAACTGTTGGCGCAGGGGTGCTTGTTCGTCGGGCGTCTTCTTTTTTTCTGCCGGCTTGGTTGCGCTCATCTTTCGATTTGCCTCCAGGGTGCTGTCTGTTGGATGCGGCGGGGGCGGCAGAGTTACATCGGTCCGCGGGGGGGTGGGGCTGTTGCGTAGTCGTTGGGAGGTTTTTTTGTTTTGTGGTGGTTTTTGTGTTTTTGCGGGGGTTTTGAGGAAAAGGGGTGTTTTGCTGTGGTGATTTTGTGGTGAAGAGGTGGTGGATTGTGTCGTAGACGTGGTGGGTTAGCATCCACTTTTTTGTTGGCTGGGAGTACGACACACTTTTTGGATTTATTTTTGGGAGGGGCTTTGCCGGACTGAGACTGGCTGGGTGGAGTGGGAAAGAGATAACTTGCAACGGCAACGGCAACCGCAGATCCCCTTCGGGGATGACAACAAGAAACGCAAGTGCAACGACAAATGCAAAGACAAATGCAAAGCCACTGGACCCTGAATGTTGCGGCTCCAGTTGAAGGATCAGGTGAGGTCTTCGTCTGCGGCTTCGGCTGGGAAGTTGCCCTCGCGGCGCATGCGGAGGTAGCCGCGGATGAAGGGCTCGAGGTCGCCGTCGAGGACCTTGTCTACGTCGCCCACTTCGACCCGGGTACGCAGGTCCTTTGCCATGCGATAGGGCTGCAGGACGTAGCTGCGGATCTGCGAGCCGAATTTGATGTCGAGCTTTGAGTCTTCGAGTTTGCGGGCGGTGGCCTTCTTCTTGTCGAGCTCGTACTCGTAGAGCTTGGAGCGCATCATCTTCATGGCGCGCTCCTTGTTCTTGTGCTGGGAGCGCTCGTTCTGGCAGCCGGTGACGAGGCCGGTGGGGATGTGGGTAATGCGAACTGCGGAGTCGGTGGTGTTGACGTGCTGGCCGCCTTTGCCGCCGGAGCGGTAGGTGTCGATGCGGAGGTCTTCGGGCTTGATGTCGATAACGATGGTGTCGTCGATCTCGGGCGAGACGAAGACTGAGGCAAAGCTAGTGTGGCGGCGCTTGGCCGAGTCGAAGGGGGAGATGCGGACCAGCCTATGAACCCCCGTCTCTCCACTTAACAGCCCGAACGCAAAGTCGCCGGTGATGGTGAAGGTGGCGGATTTAATGCCGGCCTCGTCGCCGTCCTGAATCTCGTTGATCTCGACCTTGAAGCTCTGGCGCTCGCCCCAGCGGATGTACATGCGCATGAGCATCTCGGCCCAGTCCTGACTCTCGGTTCCGCCGGCGCCGGGGTGCACGGTGACGATCGCGTTGAGGGGATCGGTCTCTTCCGAGAGCATGGTCTTGGATTCGAGCTCTTCGGCGAAGGTAAGCAGGGCGGGGATCTCGCGGGCGAGGTCGGGTTCGGTACTCTCGCCTTCGCGGGCGAGGTCGAAGTAGGCTTCGATGTCGTCGGACCGGCGGGCTAGTTCGGCATCGTCGACGAGGAGGGTTTCGAGGCGTTTGCGCTCGCGCATGAGGGGCTGGGAGCGCGAGGCGTCGGCCCAGACGGTGGGGTCGGCTATCTTCTCTTCAATGATGGAGAGTTCGCGGCTGAGTCTGGAGGAGTCAAAGATACTCCCGCAGAGCGCGCACTTTGTCGCGGACCGGGGAGTAGGAGTATTCGAGATCAGAGAGCATATGTTTTCGATTCTATTGCATTCTAGTGGCGGGGTTGGATGCGACGCGTTTCCTTTAGCTCTGCCATTCACCGCAAGATCGTTTCGACCGACTCCAGTGACCGTTCCGAAGTTCGTAGATCACAATTCCCCCGTGCCCACATAACTTTCCGCATTGAAAACTAAAGTTCAACGCAGCAAGCCGATGGGTGTGGTCAAAGATAACCTCAGACATGCTCATGAGCCCAGCGTCAATTGCGGCTTGAACAGCGCTATCCAAGTCCTCTCTCCGCTGCATGAAGTCGCCCACCTGAGCGACTTTGTATTTCTCTGGATTCACTAAATGAATGCGATCATTTGCAAGTTGATCGGCAAACTGATGCACCTCCATTGCGCGGCTATCCTTAGGAAAATTTCTTAGACAACCATGTAAATCATCTTTGTCGGGCAGAAATGGGTCGGTGACGTTGGCTACATTGAGAGTCACCTTTGAGTCTCCTTGGTATCCGGTCAGAAAAGCGTTGTAAACCGCCTTCTGCTCTGCTGTCAGAGGCTTGGTCGATACTTTGGGCGGGGTAGTTTCTTGCGCCAAGGCAACCGTAAGAAAGCAACATGCTAAGAAAGGAGAAATGAAGCGAACGATCGCGCGCAATGAAACCATGTTATGTAAGGACACCATGGCAATCCAATAGGTTCCATTCGGATACCGGTGGAGGGCCTTGTGAACTCGACCTAAAGCGTACCGGCTGATGTTCGGCGGCCGAGGCAATAACCCAGGGCGAGCGTGGTGAGGAAGGCGCAGGCATAGGCGAAGAGATCGCCGTGGGCGGCGTAAAAGGTGAGGTCGTGCTCGTAGCCGAAGTGGACGCGCAGGCTGGAGCGCAGGTGGCGCGGGAGAGCCGTGATGACGTGACCGTAGGGGTTGATGGATGCGGTGACGCCGGTGTTGGTGGCGCGAAGGACCCAGCGGTGATTTTCGATGGCGCGCATGCGGACCATGTTGAGGTGCTGCCAGGCGGCGCTGGTGTCGCCGTACCAGCCGTCGTTGGAGATGTTGATGAGAACGTCGGCGCCGTGCTGGGAGAGCTGGCGGATCTCGTCGCCGAAGATGGACTCGTAACAGATGAAGACGCCGTAGGTGTGTCCTCCGGTGGAGAAGACGGTGCGCTGGGCCCCGGGGGCGAAGGTGCCTACTTCGTTGAGGAGATTTTTTGCGAAGAAGAAGAGGTCTTTGAAGGGGACGTACTCGCCGAAGGGGACGAGGTGCATCTTGTCGTAGTGGCCATCGAAGGTGCCGTCGGCGTTGATGAAGGAGGCGCGGTTGTACGGGGTGTAGCCGGATTTATTTGTGGGGCTGGGCTCGAAGCCGATGTTGCCGACGATGACGGGGGCTTGTGCGGAGCGGGCTAAGGCGGACATCGCGTTGCGGAACTGTGGGTCTATGTCTTCAAAGGGTGCGGGAGATTCGGGCCAGACGATGAGGTTGGTCGCGATGGGAGGGTTGGCGTCGGACTCTTCTTCGTCGCGAGGGCGGACGAGGTAGAGGGTCTGAGTGTCGCGGAGTTCGGGGGTGCCGAGGAGGAATCTTCTTGACGGATGGCGGCTGAGATAGGAGAAGGAGTCGAGGAACTGCTGGGTTGTCGGTTGCGGGCCGGTGTTGGCGGCGCCGACTTCGAGATTTTCCTGGACGAGGGTGGCGGTTGCGGTGGTGGAGGTCGGCTTCGGGTTGGCAATGAGGCGAAGGCCGAGGATGTAGACGACGATGATGAGGACGCCAGCGATGGTGAGCGCGGGACGGGTGTAGCGGCGCTCGCGGAGGCGGATGCGAACCAGCCAGAGGGCGTTGACTGCGGCGATGACGAACGAGAGGCCGTAGGCTCCGGTGATGGGAGCGAGGCGGGTGAGCAGGGGGTTGTCGACCTGGGCGATGCCGAGAAGATCCCATGGGAGGCCGGTAATGCGGGCGCGGGCGAGTTCGACGGCGACCCACGCGAACGGGACGAACACCAGCGCAGACTGACGGCCGAAGTGACTTCGGAATGCCGCTAGGATGGCTCCGAAGAGGGCGTGATAGAGACCGAGGTAGAGGCAGAAGAGGATGAGAATGCCGGCGGCGATGGGCTTGGCGAGGCCGCCGTAGAGATACATGGTCTGGTAGATCCAGTAGCAGTTGCCCATGTACCAGAGGAAGCCGCAGAGATAACCGATGGCGGCGCCCTGACGGATGGTAAGTGGGTTGTTGTTCTTGTCGTTGGCGAGAGTTGCCCAGAGGAGAGGAAGAAGTGCGATCCAGCAGAAGGTGGTTCGCCAGACAGGGACGGGCCCTGCGATGGGAAAGGGCAAAACCTGAAGAATGCCGGAGAGAACGGCCATGGCCCAAAGTCGCAGGGGGATAAGTCGCATCGCGTCTGAAGTCTAACATTGAGCTGACAATTTCCAGTTAGTTTTCAGCCAGTTGAGAGATACAATGGATGCGCATGGATTTCGTCATTCATCTCGTTGCAAAGGTTGTTGTCCCGCTTTTTTTTCTTGGGATGGCGGGGTCCGCAGTCGTGATCGTGGTGAGTTTCGCGGAAGATTTGAAGGAGTTGCTGGGGGATGAAGAATAGCTGCCAGCGGCGGAAGCGGGATTGTAATCTGCTCTTGCCGGTGGGTGTTGGCAGTGTTCCACTTAAGGTGGGGGAGTGGCCGTCGAACATGCTGAAGTTATTCAGTGTCGCTGGCTGTTCGGGTTATCAAACAGCAAACCATAATGGGATCTAAACAGACGATCACTAAGCCGCAATCGAACCGCGTCCGCCTGGTCGTGGCGTCGTCGGTGATGCTTACTTTTATTTCGTTCTGGCGAGCGGCGGCGATCGTCCTGAACGACCTGGGGTCATCGGCGTTCTACGCTGGCGGCATCGCGGAGGAGGCGGTGGGCAAGGCTGCGCCGTGGTTCATTCTGGGCGTGATGCTGTTCAGCTTCGCGGTGCGTGCGGTGTATGTCGAGAGCTGCAGCATGTTTACGCGCGGCGGCGTGTACCGGATTGTGAAGGAGGCGCTGGGCGGAACGTTTGCGAAGCTGAGTGTCTCGGCCCTGATGTTCGACTACATTCTGACGGGGCCGATCTCAGGCGTCTCCGCCGGGCAATACATTGTCGGTTTGCTGAATGAGGTATTGCGGCTTTGTGCGGCGCACCATTGGGCTGTCAAGTTGGTGCTGCATCCCAGCGGCTCGGCTCGGCAGTTGCCGGTGGATGGAACTTCCGCCGCGATTGCGGGACTTATCACCATCTACTTCTGGTGGCAGAACACGAAGGGGATTGAGGAGTCGAGCGACAAGGCTCTGAAGGTGATGAAGATCACGACGGTGATGGTTGTGATTCTGCTTACGTGGGGGATTTTTTCGGCGATTCATGTGGGGGCACATCTTCCGCCGTGGCCTACGCCGGACAATCTTCATTTCAGCAACGACGCTCTGGGGTTTTTGAAGCACACGGGATTCATGCGGTCGCTGGGGTTGTTCGGTGTGCTGATGGCGTTTGGACACTCGGTGCTGGCGATGAGCGGCGAGGAGTCGCTGGCCCAGGTAAACCGCGAGATTGAACATCCGAAGCTGAAGAATTTGAAGCGCGCAGCGATCGTAATTGCGATCTACAGCTTCATCTTTACGGGTATCGGCACGCTGCTGGCCGTAATGCTGATTCCGGACACGGTGCGGGTGCCGGTCTATCGCGATAACCTGATCGCGGGGATGGCGATGTTTATGGTGGGGCCGCTGGCGGTGCGGATCGGGTTCCGCGTCTTTGTGGTGATCGTGGGATTCCTGATTCTTGGCGGGGCAGTCAATACGGCGATCGTGGGTTCGACCGGCGTACTGATGCGGGTGGCTGAGGATGGGGTCCTGTCGGACTGGTTTCGTAAGCCGCAGAGGAAATATGGGACCAGTTATCGAATTGTGAACCTGGTTGCAGGGCTGCAGGTGTTCACGATTCTTGTAACTCGGGGCAACGTGATCATGCTGGGCGAGGCCTATGCGTTTGGCGTGATCTGGAGCTTCACCTTCAATGCTCTGGCGATGCTGGTCCTGCGGTGGAAGTACAAGGGCGAACGCGGCTGGAAGGTGCCGCTCAATATTCGGATCGGGAAGACAGAGATTCCTCTGGGACTACTTTGTGTCTTCCTGGTGCTGCTTACTACAGCAATTGTGAATTTATTTACAAAGTCGGTAGCTACGGTAAGTGGAATTATCTTTGCGGCGGCCTTCTTTGTAATTTTTTCTCTCTCGGAGAGGGATAACAAGCGTCGTCACGATCTAACCACGAGACAGATGAAAGAACACTTTCAGCTGGAGCATCAGGATAATGTGGGGCGTGAGGCGTTGGATATTCGTCCGGGGGCGGTGGTGGTGACGATGCGCGACTCGGCCGCACCGTTTGCGCTGAAGTGGGCTTTGACGCATACCAATACGGACGATCAGGACCTGGTGGTGCTGGCTGCTCGAATGATGGGCGCGGGCGGACCGGAGTATGTCGACGCGTCGGAGCAGTTATTCAGCGAACACGAGCAGATGTTATTTACCAAGGCTGTGTCTGTCGCCGAAAGCTTCGGGAAGCATATTTCGTTGCTGGTAGTTCCCGCGGGAGATATCTTTTCGGCGCTAGTGCAGACGGCTAACTCGCTGGATGCAGCGGCGGTGGTCTCCGGACTATCGACCAAGCTTACTGCCGAGGAGCAGGCTTACCACGTTGGCCAGGCGTGGGAGGCGCTGCCTGAGCCGAAGCGGCAATTTACTTTTTATGTCGTCAAACCGGATGGCGAGTCACTCAGCTTTCACATCGGTCCTCATGCCCCTACGATCGAACCGCACGAAGTACAGCTGGTGCATCGTCTGTGGCTCAACATTCGGCGTGCGCCGGATATGCAGGATCTGCACCACAGCGACATACTCGCCTATGCTTTGACCCGCATGGCGACTGAGTTTGCGCGTGACAAACAAGGAACGCTGAAGGATCTGCAAAGGTGCATTGACGAGTCGCATCATCGTCGCGGGCTGGGGGGCTCGCGGCACGAAGAGTTGGATGAAGCTGGACCTGGGTATGCGATCCGCGCTCAGAAGACAGCACCTAGAACGGAAGAAGATAACGTCGCTGCCGCTAAAACGAAATAGCCTGACGAGTTACTTATTGTTTGCATCGGGTTAGTTGCTTCTGTATCGTCATGAGGTGGCAATAAAAAAATTGGTCCTACGAGTAACTCGACCTGATGAGGCCACTGGAGGTAACACGTGGAAGTTAGCCGTATAATTGCCGAGATAGATGCCCAGATCGTAAAGCTCCAGCAAGCTCGCGCGCTACTGGCTGGGACGACGGCAACGACAAAGCGCACAGGCCCTGGCCGTCCCAAAGGCAGCAAAAACACCGCTGCAACGGCAGCAGCAACGGCCCCTCGCAAACGCAAGTTGAGCCCCGAGGGCCGCAAACGAATCGCCGACGCGATGAAGAAGCGTTGGGCCGAGCGCCGGAAGCAAAATGCAAAGGGATAAATTTCCGGAAGATTTCCTGTAAAAAAAGCGAAGGCGCCTCCAGTCGGGGCGCCTTCATCTTTTTGCTCTGGACGGCTGTGGTGATGCCTAACCTGCAGGATTGGCCGCAAGCTTAGCGGGTGATAATGACCTCTCGCAGGCTGTCTTTGGCAAGGAAGAATCGGAAGTTACTAAATTCACTAAACAGGTTTTCGATCTTGCGATTGTTGAAGATGTTGAGCAGAGGGTAGTTTCCTGCACGCTGCATCTCGACTACATCGGTATCGGTCAGATGATAGCGACAAAAGAAGGTCTCCGGGCTGCTTGTCTGGTGAAAGAAGGCGAGCATGAGGCCGCCAGGCTGTAGAACTTTGTGGATGCGGGCCAGCACAGGCGCTATCAAAGGTTCGGGCAAATAGTCCGCCGTGTCCCAAAAGATGACGACGTCGAAGACGCGGCCCGAAAAATTGAGATTGCTTTCGAGAAATCGATCGACATCGAACCTGGGTTCCTGCCCGTCTTCGCCGGGAGTGAGCCACTCCGGCTTTGAGGCCTCATCTACGACGCTCGCCATATAGATGCTGTGGCCCAGGCTGGTGATGTAGTTGATGTTGGTGGACGAGGTAGGTCCGATGTCGAGGATACGCAGAGATTCCTGCGACTGCAGGTGCTTCAATAACTCTTTCCACCCGCTGGAGTGACGCGGGATACGACCGGTGTCGCCACCTCGTTGAGTGCTTGTACTATCGCTACCGCCGAAAAGGCTGCGCATGAGCCCGCTTCCCTTTCTGGTTCTATGCCTGTGGTTGAGTGAAGAGAGGAGCGCCGGACTCGACTGGCGCGGAGTGCGTTGCGGCAGGAGTGGAAGACTTGGACTTTGCTTCGGAGTTGCCTTTGAGTTCGACGCTTCCCTTCAGGACCGCGCTCTCTTCGATGCAGAGTCGGCCGGCCAGGATGTCTCCGTTGACGATCGCCGACTGACGGAGGTCGACGCGCCCCGTGGCTTGAACGTTGCCGGTAAGATGACCGAATACGGTAACGTCGCGGACGTTGATATCGGCCCGTACGCGCGCGTTGGGTCCAATGGTTAAGCCGCTCTCTTTGAGAGTGATGGTTCCTTCGATGTCTCCGTCGATGTAAAGGTCTTCCTCGCCGGAGAGTTCTCCTCGAATGACGACCGACTTACCGATGACGGTGGAACCCTCTGCTGGTTTCATAAGCGTTTTGTTCTCCCTTGAGGTCGTGCCTGCTACACATGCACCTTGCCCGAACTATACCCAAGCTCATGCCGGGAGGCAAACCGCGAATACTTTGTCCCCCTTCGTGAGTCAATAAGAAGAACCATAGAATGGGGAGATGAGAGGTGTGGATTGGTAAGAGGTACCGTGGACACATGCGAGGCAGCTTCAGTCAGCAAGCCCCGATTCATGGCAGTTTCTGGGCAAATGAGGTCACGGAAGCGGAACTTCTCTGGATATCTTCTGTTCCTGGTGGCCGCGGTGGGAGGGGTCGCCAGTGCACAGAACGCCACTACGACGAAAGATGTAGAGGAAGCGACCCTGCAGTCGATACCGGCTCGCTCCTGGATAGTCGACGCAGCGAAGAATGAGTTGGAAGCGCTGCATCACACAGACTCTTACCTGCGGTATCGCACGCACACGGTGAGCGAGAAGGGCGACATGGTTCGCGACGTGGTTGAGAGTAAAGACGGGACTGTGGCGCGGCTGATTATGAGGGACGGAAAACCGCTGACGGAGGAGCAGGATCAGGGCGAGCGGCAGAGGCTGAACGACATGATCGCGTCGCCTTCGGCCTACTTCAGGCATGTTCGGAATGGCGAGTCGGACCGGAGGCTGGCAGACAAGTTAGTGCCTCTGATGCCGGATGCGGCGATTTACACCTACACGCCCGGGCAGCCGCAATCGGGCAAGAACGGCGGGGCACCGGAGGTCGTGATCGACTACAAGCCAAACCCGAAGTTCAATCCGCCAAGTACTGAGGCCCAGGCGTTGACTGGGCTTGAGGGGAGAGTCTGGATCGATGCCAGGTCGCATTGTCTGGTTCGCATGGAAGGGACGATCTCGCGGGGGGTGAACTTCGGCTGGGGCATGCTGGCTCATATCTATCCGGGAGGCAAACTGATGTTGGATCAGACCAGCGTTGGGGAGAATCGATGGATCTTCACTTACTTTTCGATGAAGCTGAGCGTGAGAGCGCTGATATTGAAGACGGTAAACGTGCATACCGAGTCGACGGCCAACGACTTCCAGAAGCTTGGGCCGATGAGCTATCAGGATGCTATTCGGATGATGCTGGCTACGCCGCTGCCGGACCGGTAGGGCGAATCACGCGGTTACGCGAGCCTTGGCATTGAGGGTCTGCCGGCGTACGGTGAGGGACTCGATGCGGTCGCGCTGGACTTCGAAGCCTCTGCCGATCGTCGTGGGCACCGTGATCTCTCCGCATGCGCTGACGGTAACTTCTGGCTCGATGATGTCCTGCGCCCAGTAGCGGCTAGAGGCGGAGACGTCGCCGGGAAGCGAGAAGTTAGGCAGAGAGGAGAGGGCGATATTGTGGGATCGGCCGATGCCGGTCTCCAGCATGCCGCCGCACCAGACCGGGATGGCGCGCTCTTCTGCCGCGTTATGAACGGCGATGGCCTCGCTGAATCCGCCGACGCGGCCGACTTTGATGTTGATGATGCGACAGGACTCCATGTCGATGGCGGCGAGAGCGTCGCGGCGATTGCGGATGGATTCGTCCAGGCAGATTGAGGTTAAGAGGCGCTTCTGCAGCATGGAGTGGAAGTAGAAGTCGTCGTACCAGAGAGGCTGCTCGATCATGAGCAGATTGAATCGATCCCATTCGACGATGTCTTCCAGGTCCTTCATGCGATAGGCGGAGTTGGCGTCGCAGCTGAGAGTGATGTCGGGCCATCGTTTGCGGACCGCTTCGAAGATGCTGACATCCCAGCCGGGCTTGCACTTCAGCTTGATGCGCTGGTAGCCGGCGGCGAGTTCGGCGGCGATCTTATCCATCAGGTGGGCGGGCGAGGGCTGGATGCCGATCGAGACTCCGCAGGGAATGACGTCGCGGGTTCCGCCGAGGAGTTCAGCCAGCGAGACGCGTTTGGCCTGCGCTTCGAGGTCCCAGACAGCGTTTTCGAGCGCGGCTTTGGCCATGCGATGGCCGCGGACCTGCCGGAAGATGTCCGGACAACTGCCGCCACGTTCCACAGTGGCTTCGAGCAGACGAGGGGCAAGTTCCGACTCGGTGATGAGCCAGGCGGTGTCGATGGTCTCGTCGCTGAAGTAAGGGTGTTCGCCGGCGACGCACTCGCCCCACCCGGTGAGGCCGTCGGATTCGAGTTCGACGAGAAGGATGCGGCGGCTGGTGGTGAGGCCGAAGCTGGTCTCGAAGGGATGAGCTAGCGGCAGGTTGATCTCGCGGAGATGAATCGCGTCGATGTTGAGCATGTGCAGTCCTGTCTTTCCGAGTTGCTGGATCGTAGCGGGTCTGTTGGGCGTGGCTCAGTGAAATTGTACTGCGATCATGGGCTGATATGTCAGATCTCTGAGGCGTTCTTCCAGGGACCGAGGAGGAAGGTGCCGTTGCCCTGGGGGTCGCGTTCGTATCCAACCACGGCCAACCCGCGCTGAAAGGCCGATTCGAGGGCCGTTCGGTTGTTGCTCTGCAGGTTTCTGGCGAGGCTTCGTTGCTGAGCGTCCCGCTTCCATTGGTAGATGGTGTGGGGGACCGTGATGCGTTCGAGGATCTGTTGCGGCTGCGGCTCGCCTCGCAGCAAATCAACGACGTGGCGGGAGCGCAGCCACCACTCCGCGTAGAGCCTGTCGGTGGGCAGGCCACCCTGCAGCGGGGAGGAGGAGGGCCCGTAGAAGTCTGCCTGATAGCGCCGAACGATCGCGCCGAGCCGGTTGATGTTGAGATGCGAGTTCCTGATCTCGAGGGGATCGAAGGTCCACTCCATCAGATCGATGCCGCGAGCGATGGCGTCGTCGCGCTGGGCGAGCTTGAGGCGGCGACCGATGCCGGCGTTGCGGTACTGGGGGAGGACGGCGAGCATGTGGGAGTGGAGATAAGACTTGCCGTCGCGGTAGCCGGGCAGGGACATGGCGAATCCGACGAGGGTCTCGCCGTCGAAGGCTCCCAACACCTGGCCTCCGATGCGCTGGGCGACGACGAAGACACGGCGAGGGATGACGTCGCCGTCGCTGTAGCCCCAGACTTCAAGCTGGAGGACGACGCAGCGCTCAAAGTGTTCGAGGCTGTTGAGGGATTGAATGGAGATGGCTGTGTGAGGGCTGGCGTTCATGACCTTGTCGGCTCGGTGGCGGCGTTCTTCGCCTGGTTCCATAGTATTTCGAGCTGGTCGGGGCTGGAGGCGGCCAGAGCGGCGCTGTCGCCCGCGGCAGACTCCATTGCGGCGAAGCGACGGCGAAACTTCGCGTTCGTAACACGTAGCGCGGATTCGGGGTCGACCTTGAGGTGTCGGGCGAGGTTGACGGCCGTGAAGAGAATGTCGCCTAGCTCCGCTTCGATCGCGGTCGTGGAGCTGGCGGTCGAGGAGGGATTCAGTTCGGACTTGAGTTCGCCGATCTCCTCGTGCAGCTTGTCGAAGAGTCCGTCTGCATTGGGCCAGTCAAATCCTACTTTTGCTGCGCGGGAGCCTAGTTTGCCCGCTTCCATCAGGGCGGGCATCGAGCGAGGGATCTCGTCGAGCATGGATGTTTGCGAAGTTTGCGCTGATGCGGATGCTTTCTTTTCGGTCTGTTTGATCTGCTCCCAGTTGCGCAGAACGGCGTTAGAATCAGTGGCCTCAACGTCGCCGAAGATGTGGGGATGACGGCGAATCAGCTTGGCGTTCAGATTTTCCGCTACATCCTGGATGGTGAAGTAGCCGGCCTCGGAGGCCATCTGGGCGTAGAAGAGCACCTGGAGGAGGAGATCTCCGAGTTCGTCCTTTAAATCGGGCCAGGCGCGGCGCTCGATCGCATCGAAGACCTCGTAGGTTTCCTCGAGGGTGTGACGCTTGATGGAGTCGAAGGTCTGCTCGCGGTCCCAGGGGCAGCCACTCGGAGCGCGCAGGCGGGCCATGATCGCTACGGCCTCAGCAATCGGGTCCGTGGCAGAGGCGACCTCTTGCGGGAGATTCTCGGGGATAGGCTCAGGCATATCTTCTATCTTCAACTTTACCCGATGACTTCTATCTATGACTTGGTTGATGACATGGGCTTCCGGACTCGAAGTAAATGCATTATCCTTTGCAGGATATGGTGCCAGAGACAGAAGCGAACGCGAAACCAAGAACCCGCAGGAGCCGCTGGGTGCTCCTGCTTTTACTACCTTATCTTGGGCTGTGTTTCCCCTTAGTGTATGCGCGTTCCACGCCTGAGCTCTGGGGATTTCCGTTCTTCTACTGGTATCAATTCGTCTGGGTCATGTTGGCATCCGGGCTGTTGGCGATCGTCTATCGCAAACTCAAGACATAGGCGTTCTGCACCAAATCACCTCGAGGCATTTCCAAGCAGGCATGGCAAAAACGAACGCGCCGACAATAACATCGGCGCGCGTTAGGCTGGTTCTATTGCGTTGACTTCGAGCGGAGCTGATTACATCTGGCCGTTCGGTTTGGTGGAGGCAGCCGTGCTCGGCTGGTCGCTGTTCATGTTTGTCATCAGCTTGATGTCGACTCGACGATTCTTCGCCCGGCCGGCGGCTGTGCTGTCACTGGCGACCTGCTGATCTTTGCCGATGCCGATCAGGTAGAACTTATGGGGCGGGATGTTGTACTTCGATGCCAGGTAGTTGACGACCGCGTCGGCGCGATGCTGGCTGAGCTGATAGTTATAGGTCGCGTCACCAACTGAGTCCGTTCCACCGGTCACTTCAAGAATGTAACCGCGAGTGTTGGTGAGGTTTGCCGCCAGGTCATCGAGCTGCTTCTTGTCAGACGCAGAGAGAACATACTTGTCGAAGGCGAAGGTGACACTCACGTCGGAGATCTGCTTGTAGTTGTCCAGGTTGGCTACGACGCCGCTGAGGCTGTCGACCCGGTTATAGGCTTCCTTCGCGGACTGGTTAGCCGTATCGGCGGACTGGCCTGCTGCGAGGGCGTGCTGATCAGCGGTGTTCGCCGCAGATTGTGCACCGGCGATTCCGGTCTTGGCCCGCTCGTCCGTATCGACGATATTGCGATGATCGGCAGCAGTCTTGGTATCCAGATCATTGGTCTGCTGGATGATGGGAGCGGTCTGGGAGCGAACGTAGTTTTTCGTCGAGCAGCCGACCGTGAAGGCGAGGGCAAGAGCACTGGCAAATACGGCGGTGCAGGCAGATTTAATCTTCATATCTCTCTCGTTATTGGATCTCATTCTTTCCACTCTCCTGGTAGTAGTGCTGCAACAGACCAAACTACAGCGGTTAATAAGATGCAATCAGGGTGCCAAAAATATGCCTGCAAGTAGGCTATTTCTTTTCAATCAGTTATCGCAATCAGCAGACCCCACCGATGCGAGCGTTTGTTGGGAAGCGGGAACTTTTGATCAGCTGTCGCGTCAAATCTACTGAGCAAAGATATGCACACTGCGGGCTCAGTAAAGCTGCGTCTACACTGAGATGCGGGCTCTGATACCAGGCGATGGATCTTCATCAGAAAATTCGAACTCTCCCCACCCAGCCAGGCTGCTATCTCTATAAAAATGCCGAGGGCGAGGTTATCTACGTCGGTAAGGCGAAGAACCTTCGTGCACGGGTGCGCTCGTATTTTCTGGAGGCGTCGCAGGCTAATGCCAAGACCGGCACCCTGATGCGCGAGGCAGTCGATGTGGAGTACATTACGGTCGCCAATGAGCACGAGGCGCTGGCGTTGGAGAACAACCTCATCAAGCAGAAGAAGCCCCGCTTCAACATTCTGCTGCGCGATGACAAGACCTATCCGTATATCAAGCTGACGATGAACGACCGCTACCCGAAGGTCTTCGTGACACGCAGGTTGCGCAAAGACGGCGGGGCCTACTATGGTCCCTATTTTCCGGGAAATCTGGCCTATCGGCTGGTGGATCTGATCCATCGCAGCTTTCTGATTCCAAGCTGCAAGGTTGACCTGTCGCGATATCATCCGCGGGCTTGCCTGCAGTACTACATCAAACGCTGCCTGGGGCCCTGCCTGGAGGGACTGACCACACCTGACGCTTACCGCGAGACCATACGGGACGTGCAGCTCTTTCTGGAGGGGAGGCCGAACGAGCTTGAGCAGTCGCTGACGAAGCGGATGGAGGCGGCGGCAGGGGCAGAGCAGTTTGAGATGGCTGCGCGGCTGCGAGATCAGATCGTTACCGTCCACCAGATGCAGGATAAACAGCGCATGGCGAGCGCCGACAATGAGGACGCCGACGTCTTTGGCTACCACTTTGAGAACGAGATGCTCGCGGTAAACCTGTTCCACATGCGAAGCGGGAAGATCGTGGACCGGCGCGATTTCTTCTGGGAGGATCTGCCGGAGTCCCTGCTGGATGCGGCGACGGAGACCGTCTCGGAGGTGGATGAGTTGGAGGCATTGCCTCGCATGGAGCCAGACCCTGCAGCGCCGGCGCCTGAGATCGGCGAGGGTATCGCCATCGTGCAACATGCGGCGGTGTCGGAGCTGGGAGGCTCGTTCAGTGCCGGAGTGTTTTTCTCTGCGCTTCTGAAGCAGCTTTATCTCGATCAGAGTTATGTACCGCGATCGATTCTCGTGCCCGTTGAATTTCCTGACCGAATGCTGTTGGCCGAGGCGCTGACGGAGAGAACTGGGAAGCGAATCGAGATTCTTGCGCCGCAACGTGGCGAGAAGCGATCCCTCGTCGATCTTGTCTGTCAGAACGCGAAGCAGTCGTATGATCAGCGGTTCCGCGTGCTGCAGCCTGGGATGAAGGCGATCCAGGAGGCGCTGCAGGATGCGCTCACGCTCGAAGAACTGCCGCGTCGGATCGAGTGCTTCGACATCTCGCACATTCAAGGCGCAGAGACGGTGGCCTCCATGGTGGTGTGGGAGGACGGCGCGATGAAGAAGTCCGACTACCGGAAGTTTCAGGTAAAGACAGTTTCGGGCGTCGACGATTTCGCGAGCATGCGCGAGGTCATTCAGCGTCGCTATAAACGATTGCAGGAAGATAAGAAGCCCTTCCCTTCCCTGATTCTGATCGATGGAGGACTAGGGCAGCTTCACGCGGCGTATTCGGCGCTTGAAGAGATCGGCATTACGCTGCAGCCCCTGGCTTCGATCGCCAAGAAGGAAGAGATCATCTACGTGTATGGGCAGGAGAATGAGCCGGTGGTGCTGGACCGGCGGTCTCCCGTGCTGCACCTGATGCAGAAGATTCGCGACGAGAGCCATCGGTTCGCTGTGACTTATCACCGCAAGCGACGCCAGATGCGCGACCGCGACAGTGAGTTGCTATCGATACCCGGCGTTGGGCCAAGAACTCGTCAACGATTGATCGAACACTTCGGCAGCGTTCGCGGGATCAAGCAGGCTGGCCCTGATGCGTTGACCGCAGTCGTGAATGCCGCAACGGCTGAGCGCATTCGTAGCTACTTCGCGGCTGAGGCATCTGGCAATGCGGTGCTGCCCGTGTTGAACGAAGCTTCCTGAGATTATTCGGCGCTGTCGGCGGGCGGAACAGCACCACCGAATTTGAAGGTGTTGCAGGCTGCGATGGTTCCCTGCTGGAATCCGCGTTTGAACCAGCCGACGCGTTGCGCAGACGATCCATGGGTGAAGCTCTCCGGGCTCACCGTTCCTCGCTCCAGGCGTTGTATATGGTCGTCGCCGACCGCGGCCGCTGCCTGCAGACCGGCTGTGATGTCGGAGTCGTGAACGATATTGCGCTGCGCTGTGCTGTGCGCCCATACGCCCGCGAAACAGTCCGCCTGGAGTTCAAGATCGACCGAGAGGCGATTCCTCTCCGATGGATTTTGACCTGATAGCTGGCGCACTTTGCCTTCGATTCCGAGGAGATCCTGCACGTGGTGGCCTAGCTCATGAGCGATGACGTAAGCCTGTGCAAACTCCGCATTGCTGCCCCCGAGGCGTTTTAGCTCATCCCAAAAACTAAGGTCGACGTAGACCTTCTCATCCGCCGGACAGTAGAACGGTCCGCTCTGCGACTGTGCTGTGCCACAGCCGGAATAAGTGCGACCGCGAAAGAGCACGAGCGTGGAGCGCTGGTAGTTTCTTCCCGTCTGCGTGGGCAGGAGCTTGGTCCAAGTATTCTGCACATCGTCCAATGTCCAGGAGACAAGCTGCGCCGCCTTCTTCTCCTGCGGCGATTCAGTAGTCGGAGGCCGGTTGGCTGCGGAAGGCGCGCTTTGTTGCGTGGACGGCGATGCACTGTGGCCGGAGAGATAACTGCCTATATAGTTGCGGCCCGTGACCAAACTGACGACAAGCAGGATCAAAAAACCGACGATCCCTATCCCGCCTCCGCCAAAGCTTCCGCCACCGCCTCCGGAAGAACCACGTCTGTCTTCAATGTCGCCACTGAGTCCGCCGCCAGGTGTCCAATCCATAGTTCACTCCAGTTGGTGCGTCTCCATCTTATAAGTAAGATCTTTAATTTAATCGCACTCGAGTCAGGTTTTCTCACCAATTTACTTGCGGTCATGCGGCGGAGGTGTGCTACTCTCCGGGAACCGATGCCAAACAGTAAGTCCGAACTGCCCCGCGTCCTGAACGCATCCCACGCGACCTCGATTGTCGTGGGCATCATTATCGGGAGCGGCATCTTTCTAGTGCCGCGGGAGATGATGGCTGCGGTGGGCTCGTCCGGCATGGTCTATGTGGTTTGGATCGTGGGTGGCTTGCTCTCGCTCTTCGGCGCAATGACCTATGCGGAGATCGCTGCCGCGCGACCGCGGTATGGCGGCGAATATGCTTTTCTTCGCGAGGCCTATGGGGATCTGACCGGCTTCCTTTATATGTGGACGCAGATTACGGTGGCCAAACCTGCATCTCTGGCTACGATCGCTGCCGGGCTTGCGCGCGTGTTGGGGACCTTCGCGATCTTCAGCTTCTTTGCCCGCCCGGCTTTCTTTCATCTCTTCTGGGGACAGATCTTCGCCATCACGGTGACGTGGCTCATTGCCATTCTTAACATCATTGGGACGAGAAGATCGGCGAATGTGCAGCTTCTGCTTACGTGGCTCAAGGGCCTGCTGATTCTCGTGATTGCGGGGTTTTGTTTTGGAGCGGCAGGCCAGCATGGGTCGTGGCACAACTTCAGCACAGACTTTGCGGGAGCGCGGGGAGGCTTTACCGGCTTCATGATTGCGCTGGTCGCCGCGCTGTGGGCCTACGACGGATGGAGCGACGTCGTAACCATGGCGGGCGAGGTGAAGAAGCCGCAACGCAGCATGCCGCTGGCTCTGGTGGGAGGGGTTGCCATCGTTGGTGCGCTCTATATGCTGACCAATGCTGCGATTCAATATGTCTTGCCCGCAGCAGCCATCGCTACCGCGGATCGACCTGCAGCCGATGCGATGCGCCTGGTTACTGGATCGTGGGGAGCGACGCTGGTGTCGATCGGAATGGCCGTCAGTATCTGCGCGACCTTTGTAGGGTCGTCGCTCTCGGGTGCGCGTGTGCCGTTCGCAGCGGCTCGCGATGGATTGTTCTTCAAACAATTGGCGCATGTGAACTCGCGATTTCAAACGCCGTCGACAGCATTGATCCTTCAAGCCGTTCTGAGTTCTCTGCTGCTGCTTGCCATCGGAAAGTTTCAGGCACTCTTTTCGCTGGCCATCTTCGGAGAGTGGCTCTTCTACATGCTCACAGCCAGCACGATCTTCGTGTTTCGCCGCCGCGAGCCAGACACACCGCGTCCTTATAGCATTTGGGGATACCCTGCGTTGCCGGCACTGTTCATTCTTGCGGCGGCAGTGCTGCTGGTCTTTTCGTTTGCAGATCAGCCGCGGAACTCTCTTATCGGAACAGGAATCATTCTGCTGGGAGTTCCGCTGCACTACCTGTTGCAACGAAGACGAGCTGCCTAGCTGCGATTCTGGATGACACGCTCGTAGAGGCGGAGGTACTCGCTGGCAGGCTTATCCCAGGAAAAGTCCTGCGCCATACCTCGCCGCATCATCTGTGTCCACTCTTGTTTGTTGCGGAACGTTTCAAGGGCGCGCTTGAGCGCGTCGAAGAACGCCCCCGCACTGTAGCCCCAGAATTTGAACCCATTGCCTCCACCGTTCGGCTGCTCCTCGATGGTATCGTCGAGGCCGCCTGTCGCGCGGACGACGGGAATCGTGCCGTACTTGAGGCTGTAGAGCTGGTTTAGACCGCCGGGCTCGTAGCGGGATGGCATCAGAAAGATGTCAGCGCCTGCTTCGATCTTGTGCGCCATTACATTGTCGAACTTTACCTTCACGCGCACTTTAGCGGGATGGCGCTCGGCCATCTCCACCAACAGCCGTTCGTAGTACTCTTCGCCGCTTCCCAGAATTACCAGCACCATGTCTTCCTGCGCCAGACGGTCCATGATCTCGACGATAAAGTCCGAGCCTTTCTGGGTAGCGAAACGGGAGACCACTCCGATCACAGCGGTGTCGTCACCGACATTCTCCAGTCCATAAGCGTGAAGCAGATCGCGACGGCACTCTTTCTTGCCGGAGAGGTTTTCCGCCGTGTAGTGCGCTGCGATGTGGGAGTCGGTTGCCGGATTCCACTCGTCGGAGTCGATGCCGTTCGTGATTCCGAGCAGGTCTCCACTCCGTTGGCGAAAGACTCCTTCGAGCCCGTTGCCGAACTCGCTCGTCTGGAGTTCTTCGGCGTACTTGCGGCTGACCGTCGTGATGGCATCCGCATACACGATGCCGCCTTTCAGAAAATCGACCTTGTCGTAGTGTTCGAGTTTTTCGACCGTGTACAGATCCCAGGGGAGGAGCAGCTTTTCGATGGTCTGCGAAGGAAACCAGCCCTGATAGCCCGCGTTGTGAACCGTCAACACCGCTGGGACGTTTCGCAGAACGGGATCGAAGTAGTAGATGGAGCGCAGCATGACCGGGAGCATCGCCGCCTGCCAGTTATGAACGTGGAAGACATCGGGAACGCCAAGCATCTTTGAGACTTCAATTACCGAGCGGCAGAGCAGGCCGAAGCGCTCCGCGTTGTCGGGATAATCTCCAGACGGCGTGCCATAGAAGTTCTCGCGGTCGAAGAGTTCGGCGCAATCGATGAAGTAAGTCTGGACCCCACCCTTGACTCCGCCGTCGAGAATACGCACGAAGCGGTTATAGCCGGGAAAAGGAATCGTGATACTGTGCAGCACAACCGGAGGGTTCGGGACAGCCTTCGCGACCTGGCGATAGTAGGGCAGAAAGACGCTGACGCGATGACCGAGTTTAGCCAGTGCGCGTGGGAGCGCGCTTACCACATCTGCCACTCCACCCGATTTGGCCCAGGGGGAGCACTCCGATGCTGCGAAAACAATATGCATACCTTCGTCCTTTATCTTTCCAACCAAACCGTTAGTCTATAGAAGAGCACAGGAACAAACAGCAAACATTGGATGCAGATGAAACGTAAGCCGAAGCTGGGGCAGAATTTTCTTGTCGACGACTCCGCCCGTCACGCCATCGTCGATGCCCTTGGTGATCTTAGCAAGCGCACCGTCATCGAGATCGGCCCTGGGCATGGGGCGATTACCGACATCCTGGCTGCACGTTGCCACAAGCTGATCGCACTGGAGCTTGACCGGAGCCTGGCAGCGGAGTTGACCTTCCGCTTTCGCGATCATCCGCAGGTACAGATTCTCGAGTGCGATGTTCTGAAGACGGACCTGCTAACGCTGGTGCCGGAGGGCGAGACGGCTGACGTGATCGGAAATCTGCCGTACTACATCACGTCGGATATTCTGCTGCAACTGTTTGCAGCTGGCAGCGCCGGCACGCTCGCCCGCGCTGTACTGATGATGCAGCGGGAGGTTGCGGACCGCGTCTCGGCGGCACCAGGGGTTCGCGACTATGGCTTGCTCTCAGCGACTGCACAGATGAACGCGCAGGTCGACAACCTATTCACGCTGGCGCCGTCCGCGTTTTTGCCTCCTCCCGATGTTTACTCCACCGTGCTTCGGCTGCACTTCGCGCCACGGTTTGCTGAGCTTGGTGTAGATCCTGAAGAGTTCAACCTCTTCCTGAAGCAGTGCTTTGCGCAGAAACGCAAGACTCTGCAGAACAACCTCCGTGCCGCTGGCTACTCGGCCGAACAGCTCTCTCGAGCGTGGCCAGCCAGCGTTCCCGCACAGGCACGCGCCGAATCACTCGCGCTGGAATCCATGGCAGAGCTCTATCGTTCTTTGTCGCATGTCGTTGCCGATAGCGACTGAAGAGATTGTTCCCGATGCCTGCGTATTGCAGGATCCTAATGACTGTCCGCGGCAACCTGCTCCAGCATCTTTGCCGCACGCAATCGAACGCGTTGAATCACGGCTGTGTCGTCCGCGATTGCGGCCAGCGTCGGCGAGATCGTTCCCATTTCGAGCGCGCGTCCCTCCTTCACCTCGTCCGCGAAGGAGTTCATCTCGGCATCGAGGCCGAGGCGGTCGTAGCGGTGCAGAAACTCCAGCCTACGTCCTTCATCCAGTGTGGAGGCGACTCCGAGGAAGATATCGGTCAGCGTGCCTACAGTTTTGTTCTCTGAGTAGTTGTAGACACACGATCCCGATCCATCGGAGCCGGCGTACGTAAGCGTCTTCGTGCCGGTGTCGGCTATGTTCTTCGCCTTGGAGGCGCATTCGACGTTGAAATGATTCAGCGAGCGCGCCGCCTTGAAGACCTTTGCGACGGTGCCCGAAGTCAGGTTGATGGGTCGATCGACATGCTGCGCCGCCTGGCCCCGCATCGAGGTCTGCGTTGCTGGAGTCTCGGCCTGATCCGCCTGATAGGTGCCCGTTCCGTTCTCATGAATCCGCAGCGTGAAACGCGGAACCGGAAGCCCCGTGCGGTCGAACTGAAAAGTGACCTCGGCGCTGGGGGACACAGCCGCCGCAGGTTCGGCCGTTTGAGCGATCGCCACAAAGCTGGAACCCAGAAAAAGCGCTGTGCCAAGTACTATGCTCGTTGTCGCTCTCATCGGCGCGCGCCCTGGAGTTCGAGTGTCTGAGCGGTATGGATGTGGCAGATCGCAATCGCCAACGCGTCAGCAGCATCTGCGGAGTCGAAGGCATTCTCGTTGTCGAGCAGACGCCTCACCATGAACTGCACCTGCTCCTTGGCGGCCAGTCCGTAACCAACCACGGAGCTTTTTATCGAGAGTGGAGCATACTCCGCCACGGGCATTCCGCAGGTCGCTGCGGCCAGCATCGCCACACCGCGCACCTGACCAAGCTTCAGCGCAGACTTTGCATTCGCGGAGAAGAATACCTCCTCGATGGCGACGATCTCCGGCTGATGCAGGGTCATCAAGGCGGTCAACTCAGCGTAGACCTGAGCGAGCCGCTGAGGTGTCTTCTCTTTCTTGTTGAGCCGAATCGTACCGGCCGCCAGGTGAATGAGACGAGGCGTGCGGGCGTCGCCATCCACCTCCACCACCCCGTAGCCGGTGAACTCCGTTCCGCAGTCGATGCCGAAGACTCGCATGGGCGAAGTTTACTGCATCTGGTAGCAGCTTCGGACTATCGAAGTTGAGTCCACCGAAAGAACTGCGTGCACTAGCGGGAGATCCCCTCGAGTGGGGAGCTGGCCGTGGCGTAGAGTTTGCGTTGCATTCTGCCAGCAAGAAAGGCCTGCCGCCCGGCGAGGACGGCATGCTGCATCGCCTCGGCCATCAGCAAGGGGTCCTTCGCCGCAGCTATCGCGGTATTCATCAACACAGCATCGAAGCCCAATTCCATCGCGACCGCAGCATCGGAGGCTGTGCCGACGCCTGCATCTACGATCAGCGGCACCTCCGTGATCAGCTCTCGCAGAATACGCAGGTTGGCCGTATTTTGCAGTCCAAGCCCGCTGCCGATGGGTGCTCCGAGAGGCATGACAGCCGCGGCTCCCGCGTCAATCAGCCGCTTGGCAAAGACGATATCGTCCGACGTATACGGCAGAACGGTGAAGCCTTCTTTGACCAGCACGCGGGTGGCTTCGAGCGTCGCCTGCACATCGGGATAGAGCGTCTGCTGATCGCCGATCACCTCGATCTTGACCCAGTCCGAGAGCCCCACCTCGCGCCCCAGCCGCGCAGCGCGGATCGCCTCGTCGGCGGTGTAGCACCCGGCTGTATTGGGCAGCAGAAAATAACGCCTTGGGTCGATGAAGTCCAGCAAGGACTCGCTCGTGCGATCGAGGTTGACCCGCCGGACGGCAACCGTCACCATCTCCGCTCCTGAGGCTTCGATGGCAGCCTGGGTCTCGGCGCCATCTTTGTACTTCCCTGTGCCGACGATCAGTCGTGATTGAAAGGCTCGTCCTGCGATCACCAGAGGTTTCATAGTTAATATCCTATCGGAAGGATGCCGGCAAAACGCAAACGGCTCGCACTCTGGAGAGCAGCGAGCCGCCTGGCGGTGAACTGTTGAGATTGACCTGAGGCGTCCATACTCGGACTTGGCCTCGGCGTGGACTTTTCTACTACAAAGACCGCCAGGACTAGAGCTATGGACGCTCTAAGCCTCAGTCACCTCACGTTGCGTTGAACTACATGTACTGTCAATTTTCATAGGCAGGACCATCCTCCTTTCCCGTGTAAAGGCAGACTACTCCCGAGTTCCGGTTGCGTGCAAGTGCGCCAGCAAAAGCGTGGGGATGGTACATCTGCAGAGGTTGCACTCTGCATCAGAGGTTTAGTCGCGATCCTCGCGTCGAAGAAGGGTTCTCTTATGAAGGCAGCAACTATTGTTGGAATTCTCCTTATTGTTCTTGGGATTATCGGATACGCCACCGGCGGCCTCTCCTTTACGCACGAGAAGAAAGTCGTCGACGCGGGACCTATTCAGATCTCGCGCAAGACTCAGGACACGTTGCCACTCTCTCCCATTCTGAGCACGATCGCACTGATTGCCGGTTTGGGCCTGGTTGTTGTCGGTGCGAGATCCAAGTAACCTGGCGCGCGAAATCGTTCTCAAATCTCGGGCGACTTGCCCCAGACTATTTATTGATTGCAAACCCCGCACACTCATAATTTAGGCATCGTCGTTCTCTTTCTGTTAATCTTCAGGCCTGAAGATTAGAGTTCAATGACTAGAAACCATGCCAGAAGGGGCTGCCTTGCAGGCACTCTAGCCCTTCTGTTTCTTGCCTGCAACTTTGCCACGGCGCAGAGTGTCACCGGAGCAGGTCCAGAGCAGACGCCACAGCCCGACGCGCCGACTCCGTCCCCCGAGAGCACCGATCCCGCGCTGACCATGTTTCCGCACTGGGAGCATTCGCGATTCTTCATCGGCGGGCAGGCCAACATCATCCTTCAGGCGCATGGGCCGTTCCATTCGCCCTACGAAGGCGTCAATAGCCTTCTGCCGCGAGGGGAATATAAGACATCCCTGCTCGGCACGCTTTATCTGGGTGCGCAAGTAGTCACTAATCCGAAGTTCGCGCTGGACGCTCTCTTCGACCTCGAATCTGCAGGCGGCCGGGGCGACAGCGAGGCCCTGGGACTGGCCGGCTTCACGAATCTCGATGTGGTCCGTAATCCGAATCTCGGTTCGACGCCCTACATGGCCCGTGTGCAACTCCATCAGACGATCGGCTTCACCAGCAAGCTCGTGGAAAATACCCAGTCACAGTTTTCCCTTGGTACTGAGGTGCCGGAGCGCCGCCTGGAGTTTCACATCGGCAAGATGAGTCTGCCCGACTTTCTCGACATCAACAGCATCGGCAGTGACAGCCATCTTCAGTTCATGAACTGGACCGTCGACAACAACGGCGCGTGGGACTACGCGGCCGACACGCGCGGCTACACCTACGGCATCGTCAGCGAATACGACGACAAGGTCTGGTCCGCACGATACGCGCTCGCACTGATGCCCACGGTCGCCAACGGGATCGATCTGGACTGGGCTCTGCGGCGTGCCAGCGGGCAAAACTGGGAGTTTGAGCTGCGCAAGCCCCTGCTGGGAAGTCTGCTACCGCCCGATCGCAAGGGCACCGTCCGCGTACTGAGCTACGTCAATCACGCTCACATGGGTCTGTACCGCGATGCCAATAGAGCTTTTCTCGCGGGCGAAGATCCTACCCCGGACATCAAGCTGCACGAAAAGTTCAGCGCGGTGAAGTATGGCTTTGGCTTGAATTTCGAGCAAGAGGTGACGAAGGATCTGCGCGTCTTTGGCCGCTTCGGATGGAACGAAGGCCAGCATGAGTCCTTTGCCTACACCGAAGTGGATCAGACGGTGGAGTTTGGCGGCGACTACTCTGGCCGCGGATGGTCGCGCCCAAATGATAAGGTCGGGCTGGTCTTTGTCTCGAATGCCATCAAGAAAGATCACCAGGAGTATCTGAAGCTCGGCGGTCTGGGTTTTCTGCTGGGCGACGGCAAGCTGAACTACGCGCGCGAGGACATCCTCGAGAGCTACTACAACCTGCACACCTGGCGGGGAATCTACTACGCGCTGGACCTGCAGTTCATCGAGCACCCCGGCTACAACCAGGATCGAGGCCCTGTGCTGGTCGAATCGGTCCGCATGCACGTCGATTTCTAGGCTTGACGCCTACCTATACTTTTTTGGTCCAAAGTCTTCGAAGGAAGAGACTTAGGTCCGGACTTCCGCCTCTTAGCCTATCCTGTAAGCGCGGCCGTGAAACCGTATACTCATCGGGTGGACCAGCTTGGCATCGTTCTCTTCGCGGCGTTTTTCCTTGGACTTCTCTTTGGCAGCTTCCTCAACGTCTGTATCTCGCGATTGCCGCAGCGTGAGTCGGTCGTCCACCCGCGCTCGCGATGCCCAGAGTGTGGAGCGCCCATCCGCTGGTACGACAATGTCCCCCTTATAAGTTGGATCGTTCTTCGTCGTCGATGCCGGGACTGCAAACAGCCTATTCCGTGGCGTTATCCATTGGTCGAACTCGCAATGGGTTTGTGGCTGTTGAGCGTGGCTCGCTTGTTTTGGGACGCTATGCATTTAGATACAGCGATTGGAGCAAACCCAATACCTTTCCCTACCGAAGCCCAGATCGTGGGCTATTGCTTGTCTCTGGTTGGTGTCGCCATTCTTGGCTTTCTCCTCATCGGCCTGATGGTGATGGACTGGCAGACCATGATCCTGCCTCACTCCTTCACGCTTGGCGGCATCGCCGTCGCTCTCTTCCTTGTCTGCACACAGGCCCTCTTCCTCGGGCCAAACGAAGATGAGGTCGTCCTGACCAAACACCACATCCAACTCACCAGTCCCGGTGGTGTGGTCGATCGCGGCAATCTCTTCTTTACCGGTCCGGAGAGCCTGATCTTTGGTCGCATCGCGGCTGTTTGCGGAGCAGCGCTCCTGCTTCTACTCATCCGCTGGCTCTACAAGGCAGTCCGCCACCGCGACGGCATGGGCCTGGGCGACGTGAAGCTTCTTGCCATGATCGCGGCCTTTCTCGGCTTCTGGCCAGCGATCCTCTCCCTCTTCCTTGGAACGTTAGCGGCTGCGGTCTATGGAGTCGTCCTTCTGGCGCGCGGCAGGGCAGGAGCGACCTCCAGACTTGCCTTCGGCAGCTTTCTTTCGATCGGCGGACTAGTCAGCGCACTCTTCGGTAATCGATTGATCAATATGTACATAGCATTACTTCGATAGCCGCACACTGTCCTGACAATCGCTTGACACTTGCCAGCCGCAATCTTAGAGTCGAAGATGGCCATGCACAGTTACCCCTACATTTGGAACTACCTTCCACTCGTGCTTCAGGTTCTGGCCGCCCTCGGGCTGGCTGTGGGCATGGTGGGCGCCTCATTTCTCATCGGAAAACACAAAAATTCACGCACCAAGGCCTCAGTCTATGAGTGCGGCATGGAGGCGACCGGCGACGCTCGCGGCCGTTTCACCGTACGTTTTTACATGGTCGCGATGCTATTTATCCTGTTCGATGTTGAAGCTGTTTTCATGCTGCCCTGGGCGGTGATCTTCCGCCGCCTGCCGGCAATTACCGGCTCGCGCATGTTCGGCTTCTACGAGATGCTCGTCTACCTCGGCTTCGTTGCTGTCGGCCTCTTTTACGTCTGGAAGAAGGGCATCCTGGATTGGGCGAACGATAAAGGAGACCTCTAATGTACGATCCAGCCTCTGCCATCAAGGGCAAACAGGCCGTCTTCGAGGCGCATCCTGAAAACACCGCAGTCAAAGCTCTGGCCGACCTCGCGACTGACGCCAAGTTCGACCGCGCCGAGCTGACCCTTACCGTGGCTCGCGAGAACATCGTCGCCGCGGCGAAAGCAGTCCAGCAGGCTGGTTACAACTTCCTTGAGGATGTCACCGCCGTCGACTGGTACCCCTCGGAGCCGCGCTTCCAGATCTCTTACAGTATTCTTTCGCACAAGTTGAAAGAGCGCGTGCGGTTGGTGGTTCGCCTCGATGGAGAGGACGCCGCGCTGGACAGCATCA